>JAYTQU010000372.1:0-7136 GCA_043746555.1 Pseudomonadota bacterium | reverse complement strand
CGCGCAGTTTGGGCGAGGCTGCACTGCATCTGCCGTCGGCGCCGATTCAAATCGACACGCAATTTAAATTACCGCTCTATCTTCCCAGCAATGTGATCTTTCGCTGTCTGAGTAGCAATCAACAGACCGACATCAGTCTGAGTTCCGCCAAAGGCGATCGCATGCACTTGGCGACGCAAGTGACACTGTTGTAGCGGGAAACTGTAATCGCTATACCATGAAAGGTACAAGAATTTACACGACGAAGGGCCAACACTAAGCTACGCTTAATTTATTATCGCGGAACAAATTACGAATCGTCGCGAGGAATAAGTGCCAGCGAGCGGGGCAAAGGCGAAGGCTATAAAGCGTTGCATGGGATATAGGCGCGGCATTGCGATTGTGCTGCTCGCGGTGGGTGTGAGTCATTGCGCGCGAGCGCCGCGCGATCCCGATACGCTTGTCGTCGCGATGTCCACCTTTAGCGAAGCCACTTTTTTGCCCTGGAACGGCAGCACCGGGCGCAAGTTTTATCTCGACACGATTTGTGAATATCTCGCGTATCTCGATCCGGCAACCATGCAGTTGCAGCCGGGATTGGCGGAACGTTGGGAAATGTCGAAAGATGGGAAAGTGTTCACCTTGTGGCTACGAAAAGGTATTCAATTTCAACAAGGCTGGGGCGAATTTACAGCGGACGATGTGAAGTACACGCTTGATCGCATCCGCGATCCTAAATCCATCGCGGGTCCGTCGTCGCCGTTGCGCAAATCGATTGCCGATGTGTCCGCACCCGAGCGATACAAAGTCGTCATCACATTAAAAACGCCCGACATCGATTTCATTACCGGCTACTTGTCCAATGGACAAATTATTCCGATGGTGAGTAAGCGCTATGTGACCGGCAAAGGCGATGCATTCGCCGATGCGCAGCCCATCGGCACCGGCGCGTATGAGTTAGAATCGTATCGGCCGGGCGTATCGATCACGGTGCGCGCAGTGAAGAACGCAGCCGCGCATTGGCGCGTGCATCCCGACTTCAAACGCATTCAGTTTCGCGCCGTGCCGGAAGAATTCACGCGCGCCGCGATGCTAAAAACCGGCGAAGCCGATCTCGCGCCCATCAACTACGACTCGATCAAAGCGCTTGAGCATGCCGGTTTGCGCATCATGTATGTGCGGCACAATTGGGCACCAGTCATTCGATTTGGCGGTCTGACGACGAAGTTTTCCAATCCCAACGTGCCGTGGGCCAAGAAACAAGTTCGACAAGCACTCAACTATGCGCTTGATAAGAAAGCGATCGTCAAATCGATTTTTCACGGCCAAGCGTCGATTGTCGGTGCGGACTTTCCGGCGCCCGAATGGGAAGGAATTCCACCTTACGACTACGATCCCAAACGCGCGCGCGAGCTATTGACGCAAGCGGGGTTCCCAAACGGATTCGATCTAACATTGCGAACCTACACCACGACACCCGGCGCCGAATTGCAAATTGTCGCCGAAGCCGCTGCGGCCTATTGGCAAGCAGTGGGCGTGCACGTGAAGATCGAGCCGACTAGTTGGCCAACACTGCGTGGTGCATGGACCACCGGTGCGACCACCAATATTGCATGGACGCATCGTGGGCTTGCGTTTTCCGGCACGTTACCGGGACTGCAAGCGAGCGTGATGTCGGCCAGCGTGTTCGCGAGTTACGCCAACGCCGAAACCGACGCGAGAGTACAACGCATTAGCGATGCGCTCGATCCGAACGAACGGGCGCGACTCACTACCGAACTTGGCGAATATTTACGTGAGGAAGCCAGTGCAGTATTCATTGGCTTTGCGAACGAGCCTTATGGAATGAGCAACAGGATCGAATCTTGGCCCGCGCTGAGTCAGCAGGGCACCAACATCGATCGAATCACGCGCCGCAAGCATTAAAGCCGGCACTAGATCAAACCGTGTTGCGCTATATCGCCAAAAAGCTACTCGAAGTTGTCGGCACTTTGCTGGCCATGAGCGTCATCGTGTTTTTGCTCGGGCGCTTAACGGGCGATCCAGTGTCGTTGCTGCTCAGTGAGTACGCAACGCCACAAGATCGCGCCACACTCACTCGCGAACTGGGACTCGATCAACCGCTCCCTAAACAATATTGGGTTTTTGTCAGTCATGCCGCGCACGGCGATTTGGGACGTTCCGTAACGGGAGATCGCCAGCCGGCGATGCAACTGATTGCCGATCGTCTACCCGCATCGCTCAAACTTGCGGGCTGCGCCTTAGTCTTAAGCTTGCTATTGGGCATTCCGCTTGGAGTACTTGCTGCCGTCAAGCGAGGCACGGCGCTCGATACCGGCGCGCGGGTGATTGCTTTGCTCGGTCAGTCCGTGCCCGTCTTTTGGCTTGGCATCGTTCTAATGTATTTTTTCAGTATCCAGCTGGGTTGGTTGCCAACGTCGGGGTATGGCGATTGGCGTCACTATGTTTTGCCGTCGGTGTCGATGGCGTTGTTTACCGTGGCGGCGGTGACGCGCTTGGTGCGCGTTAGCATGATCGACGCGCTGAGCAGCGAATACATCAAGCTCGCGCGCATCAAAGGCGTCAGTGAAACGGCCGTGATATGGAAACATGCATTGCGCAACAGCCTCATTCCCGTGCTTACGTATATGGGTGCGTTCTTCGCGACCATGATTACCGGCGCCGTCGTAATCGAAACAGTCTTCTCGTGGCCGGGCATCGGACGGCTCGCGTACGAATCGATCTTAAGTCGCGATTTTCCGGTGATGCAGGCCGTTGTGTTGGTCATGACCGCTATTTTTATGCTGGCGAATTTTGCTGTCGATATCGCCTACGCCTGGCTCGATCCGAGAATTAGTCGATGAAGGCGCTGCTCAACAAACCGCTGGTCGCATTCGCGCTGATTATTGTGGTGCTCTTGGTTGCTGCGGCGATTTTTGCGCCGTGGCTGGCGCCGTTCGATCCGCTCATCGGTAAATTGGAAGATCGGCTCATGCCGCCCGTTTGGCAAGAGGGTGGCGCGTGGATGCACGCCTTGGGTACCGATGTCCTCGGCCGAGATATTCTGAGTCGCTTGTTATACGGGGCCCGTGCGTCATTGTCCGTCTGCGCGCTCGCGATCTTGGTAGCCGGCTGCATCGGCTCAACGTTAGGCATAGTGGCCGGATATGTGGGCGGCTGGGTCGAGACGATCATTATGCGCGTCGTCGATCTTGCGATCTCGCTGCCGGTGATTCTCATTGCATTGTTGTTCGGTGTGTTGTTTGGGCCGAGCTTCATCAACATTGTGATCATTATTAGCTTGTTGTTGTGGTCGCAGTTCGCGCGCATGGCTCGCGGCGAAACGCTGAAAGTACGCGCTCAAGAATTTGTCGATCTCGCGCGCACTGCTGGTTGTTCCACCTTCAGCATCATGTGGAATCACATTCTGCCGAATGTCGCCGGATCGTTGATCGTTCTTGCCACCTTGCAAGTGGGCACGGTCATCATCATGGAAGCCTCGTTGAGCTTCCTCGGTGTGGGCGTGCCGGCACCGTGGCCTGCTTGGGGCTCGATGATTGCCGATGGACGCTCATACGTGGTCTCCGCGTGGTGGCTGTGTCTTTTTCCCGGTCTTGCGGTGCTTGTAACGGTGCTTGCGCTAAATCTGCTTGGCGATGCATTAACCGACGCACTCAATCCGCAATTGCGACGCGAGTTGGGCGGCTAATGCAATGAGCACACTTTTGTTGCAAGTCAAAAGTCTGACCGTCGGGATCAAACGTCATGAACAGGTGTTCAACTTGGTGCATGACGTTAGCTTCGATGTGCATGCCGGTCAGACACTCGGCATCGTCGGTGAATCGGGTTCCGGAAAAAGCACGGTTGCGCTCGCTTTAATGAGATTGACGCCGCGTTCGATGAGGCCGTTCACTTCCGGCCAAGTGTTGCTTGAGGATCGCGATGTGTTGCGCATGAACGATGTGCAACTTAGACAATTGCGCGGCCGCGATATCTCGATGATCTTGCAAGATCCCATGGCTTCGCTCAATCCCGCGTTCACCGTCGGCAAACAAATTGAAGAAGCCTTCGCCGTGCATGCTCGATGCAAGCCGAAGGAACGTCGTTCTCGTGCGATTGAAGCGCTGCGTCGCGTGCGCATCCCGGCGCCCGAGCAGCGCGTTGACGATTATCCTCATCAGATGAGCGGCGGTATGAAGCAACGCGTGGTCGGCGCGATTGCGCTCGCCTGCGAACCGCGTCTATTGATTGCCGACGAGCCGACCACCTCGCTCGACGTTACATTGCAGGCGCAGTATCTCGATCTACTAAAGGACTTACAGCGCGACGCCGGCATGGCAATGATTTTTATCACACACGACTTCGGTGTGGTCGCGAAGATGTGCGATCGTGTTTGCGTACTGTATGCAGGGCAGATTGTCGAATCGGCAGCGGTACGAGATATTTTTCGCGCGCCGGCACATTGGTATACCAAGGCGCTACTCGATAGCATTCCTCGGTTACACACCAAGACCGAACGGCTTATCTCCATTGCTGGATCGCCGCCAAAAGTCGACGAACGTCCGAATGGGTGCCGATTTGCATCGCGTTGCCCACAAGCGCAAGCGAAGTGTCACGACAATACCCCGCCGGTGCAATCCTTGGGCGACGGTCATGTTGCTCGTTGCTGGTATCCACGCAAATGACGGCGCCTCTTTTGGAAGCCAAGGAATTGAGTCAACACTTCAGCGTCAAACGCGGCTTTCTGGAGAGGGGCATCGTGCGCGCCGTCGATGGAATTAGTCTCGAATTACGAGCAGGCGAAACACTTGGATTGGTCGGTGAATCGGGATGTGGCAAGACGACGCTAATGCGGTTGTTGCTTAATCTTTTGATCCCAAGTGAAGGGCGCATTCAATTCAAGGATCGAGATTTACAATCCTTGAGCGAACCAGAACGACGCGAGTATCGGCGCGCAGTGCAACCGGTGTTTCAGAACCCGTTCTCGTCGCTTGATCCTCGCATGCGCGTCGAGCGCATCATCAGTGAACCGCTTCGCGTGAATACTTCGCTAGGAAAGATAGCGGTCGCGGAACGTGTTTCGGAAGTGCTACACATGGTGGGACTCCATGCCGGCGATGCGGAGAAATATCCTCACGAATTCAGCGGCGGTCAACGTCAACGCATCGCCATCGCTCGTGCACTAGCTTCCGAACCGCAGATAATGATTCTGGACGAGGCGGTGTCGTCGCAGGACATCTCCATTCGCGCGCAGATTCTTAATCTACTGAAAGACCTTAAAGCTCGTTTCAGTCTCAGCTATTTGTTTGTCGCGCACGATTTGGCCACGATGCGATACATGAGCGACCGCATTGCCGTGATGTACTTGGGCAAGATCGTCGAGACCGGAACGAGCGAAGCAGTCTGTACAAGGCCGCTGCATCCGTATACGCAGGCATTGTTCGACGCCTGCTTACCTGACGATCCGGATGCCGTTGCCAAGGTGCCTCCGCTTAGCGGCGAAGTGCCGAGTCCGCTTGATCCACCTTCCGGTTGCCGATTTCGTACACGCTGTCCACATGCGCGAGCTGAGTGCGCAATCGGTGAACCGGCGTTAAAGAAAGTCGCGCACGGCCATCAAGTGGCGTGTGTGCTGTACTAGGAGACGACATGTGAGCGCCGCTAACAACGAAATACTTTTGTACGCCGTAGGCGATGTCGCGCCGAGCCGCGAAGATCCGGACACGTTGTTCGACAACGTGCGCGGCGAATTATCGAAAGCCGATATTTCTTTTTGTCAATTGGAAATCAATCTTACCGAGCACGGTTCGCGTTTGCCGCAAGCTCGCCACACCGATCGTACGCATCCGACTGCGGCGCAGGCGTTGCAGCGCGCGGGATTTACTGTCGTTTCCTGGGCGGGAAATCACTGCATGGATTGGGGGCGGGAAGGTTTCTTCGACACTATCGATGCGCTCAAGGCGGCAAAGCTAAATGTTGTTGGTGCCGGTGCGACGATTAAAGAAGCGCGTGAGCCCGTCATCATCGAAACCAAAGGACAACGCGTTGCATTTCTCGCCTACAGCTCAATCTTGCCGATGGGTTATTGGGCCGAGGAAAATCGTCAAGGCTGCGCACCGATGCGAGCGTGGACATTGTACGAGCAAATCGAACACGATCAACCGGGTACGCCGTCTCGTATTCACACGTTCGCCAATCGCGATGACTTGGCAGCTTTGCAAGACGATATTCGCAAGGCGAAGCAAAGAGCCGATGTCGTCATGGTGTCGTTGCACTGGGGCATTCACTTTGTACCGGCAATGATTGCGCAATACCAACCAGAGGTAGGGCGCGCCGCCATCGATGCCGGCGCGGACGTGATTCTCGGCCACCATGCACACATATTGAAGGGCGTCGAGATCTACAAAGGTAAACCCATCATTTATAGCCTCTGCAATTTCGCGGTAGATCTTCACATGGACAAAGCGCACGCGGAGAGCAAAGGCTTCAAAGAAATTCAATCGCTGCATCCCAACTGGCAACCGGACTTTGAAAGCTCCTATAACTTTCCCGCCGACGCGCGTCGCACAGTCGTAGCGAAATGCATCATTGCCGGCGGCAAAGTGCAGCGCGTTGCGTTGATACCGGCGTACGTGAACCGACAGTCGCAACCCGAAATGTTGGTTGCAAGCGATCCGCGCTTTGCCGAGGTCGTAGATTATTTGGAAGGTGTCACACAGATGGCGGGACTCAACGCTACGTACCAGCGCGACGGCAACGAAGTGGTCATTGCATAGTCGAAGAGCCATATTAAAGAGCCATGAAACTCTCGCACGCCATCGCCGAACACATCGCCGCTGCAAAATTTGAACAGCTGTCGTCGCGTGCCGTGCAAATGACGAAGTACTCGTTACTCGACGCCCTCGGAGTGATGCTGGGCGCGAGCGGGCTAGGGGAGGGTTGCGACGCGTTTGCGCAACTAGCAATGGAGTCGCATGCAAAATCGGAGGCGACGGTTCTAGGCTACGGCTTCAAAACATCGGCAGCGCTCGCAGCCCTAGCGAATGGCTCGATGGCGCATGCTCTCGACTTCGAAGACACGTACGACGCCGCGCCGGTCCATCCCAACGCGCAAGTCATTCCAGCCGCATTGGCGATTGCGGAGTCGTTGGACATTG
>JAYTQU010000371.1:0-4738 GCA_043746555.1 Pseudomonadota bacterium | reverse complement strand
ACTAAAATGCAAGATCGATCTTAATTCTACTCTGTCAGGTTGCGCTGAAGCGCGCGGTGCGGCGTTGCACCGGTCTGAAAAATACTCACGTACTGCCGTATACGCTGCGCTTTTTCAGGCCGTTGCGCCTTGCGCCGCATCGCTTGCTCCCAAACTGACAAAGTAGAACTAACCTACAGCCCACAACCTGCAGCCTACGGCCTATCTAATGCCCGCCTTCGAATACACCGCGGTCGATTCCGCCGGACGCGAACGCAAAGGGGTCGTCGAAGGCGACACTGCGCGTACTGTGCGCCAGACTCTGCGCGATCAAAGTTTGCTGCCGATGTCGGTGAGCGAAGTCAGCAAGCAAGAAAGCGCGCGCAATCGCGCCGGATTTTCTTTTCGTCGCGGGATTTCCGCTGCGGATCTAGCGCTGCTCACACGGCAAATCGCTACGCTGGTGCACTCGGGCTTGCCGCTCGACGAATCGTTGCTTGCGGTGTCAGAGCAAACCGAGAATCCGCGGGTACGCAATATCATGATGGGTGTGCGCGGCAAAGTGCTCGAAGGACACTCGTTGGCGGAAGGCTTAGGTGGATTCCCCGGCGCGTTTCCCGAACTGTATTGCGCCACCGTTTCGGCGGGCGAACAATCGGGGCATTTGGACACGGTGCTCGAACGATTGGCCGACTACACTGAGGCGCGCGAACAACTGCGCAGTCGCACGCTGGCGGCCATGTTGTATCCGGTGGTGTTGTTCGTGTTGTGTAGCGGCATCATTGTTATGATGATGACGTACGTCGTTCCGCGCATCGTAAAGCAGTTCGAACACTCGAAGCATGCTTTGCCGTTGCTGACGCAAGGGCTGATCTGGTTTTCTAGTTTTGTTCGGCACTGGGGTCTGTGGATTCTCGTCGGCATTATCTTGGCCGTTGTGTTATTCAAACGGTGGCTACGCGATCCCGCCGCGCAGCGCCGCTTTCATCGATGGCAACTGCGCCTGCCGCTGCTCGGCAAAATCATTCGCGGCAATAACACCACTCGCTTTGCCAGGACATTTTCGACGTTAACCGCCAGCGCGGTCCCGGTGCTCGAAGCGATGCGCATTGCCGGCGAAGTCATTTCCAATTTGCCGATGCGCGATGCGGTCGATCTCGCAGCCGCTCGCGTGCGCGAGGGAGCGCCCATTGCGAAGTCGTTGGGCGCGACGCGCATGTTTCCCCCAATGATGATTCACTTGATCGGCAGCGGCGAATCAAGCGGCGAATTGGATGCAATGCTGGACCGCGCGGCGACCAATCAAGAACGAGAGATGGAGTCCCTCCTCGGAACCCTGGTCGCGCTTCTAGGACCATTGATGATTATTGCCATGGGCGCCGTCGTACTTTTAATCGTTATTGCAATGCTCATGCCCATCATCCAACTCAATGACTTGGTGGGTCGCTAGGCGCTCCGCGCGATGTCGCCGGGTGCGATTAACCGGGTCATTCGGACGCAGCTCACAGTATCGCTACAGTATTCGACCGCCGCAGTTGCACATCGAATCGAATCGCTCTATAAATCCGTCGTCGTGCCGATACTTTAGTTTCAGATGTAGTACCAGAACCTCCAGGCCATGCAACGGGGCGTGCTATGAACGAGAAAGCGCAGTCCGAAGAATTCGATGAAGAGGACGACGACGTCGTTGACGACGACGCTACCTTGGTGGGCGGCGAAGACCTCGATGTGGATAAGCTATTCCGCGATTTCGAAAAGCGAAAGCGAACCACTCCAAAGACCGGCGATCCGGCCTGGCGGCGATTGGAGAAATTCCGCGAGGAACGGCATACCGCAGAATTGGTTTCTGACTTCGACGACTACGAGATTGGCAGCGGGGTCGGCAATGAACTCGACGCCGACACGCCGCACACGCCGCGTGGCGCGAATCGCCGAGCTCATGGCTAGCAAGCCATTTGAAGGCGCGACGAGTTTCAAAACCTACTGAAGTTCTTTCGTCAATTGCTTGAGATATAGACTAAATTGGGTGCCCAGACTGGAATGCCGCAGGGCGTATTCAACGGTTGCCTGCAAATACCCAAGCTTGCTACCGCAGTCGTAGCGCTTTCCTTCGAACTCGTACGCCAATACCGTTTCGTCGGATAACAACGCGGCGATGCCATCGGTCAGTTGGATTTCGCCGCCCGCGCCGCGTCCCGTGGTTTCCAGCTTGTCGAATACATGGGGCGTTAACAGATATCGCCCCACCACCGCCAAATTCGACGGCGCATTCTGCGGTTGAGGTTTTTCCACGATCTGTCGCACACGACTCACTCGACCTTGGCGATCTTCGGTGGCGACAATGCCGTACTTATCCGTGTCGCTTGCCGGCACAGTCTCGACACCCAGCACGCTGACGCCGCGCTCCGCGTGCAGCTGCGCCATCTGTGCAAGACACGGCGTCTCGGCGTCGATCAAGTCGTCGGCAAGGTGAATAAAAAAAGGTTGGTCGCCGACCACCGGACGCGCGCACAGCACCGCGTGACCTAAACCGAGCGGCGATGGTTGACGAATATAAATACACGTCGCCCAAGATGGCACGATGTCTTTGAGCGTTTGCAATAGATCGTGCTTGCCCTGTGCTTGCAACGCCTCTTCCAACTCGTGATCAGTATCGAAGTGATCTTCAATTGCGCGTTTAGAACTGCCGGTGATAAACACCAACTTGCGCGCTCCGGCTTGCAAGGCTTCTTCGGCCGCATATTGAATTAACGGCTTGTCGACGATCGGCAGCATCTCTTTGGGGCTTGCCTTGGTCGCCGGCAAGAACCGCGTACCGCGGCCCGCGACGGGAAACACGGCTGTTAGAATCTTCGCAGTCATTCACGCGCCTCCGGCCCTTCGACTTTTTAACAAGAGGCTCGATGATACCCCACGAAGCTCGAAGGCGTGGGCGCGGGAGCTCGCGAGATGGAGTTTCGAACATCCTTACTCGCGATTTCCCGCCGTCACGCTTGCGGTTACTTCTTTGCGACCTCACCGAGCCGAATATTCGCGCGATTCTTGTCGATCACTTTGACGCCGACGCCTTTGATCTTGCTCAGATCGTCGGCCGACTTGTAAGCGCCATGCTTTTCGCGATACTCGACAATCGCTTTGGCGCGCGCCGGTCCAATGCCCTGCAGCTCTTTGGCGATCGTGACCGCGTCGGCATGATTGATATCGACCGGTCCCGCCCATACGGCGACCGACAAGACGGTTCCGAATATGACCGACACCGTGACGAGCAGCGATTGAATAGGCTTTCGCATAACTTCCTCCTTAAAGAACAATGAATTAATAAATTTTCATTCAGCGCGAACAGTGTGTCGCAGACCTCGCGCTTCCGATAGTCAATTTAGCGCTGCAAATGCCGAGATTTGCCGCTATCGCATGCGCGCCACCGGCGCAAGTTCCACGCGCATAAGCGGCGCAAGGACATCCCAACTGCGGCAGCCGGGGCATTGCCAAAAGTGCGCGGTGGTCCCGAGTCCGCAGTCCACACAGCGATAGCGTTGACCGCGCTTGAGAATTTGCGCCAAGGCACTCGCCAATGCGCGTAACTCTGCCTGATTCAGCTCCATCGGATCCTTCGCCAACGCGCGCACCAACTCATTGAGACTGGGATCTTCGCGCACAAAATCGGCGAGGCATTGCAATACGAACGGTTCGTGTTCGAGACCTGACGTTAGACCCGAATACGCGTACATCGCGCGAACTGTCGAATCGGCCCGCACTAACGGCCGAACACTTTGCAACAACAGCGCGCCGCTGGACGTATTGGCTTTCGATGCAAAGCGCTGCAAGACCAGCGGTAATAATTGCGGATGCAATTCGACCACGCGCTGACACAATCGCCCCGCCAATTCCGCATTGTCGGCATCGAACGCCAGCTCGGCGCGGAGCAACGCGCTGCGCGCAAAATTGCGCTGTTCCTCGCGCACCTGACGCAACAGGTCGAGCGCGACATCGTGCTCGCCACGCTGTCTGGCTTGCGTTGCCAGCTCGCAAAGGTAATGCGCGATAGCGGTAGGATGCTCGGGCGACGCCAACTCTTTTAGTTGTCGAAATGCGGCAATGGCTTGCTGCCAATCGCTTTGTTGTTCGTAAATTCGCAGCAGATAACGCAGCGCCGTCGTTCGCCAACCGGTGCGTTCGGTGAGACGCTGAAACATGTATTCGGCACGATCGAGCAAGCCGGCGCGAAAATAGTCCTCGCCCAGGGCGAACATCGCATGTTCGCGATGCTCGTCTTTGAGCGACTGTCGCGCCATGATGTTTTCATGAATGCGAATCGCTCGGTCCACTTCGCCACGACGCCGATACAAACTGCCGAGCGCCAAATGCGTCTCGACGGTTTCGTTGTCCACCTCGACCATGCGCAGAAACACTTCCAGCGCTTTGTCGGGTTCTTCATTCAGAACGAAGTTAAGACCCGCGAAGTATTGTTCGTTAAGCGATAACTGCCCCTGTTGCTTAAACCGAGCGCGGCGCGTCACCAGCACACCGGTGACGACTCCGGCCGCGATGAATACCAGCAGCCAAAGTCCGTTGGCGATCATCCGGTTCGCGCTGTGCGCCCGCTTTGCGCATCGACCACTGTGAGTGCGGTCATGTTGACGATGCGACGCACGGTTGTCGATGGCGTCAAGATGTGTACGGGCTGCGCGCACCCAAGCAGGATAGGTCCAATGGCGATGCCGTTGCCGACGGTGATCTTCAATAAGTTGTAAGCGATATT
>JAYTQU010000370.1:0-7200 GCA_043746555.1 Pseudomonadota bacterium | reverse complement strand
TCACAGCGCCTTCCTTGCCGCTCTCCATATCAATGCGATAGATGGCTTGTCCGTTAGTCGAATAGGTGTACCGAATCGCCAACTGCGCACCACGCCCCAAACCAGCGGCTTTCAACGCAGGATCGATATGCTCGGCGCGAGTTTCGGCTTCGTTCATGAAGGAGTGTTTTTATTGGGGACGCGTCGAAGTGTACGCGAAACCTCATCTAGTCCGTAGCGTCGAGAATCGAGAATGACTCATCGCCCGGAAACGTCACGCACCAAACAGTCGTTCAAAGTCCTTATCAAGGTCGGCCGGCGTGTCTTTCCAATAGCGCCAGAATTCAACAATGGCGTTTACTCTCGCTATAGTCACGTGCTCACAGTCCACCATCATCTTCAGTAGATCCAGGGATTTTATTGCGTGGATATCGAACGTCTTCGCTACCGCCAGCAGATCGCGGTCGTCGCTCACTAGCAGCACTTTCAGCGCATACGCATGTGCAAGGTGTAGTACATCGACTCTCGATGGGCCCGGTTGCTCGGTCTGCACGTGTTCCCAAATGAATGAGAAGGACTCGTTAATCGCCGTCCGTTCCTTGCGGCTGACCGCTAAGCGATTCTTTCGATTTTCCCGATACTCAGGCTCGTTAGCCCACTCAAATTGTGTTTGCAGTCTGCGGTTGGCATTTAGCTCGTCGTCAAGTTCCTTAAGCACATACAGGCAACACGCGTCTGGACCAAACTCCTTAATCAGCAGCGGATGAATATCCTTAGCTAACCGCAGATAGCTGTTGGTATCCAGCAGGATTTTGCGCTGAGCCACTACTTAAGCTCAGCATGAATCGCCTTAGCATCGAGTAATGCAGTATCGAGCACCGTTTGGACAAATCCCGGTCCGCGATCACTCTTGCGAAGGTATTGCCCAAGCACTTCAAAGAACGGCGTCTCGAAGTTCTCCCGAGCAGACTTGATGTACACGGCGGGAGCAGGGCGCTCTTCGCCAAACAGAGTTTCAGCGACGTTTTTGTAGCCTTCGTTAAACTTAGTTGTAACGGCAAAGATCACGTTGCCCAACGCCAGTTCACTAAGCTTTAGATGACGTGCATATTCATTCACCTGACGGTAAACGTGATACGGCGAGGTCACTAGCTTTTCTGCCCATGTCTTGATCGTCTTGAGCTGGCTTTGTTGAGACTTGCCGTGCATCTCTTTATAGGCTTGCTCTGCCAGCTCGTGCGGAAACAACAACGCGGCAGCAAACGCATCGGCAAAATCCTCGCCGTCGTCCCCGTGCAAGTCCGGTGTCAACGTATGACCTAACTCATGCGCCATCCAAAATTTAAAATCGTGGATATTCACATCCAAGTTGAGATAAACCCATGTCGTGCGGGACTTTGGCAAAAAGATGTGTACCGCATTTTCATGACGCTGCTTTGCGCCCCACAACACCGGAATCAACACGGTTTGCAGCTCACCAAATCGCTTGATCAAATGCTCGAAATCGATTGGCTTGTCTAGTTCAACATGAATGTCTGCACGTACAGCAGCCGTGGCGCGACGAATATAATCGTAGTCACACGACGGGTTCTTTAGCGTCGGCGGCATATTCATCGTATTGAAGGGCAGCAGAGAAACAAGTTGCTCCAACATTCGACCCATTTCCTTCGCGTGTTCGTAATGACCATCCTTGGTCTTAGTGCCTTTCATCTTGCGGAATGCAACAACGGGCGCATGCGGCTCGTCGCGAACCATCAAGTCGCCAAAGCCGACTGAGAGCAACGAACCTAAACGCAAAAGTTTGTCGGGACGTGGAATTGATTCGCCGTTAAGCCACTTAGAAACGGCTTCGCGCGAGACATCAAGTTTCTGCGCCAAGGCAGCAGCGTTCAATCCTTTGTCTTTCAGCGCGTCGCGCAACGCGTCGATGTTGAGTCGCTTTTCCACGGCGCGCAGTGTGCTGATCGTGTCAACTGGTGTCAACTGTTGGTTGAGGCCATCAAGTAACCGATCACGATTTGGGCGCGTATCACATCACTTCCTCCGTCACTCGCGCGCCGGCGGGAGTCCAGCAGAAATACTACAACTAGATACCCGCCTTCGCGGGTATGACAGGGCGGTTTAGCTTTTCGCCTTTCCTGCAAAGAGCCTGTCCTCAACTGAATCGTGGTCAGGAGTCCAGTCCAATTTCTAGTGTGTGTTGCCGTCATGTCCGCGCAGGCGGGCATCCAGTTGAATATTGTTTGCTGGATACCCGCCTGCGCGGGTATGACGATACAAGACGCCATCACAGCTCGCCCGCAAACGCTTTGTGCAGCAGGGATTTTTTTTTAATTCGTCGAGTGCGGCGAGTTTTTGTTGGTAGATGGATTCGAGGCGTTGGGTTTCTACCTGAAACCCTTGCGAGTCTTCCACAAGACGTTTCTGCACTGACAATGATGGCAGCACAATCATGAGTTCTTTAACCGCTCCGCAGGTTAGGTGTGGGACGGTTGAGCCCGACCGAATCGTCTCGAACCTTTGACGCATTTCCGACGAGTTGAAGTACAACGAAAGAAACGGGCCTGTCATTACGTCTTTGATCGGTGTAATCACAATCATCGCGTGGCAGTTATGCCCCTCATGTTCGTCCGTGACAACAGCCGAATGCCCGATATGACCGCTTTGTACCAAAAGAACATCGCCGGTTTTCAGCATCGATTTCTTGTTCTTTCGATTGAACTCGCCGGAGATGAATGTTCTGCCGTCGAACGCAAGCTGATTATTCTTAACGTGCCGGGCAAGGAGATATGGAACTCCGGCCTCAATGTAAATGCTCCGCGTTGGACCAACGTAGCCGTTTGTAAGCCGCGTTACTAAATCACCGAGCCGTTCCTCAACGCATTCGCCGCCGCGCTTCGTCAGAGCTGCTTGCAAATGGCTCTCAAACAAAGCACGGGAATGACGGAGTCGGATGGAGAACAAACGACTCACAACAAGCCTCGAATGTTCTTCAACACTTCCGCACTCTGCGCATCGAGCGCCGCGATTTCCGCCATGATTAACTCTGGCGTGCGATGCGCAACCACGTCGCTACCATTCGGATTCTTCACCGACAAATCGAACGTTGATTGATCTACGCTCTTTGCATCCACACTCCACGACTTTGGCGAATCCGCAAAACCCTTTTGCAGTTTGACGAACTCTTCAAGGTCCGCATCGTTCAGCGGATTGGTCTTGCCCATGTTGCGGCCTGGGTCGAGTTGGTAAAACCAAATCTTGCGAGTGGGCGCACCTTTCTCAAAGAACAGCACAACCGTTTTTACACCCGCACCTAAAAACGTTCCACCTGGGCAATCGAGCACGGTGTGTAGATTGCATTCCTCCAACAACTTCTTACGCAGACTTACCGATGCATTGTCGGTGTTGGATAGAAACGTGTTCTTGATAACGATGGCCGCACGTCCACCGGCTTTGAGCTTCTTGATGAAGTGCTGGAGAAACAGAAACGCTGTCTCGCCGGTTTTGATGGGAAGTTCTGTTGAACTTCCTTGCGCTCTTTGCCGCCAAACGGCGGATTCGCGAGGATGATCTCGAAGCGATTCTTTTCTTGGATGTCGTCGATATTTTTGAATGCTTGTTCGAACATCGATGTCTCGTTACGCCAATCCCAATTGTTGTCGCAGCCGCTGCGTAATCGCCGCATCGAATCCGGGTTGTCGCACGCTGCCGCGTTCGATTTGTGCGATCAGGGCCTCGACCATCTCGCGGCCATCGCGGGTTTTGACTGCTTGCAGAGGGGTCTTGCCATGCAGGACGGGTAGTTTTTCGTTCGGCCAGCTTTCATAGTGACTAGTGAGATATTCGCGCAACTGAGCTTGTATTGCCGGGTTGTCCATCAAGCGCGCCGATTCTTCGTCGCGGGAAGGGCGTTGCGATTTCGCTTTGGCGAGCATTTGCTCCACCGATTGAACCTCGGTCGCGCGAAAACGCGCACCATCGCCCAAACAATTCATAACGATTGTCTTGAATCGTTCCGCGCGTTCTGCCGAATTGACTTGTGCAATTAGCCGCTTATTTTGAATTTCGACATTTCCTAATACCGTGTTTTCCCACGATGCATGCTTACTATTGCCTTGCTTGCGCCAATCGAACTCGATGCGCGCGATCTGTCCGTTGCCATCCAAATCCGCCGACGCACGCAAGTGGTCCTCGGCCACGTCTTGCCAGATTTCTTTCAGTGCGCGAAAAGCTTCTTCCGCCGAGTCGATATCGAAAATCACTTTTTGCATCGACAGCGCTTCGTCATCGGTATTGCGCAGTTCGGGAAATTGCGGATTCAAGATCGGATCGACCAGCCGCCAGTAGAGCGCACGCAAATCGAGTTGATACTTTTTTAGATCGGTTTCGTTGAGGTCCCGATGGTGCGGTTTCAATAATTTACGCAACTCGATCACGTCGATTCGGCCAATCGGCGGAATCGCGCATGGCGCGCAACCCTCCAAAAGCACGACTCCGTCGCAGGCAACCAATTGCGCGTACAGAATGTCGCTGGCGCGCATCGCAGTTGATGCGGAGCGTTCCAGCACTTCGGTTTCCGTTCCCGTGAACAGATCGAGCAATCGCATGCCATGATTTGAATCGCTCCGCAATACTTCGTAGAAACTAAAATGCGATTCAAGACACGCAGAAAGATAGCGCCGCATAAGCACGTCCATTTGCTTGGCTTTGCGCCGCAAAAAAACTTGCGTAGGCGACAGGCCGCGCAAACGATCGTCGATGGGCAGTACCGCCGGGTCTGGAATCCATGCGTGATACATCCACGGGAAAAACACACCGGCGTGCGGTGTCCCCAGGTCGATAGGCTCTTTGCCTAGAATCGAGAATTCCTCCCACGCCTCGTCGATCGCGAACCGACCGTAAGTGTCGATGATGAACTCCGACATGCGCGGCGGAAATCCGTCTAATGCACGACGCAATCTCCGCCACGCAATCTCTTGCGGCGAATCCATTGAGGCTTGCGCGACTTGCAAACAGCACTGTTTAAATTTTTTTCCGCTACCGCAAGGGCACGGATCGTTTCGACCTGGCTTCATATGTTTGCTTAACGCGTTGCGCTATGGACGATGCAACTACCGATCTCTGACCACATGCGGCTTGTACGGCTCTTCAAGTTGTTTGATTTCCTCGTCGCTCAACTTGATATTGAGTGCTTCCACGACGTCATCCAAGTGATTGAGTTGAGTCGCTCCAATAATCGGTGCGCTAACGGCGGTCTTAGTCAACAACCATGCGAGCGCGACTTTGATGTTGGTCGAACCGCGCGCTTTGGCGACGGTCGTTAGTCTATCGACGATGGCGAAATCATCATCGCGATAGTAAAGATGTTTGGCGAAGGCATCGGTTTGTGAGCGGGCCGTGATATTGTTCTGGGTGCCGCCATCTTTGCCGCGATTTCCGGCAAGAAAGCCGCGCGCCAATGGCGACCAGGGAATCACGCCGATGCCTTGATCGACGCACAGCGGCAACATCTCGCGTTCCTCTTCGCGATAAATCAAGTTGTACTGCGGCTGCATCGAGACGAATTTGGTTAGGCCAAGTTGTTCGGCGGTGTAGAGAGCCTTGCTGAATTGCCAGGCAGCCATCGACGACGCGCCGATGTAGCGCGCTTTGCCGGCTTTTACGATGTCGTGCAATGCGGTGAGCGTTTCTTCGATCGGCGTGCGAGTATCCCAACGATGAATTTGATAGAGATCGACGTAGTCGGTTCCTAGCCGTTTCAAACTGGCATCGATCTGCGACATGATGTGTTTGCGCGAGAGACCGACATCGTTGGGGCCTTCGCCCATTTTGCCGAAAACTTTTGTCGCAATGACCACCTGGTCGCGTTTGGCGAATTCCTTGAGTGCGCGACCGAGTACTTCCTCGCCGGTGCCTTCGGTATAGACGTTGGCCGTGTCGAAGAAATTCAGCCCAAGCTCAAGCGCATGTTTGATGAACGGACGGCTTTGCGTTTCGTCCAGCGCCCAAGGCCAGCGCTCGGTTTTTGCGCCGTAGCTCATGCAGCCGAGGCACAATCTGGAAACTTTAAGGCCGCTGTTACCGAGGTTGATGTATTGCATGGCGAAGTCCCGTGATGAGTAATCGGTGATGGGCAAGAATGTGAGTTGGATGTTCGCTGTCCTGCTCATCACGCAGCACACTTCACGCAGCACATCTCCTATCATACCCACATGAATGCCATTGCACCGCTGCAAACCGAATTTGTCTTCGAAGCGCGCGTAACGTGCGACCCGCTGGTCGCGATCGGAGATAGCAAACGCGGCAAACGTCAGCTTATTCCCATCACGGGCGGCGAGTTTTCGGGGCCGAATATCAAGGGGCGTGTTTTGCCCGGCGGAGCGGACTGGCAGTTGCAACGATCGGACGGCGTGTTGGAAATCGAAGCTCGCTATACGATCCAAACCGAAGACGGTATCAATATTTCCGTATGCAATCGTGGCATCGCGGCGTATCCCCCTTTGGCCGAAAAAGTTTATGTACGTACGGCCCCAGAATTTGAAGCGCCGACGAACAGCTCGTACGACTGGCTGAACAAAAATATTTTCATCGGAACCGTGGATGTCATTAGTCGCCAACCGTTGGTGGTGCAGGTGCGGGTGTTTCGCGTGTTGTGATTCGAGTCTTTATCCGTAGACGACAACCACCTGTCGACTGATGGCCGCGACGCGACCCGCGGGATTTACGACCTGACTTGAATGCGCGACGTAACCGTCCGCCGCCGCGTCCACCGCCGCATCCAAACGCCACCATCTGTCGACGCCGAAATCGTATTGATGATCGAGCATTTCCAGCGTCCAACTGAGCGTACTCGCTGGGCTCGGCGTTTCGAGCAGCGCCAGCGCTGGACTTGGAATCGCATCCATCAACGCAATGGCGTGCGTTTCCGTTAGCGGCGCTGCTTCTTCATCTCGATAGCGCACGTACACACTCATTTTCGAGTCCTTTGCGCGCGAGAACGGAAACGCGCCGCGCGCCCAGCGCTGATGGTAATGCTGGGTAAACGACGGCAATCCCGCGCTGCGCGGCACATCGACCAATTGATCGGGCATCAGGGTCAATCGATCGGCTGCGGGCTGAATGTTCAACATCGAAGTGCGTGCGGTGCCATACATGGCTGTCACCGTCGCGCTGGTTTCGCCGCCTGAACGCACCGTGCAACTGGCCAACGTGACCGCTTTG
>JAYTQU010000369.1:0-20885 GCA_043746555.1 Pseudomonadota bacterium | reverse complement strand
GTTTACTGCATTCGGGTTAGAGTCGGAACGTCCGCAAAGTCGCACCAAAATACCGCGCGCTCCGCTACTATGTATCGCCCTAACGATATGTTCTCGGCGCTAAGGCCAACCCACACCCATGAGTCACCCGCCGCGAATGGCCCGTCCGCGCATTTTGCAGTTGGCGTTGCCGACGATTGCCGGCAACATTCTTTTTTCCACCGTCACGATGATTCAAACCAAGTTCGTCGGCGACTTGGGCGCGCAAGCTGTCGCCGCAGTCGGTGTCAGTCAGCGTGTGTTCTTCGCGTTGCAGGCCATACTCACGGCGATCGCTGTGGGAACGTCCGCGCTCGTTTCGCGAGCCTGGGGCGCCAACGATAAGGACGAAGCTGCTCGAGTCGCGATGGCGTCGGTCATCGTTGCCGGCGGAGCTAGCATCGTCATCATGCTAATCGGGACCATCGGCGCGACGCACATCGCCGGTTTGTTTGGACTCGACGCGATCACTACTCAGCTCGCCGCTAAAAACATTTTTTGGTTGGCGATCTTCATCGCCGGATTTGCCGTCGACATTATTTTGTGCGGCGCTTTGCGAGCCACGGGTAACGTGTGGACTCCGCTAGCGTTCGTCGTAGCGGTGAACGTTATCAATGTGCCGCTGCTGTATACGTTTATTTTCGGCCACTTTGGCGCACCGGCGATGGGGGCGTCCGGCGCTGCGTTTGCAACAGGATTGTCGCTAACACTGAGCGGCGCGGTGCTCATCGGTTTTTGGATGAAGCAAAAACTCACACTAAAATTTTTCGGCGAACTGCGATCGCAAGCGCACCGCTTACGAACATTATTCCGACTCAGTTTGCCCGCGACGTTGGAACAAGCCGTACTACAAATGGGGTTCTTCGCGTTTCTCATGTTGATCGGTAACTTTTACGGCACCGAAGCGTTCGCCGCTTACAACGTGGGCGTCAACATGCTCAACATGGGAATGGTCATCGGTGTCGGCTTTTCCATCGCAGGTTCGACTTTAGTCGGACAAAGTTTGGGCGCCGGCGACATCGATGGAGCAAGACGCAGCGGCTGGCGCGCTTGTGCATTAGCGATGACATCGATGGCAGCTTTGGGAGCAATCGTCTCGTACTTCGCGCCGGAGTTGGCGCATTTCTTTCTCGGCGACGAAAAACTCACCGTGCATTACACAACTCAGTTGACTTACATTCTTGCCGCGATGCTGCCGTTGCTGGGTGTCGATTTCGCCATCGGCGGTTCGTTGCGCGGCGCGGGCGATACTCGCTTCCCACTCTTCAGTACGTTTTCCGGTTTGATTGCGATGCGCTGTGGACTGTCGGCAATCTTTGTTCTTGCCGGATTGCCGGTGGTTTGGGTGTACGCGTCAATGATCGGCGACTACATCCTCAAAGCTTCGCTGCTGATTTGGCGTTTTCATTCGGGACGTTGGGTGCATGCCATGGACCGGCGCGGCACTCGCTAGCTAGATAGCGTCCTTTAACGTCAATTTTCTTCAATCGGATTACCGAGGAACCGTCTTCAGGCGTAGCATCAAGGGAATGTCCGACAATTGCGAATGCCCGACAATGATGAGTTTCTTATTTGGGGGATCTTTATGAATCGCGAATCCTGTTTGCGCTATGTGCGCAGTTTGATCGCTGCATTTGCGTTCAGCGCTTTCGGCGTTGCGCTCGGTCAACAAGCGACGCCGCCGACGGCGCCCGCTAACGCACCAGCCAACGCACCGGCAATTCCACACTCCGAAGAGTTCGCGACCATGCGCGACGGCGTCAAACTCGCGGCCAACGTATTCAAACCCGATGGAACTGGACCGTGGCCGGTGGTGCTTGCTCGCACACCGTATCTCAAGGACGGGCGAATGTCGGGTGGCGCGGCGCGCAAGTACATCGCCGCCGGTTACGCCTTTGTCGTGCAAGACGTGCGCGGTAAAGGTCACTCGCAAGGTGAGTATCGTCCGTTCGTTGACGATCGCGCCGATGGTTACGACACAGTGGAGTGGGCGGCAAAGCAACCGTGGAGTAACGGCAAGATTGGTATGACCGGCGCATCGGCGCTGGGAATTACCGCGAATCTTGCGGCGTCCGCGGCACCACCATCGCTCAAAGCGGCGTATGTCATCGTCGCGCCGTACAGTCGATTCGAGGAAGTCACGTTCATGGGCGGCGTGCTCAAGGACAAAGACACAGTCGGTTGGATGACGGGTCAGGGCGCGGGCGATCAAGTACCGGCGCTTGCGAAGCGCGTGATCTGGGATGCGCGTTGGAACGACGTCGAATACCACACACATTTGGATCAAGTAAATATCCCCATGTACAACTCGGGCGGCTGGTACGACATCTTCAACATCGGCAATCAAAAGAATTTTATTTATCTGCAATACCATGGCGCGCCCGGCGCGAAAGGCAATCAAAAGTTATCGATGATGCCAATCGGACACGGGCCTTTAAGCGGCGATCTCGAATATCCCAACGGCGGTAGTCTGCTTGCGCCGAGCAAAGGACCGGATCAGGAACTTCGTTGGTTCGACTATTGGCTCAAAGGCATCGACAACGGCATCATGAAGGAGCCGCCGGTGCGCTACTACCGCATGGCGGCCGCACGAAAGGGCCATCCGAGTCCGCTTAATGAGATTCGCACCGCCGACATCTGGCCGCCGAAGAGCACGACCACGCGTTACTACTTGCAAAATGGCCTCGCGCTTTCAACGAAGATGCCGACAAAGAAAGACGCAAGTCAGAGTTACCAATTCGATCCGGCCAATCCCGTGAAAACTTTTGGCGGCGCCAATCTCATGTTCGATCGTGGCCCGATGGATCAACGCGCCGTCGGCAAACGCGAAGACTACCTGCGCTTCAATACCCCTGTGCTGACTAAAGCGGTCGCCATCACCGGCCCAGTGAGCGCGGAACTGTGGGTTGCGACCGACGGACCCGATACGGATTTCATGGCGAAGTTGGTCGACGTGTATCCCGATGGTTACGAAGCACTGGTGCTCGATGCGCCGATTCGCGCGCGTTACCGTCACGGCCGCATGAAAGCGAGCGACGTAAAGATGATGACGCCCGGCAAACCGGAAAAAGTCACCATCGATTTGTGGGCGACGTCGCTGTTGTTCGAAAAAGGTCATCGCATCGCGTTGCACGTGACATCGAGCAATTCACCGCGTTTCGAAGTCAACGACAACAGCGGCACCGCGCCTGGAGAGCCGCCGAAATTCCGAGTCGCGAAGAACACCGTGTATTTCGACAAAACGCACCCTTCAGCATTGGTGCTGCCAATCGTCGCTCCGTAGTTCGCGAAATAGCTATTCACATGCAGCTCATCGGCATGCTCGACTCGCCCTACGTACGGCGCACGGCAATCTCACTTGAGTTGCTTGGCATTCCGTTTGAGCACAAAGCGGTATCCGTATTTTCGACCTTCGAGCAATTTCAAGCGATCAATCCGGTTGTCAAAGCGCCGTCGTTCGTCTGTGAGGACGGTGAGGTGCTGATGGACTCGACGTTGATCATCGACTACGCAGAGTCGATGGCCGGTCCGAAAAAAAGTTTGCTGCCGTCGAATAGCAAAGAACGGCAGCATGCGCTGCGATTGATCGGTCTTGCGCTCGCCGCGTGCGAGAAAGCCGTGCAAATTGTGTACGAACGCAACCTGCGCCCGGCGGAAAAACAACACGAGCCTTGGCTCACGCGCGTTCGCGGCCAGTTGCTGGCAGCATTCAAACTGCTGGAAGGTGAAGTCGCTCGACAAACGCCTGCAACTACATCGCAGGCCGGTGTGACGATTGCGGTCGCATGGCGTTTCGCGCAAATGATGGTGGCGGAGAGTGTTGTTGCCGCGGATTATCCGGCGCTGCGGAAGTTTTCTGCGGTAGCGGAGAAACTACCGGCGTTCATCGCGTTTCCGCCCGATGGACCCGGAGTACCAAGCGATTAACCGTCAATTGGCGCGGCTGGCGTCTTCAGCGTCAACTGATAGAACACCAAATCCAACCAACGGCCAAACTTGAACCCCGCTTGCGTGATTGTTCCGGAATACATAAAGCCGAATTGCTTGTGTAGCTCAATGCTCGCTTTGTTTTCGGCGTCGATACCGCCGACTAAGACGTGATAGTTCTGATCGCGCGCCGCGTCGATAATGCGTTTCAACAATTCTCGACCAATGCCTTTGCCGCGATGATCTTTGTGGACATACACCGAATGCTCCACCGAATACTTGTAAGCCGGTCGCGCTCGAAATACGCCGTAACTTGCAAAGCCCCGCAGAGTTCCGTTTGCATCAACGCCACCGATTACTGGATAGTTACCCGCGCGTTTTTCTGCAAACCACGCAGTCATTTTTTCCGGCGGAAATAATTTGTATTCATACAGCGCCGTTGAGTTGGCGATGGCCTCGTTAAAGATTTCCAGAATCGCCGTACCGTGCGACTGCAAATCACATTCGACAAATTTCAAGAGACTCTCCTACTCGGGAGTGTGTGAGGAAGTTTCATAAGTTGCGCGTCATGAAAACACTGTTGGGATCCAATTTGTAGTCTGCAAACGGTTCGCAAAAAACAAAACCGTGATTCAGATACAACGTACGCGCCGGCTCGAAGAACGCCATCGAGCCCGTTTCCAAACTCATGCGGCGATAGCCGCGACGTCGCGCTTCGTCCAAGATGAAGTTCAAAATAGATTTACCCAATCCTTGTCGTCGATGCTGCGGCGAAGTGCGCATAGATTTAAGTTCCGCATGTTCTGCATCCAGCCTCTTGAGTGCGCCGCAACCCATCAGCATCGATTCATGCCACGCGGTCCAAAAAGTGATTTCCGGTTTCTTAAGCCCATTTAAATCCAGTGCGTGAATACTTTTCGGCGGCGATGTTGCACGCATGTCCTTTAAGTGATCCTCCAAGAATTCCGCAATTCGCGGATCGGATAAATCGTCCACGCGAATATTCAACTGCATTGGCTTCAATTTCACGAGATTAGATTGCGTCGTATTCATTCTTTAAAATCGCTTGCGCGCTCAACGCGCGATGATGACCAGATACTTGCACGCATTGCGGCCGCGATTGGCAAACGCATGCGCAACGTCGATGCGCGATTGAATGCAATCGCCCACGCTCAGCTCGAATTCATCGCTCTCGGAACTCCACGTGAGCTTGCCTTGCAACACCAGCAGGTGTTGATCGTACGGATGACGCTGTGCGTCGTATTTCACTTCGGCGCCGCTCGGTAATTCAACGTGCACGATTTCCACGCGGGAATTCGTGTTACGCGGCGACACCATCGTACGCAGCAATCCCGTATCCGGATCGCGCCACACCGGCTGTTCGTCCGCTCGCGAAATCGGAGGACCGGCGCTGCTCTCTGCACTCGCAATCAAACTCGATAACGTGATTCCCAATGCGTTGCACAAACGACCGAGTAACACGGCAGTCGGACTGACTTCAAGCCGCTCGATCTTCGATACCATGGCGCGACTGACGCCGGATCGTTCCGCTAAATCGTTCGCCGACCAATCAAGCGCCTCACGACGTTTCTTGATGCCGTCGGCAATGCGCCTTTCCATGACATTCTGCGGAGTCGCCGTGGCCTGTGCTCGTGCTTTCGAAATCTTGGTAGTTAGTATAGTCCCCATTTGGCCACTATAGTGTCGACGTGAACTCTCCGCAAGCACCATGCATTACGTCATTCAACGTCGTAATCGATTTCAAAACCACAACGCCAACAAACGACGCTGCGCGTCGGCATCTAGCTCCCAACTTCTAAGCCAATCGAATACTATTCGCGGCCACGAAGCGCTTGCATGACCTGAGAGGTTGAGTTGATGATGGGAGTTGGTTTGGATTTTGGTACGTCTAACTCGACGGCGGCTTGGTTTGACGGAACGTCGCTTCACTATGTTTCGATCGAGGGATCGAGCCCGGTGTTGCCGACTGCCATTCATCTCAATCGCAACTATGCGGCAATGACGGGATCGGCGGCGATTACTCAGTACGTCGAAGAGAATCGCGGCCGGCTCGTGGAGTTGGTCGCGGAAATTATCGGCGAAGCATCGACTTCGTTGGGCGGCGGTGAACTAAGCGAATCAAACAGCGCATTGGACACCGTGCGAAATCCAATCTACGGTCAGCTCATCGACCGCGGTCTCCGCGGCCGCCTCTTTCATGGACTCAAGCGTCTATTGGGAGATCATCGCATCGATCGCTTAACGGTCTTCAATCGACCGTACCGATTGGTGGCACTGATGACGCCCATTCTAGTTCGGATGCGCGACGCCATCGAACACGCAAAGAAATGCGCAGTGCGAAGTATTCACGTCGGACGCCCGGTGAACTTTGAAGGGGATGACGATTCGCGCAACCAAGTTGCATTGCGGCGTTTGTTGGAGGCGCATGAGCATGCGGGATTTCACGACATCGAATTTTATCCCGAACCCGTCGCGGCAACGTTGAGTTTCTTGTGGCGTGAACCGCCAGGCGAGAATGGCATTGCACTCACCGTGGACTTTGGCGGCGGCACGTTAGATCTCAGCGTCGTCAAATATGCCGGCATCGATTTCAATGTACTAGCGACCGACGGCATCGGTTTGGGCGGCAACCGTATCGATCAACTTATTTTTAAGAGACTCTTATTTCCCCTCCTTGGCGAAGGCGACGCCTTTGCACGCATGGTGGATGGCCGCACGGTCGAAACGCCGTTTCCGTTTCAAGAGTTCGAGTCCGGATTGCTGAACTGGCCCATCACGCATATGCTCAATCAAAACAGAACCAAGACGATGGTGATGGACGCCATCGCACAAGGCGGCCCGAGCGCAGTTAAGTTCGAACGACTCAACGATTTGATCTCGTACAACTACAGCTACAACTGTTTTCAAGCAATTAAAACAGCCAAGGCGGAACTTTCAGAACGTACTGAAACCGTCATCGATATTCCGGAGCTGAACTTGCGCATTCCTTTCACGCGAACCCAACTCAACGACATTCTCGCGGACGAGTTAACGAACTTGCAGAACCTGATCGACGCACTTTTGGTGAGCGTTCACTTGCAACGCACAGACATTACCTTGGTCATTCGCACCGGCGGTTCATCGCTCATCGTAGCCGTCAAAGACCTTCTGGAATTTATGTTTCCCGACAAAGTTGCCGCGCATGATCCATTCACCAGCGTCGCCGGCGGGCTTGCGATCGCCAACTACTATGGGTATCGATTTGCGTGTGACTACCGTCGAGGATGCGCCGATGTTACCGAATGAATTGCGGGCACGCTTGGTCAAGCCGGGGTGTCGCGGCATCAAATAAGCGACGTTGGTTTGGACTAGCTTCGCCGAACAAGAGGCTCTATTCTTCACAACACTATTCGCGCATGTCGCTTGGTATTAGCGCAAATCAACCCCGCAAGGCAGTTAGAGCGTTTACGGCAGATATCGAATCAGGGGGCTTTCATGCAGCAGTTTTTCAGGCATTTCCATATCGTCGCAGTACTGGCGGCGGTTATTAGCGTATTCCCGGCCAAAGTTTTCGCCGCGGCAACGAATCCATTCGCATCGGAAAGCACGCTGCCGCTACAAGCACCGCCTTTCGATCGCATTAAGGACGCCGACTATCAACCCGCATTCGAACAAGCCATGAAGCAGCATCTTGTTGAGATCGAAGCGATCGCAAACAGCAAGGCATCGCCTACGTTCGACAACACCATCGTCGCAATGGAGAAATCGGGCCGCATGCTCGATCGCGTGTCATCGGCATTCTTCGGTGTTGTTCAGGCCAACACCAACCCCGCATTGGATAAGGTGCAAACCGCCGAAGCGCCAAAGCTCGCGGCTCATCAGGATGCGATTTATCTCAATCCCAAACTGTTTGCTCGCGTGAAGGCCATTTACGATCGCCGCGACGCGCTGCACCTTGATCCAGAAGGATCGCAGGTCGTTACTCTTTACTACATGCAGTTTATTCATGCCGGCGCCAATTTGTCGGACGCCGACAAGACACGATTGCGTGAAATCAACAAGCAGGATGCAACGCTGCAAGCCGAATTTCAGCAGAAGCTGGTTGCAGGCGCCAAGGCAGGCGCGTTGATCGTAGCCAACAAAGCCGAACTCGCCGGAATGAGCGACGCGGAGATCGCGACCGCCGCGCATGATGCCGAAGGACGCGGTCTCAAAGGAAAATATTTACTTCCGTTGCAAAACACGACGCAGCAACCGGCGTTGACTTCGTTGAGCGATCGCGACACACGCAAAAAACTTTTCGACAGTTCCTGGACGCGCACCGAAAAAGGCGACGCCAACGATACTCGCAGTGAGATTGCAACGCTGGCGAAAATTCGTGCCGAGAAAGCAAAAATGCTTGGCTATAAAAACTACGCCGCCTATGTGCTCTACGATCAGATGACTAAGACGCCGGAAGCGGTCGACAAATTTCTATCGCAGCTTGTGCCGCCAACCGCCGCTCGCGCGGCTAGCGAAGCCGGCGATATTCAAGCAATGATCGACCGTAGCGGCAAACATTTCGACCTTAAACCGTGGGACTGGGAACACTACGCGGAGCAGGTGCGCAAAGCGAAATACGATCTCGATGAAAACCAACTCAAACCGTATTTCGAACTTAACAACGTTTTGCAAAACGGCGTGTTCTTTGCCGCCAATCAACTGTACGGCGTCACGTTCAAAGAGCGTCACGATATTCCCACGTATCAGTCGGATGTGCGCGTGTTCGATGTGTTCGACAAAGACGGTTCGCAACTCGGCTTAATGTATTTCGACTACTTCAAGCGCGATAACAAAAGCGGTGGCGCGTGGATGAGCAACTTTGTGGGCCAGTCAAAACTGCTACACACCAAGCCCGTGATTTATAACGTCGCCAATTTCACTAAGCCCGCGCCCGGTCAACCGGCGTTGCTTACCTTTGACGATGTGACGACCATGTTCCACGAGTTCGGTCATGCACTGCACGGATTATTTGCGAACCAAATTTATCCGGCGGTATCGGGCACTAACGTGGCGCGCGACTTCGTGGAATTCCCATCGCAGTTTAACGAGCATTGGGCGCTCAATCACGATGTGCTCAAACATTACGCGATCCACTACAAGACTAAAGAACCGATGCCGCAGACGCTGGTCGATAAAATCAAGAACGCCGCGACATTCAATCAAGGCTATGCATTGGGTGAGCTGTTGGCGGCAGCGCAACTCGACATGCAGTGGCATGAACTGTCCGCCAACGCGCCGAAACAAGACGTCGATGCATTCGAAACCAAAGCGCTCGCGATCACCCATACCGATTTTCAGAATGTGCCGCCGCGCTATCGTTCCAGCTATTTCCTGCACATCTGGGCCAATGGTTATGCCTCGGGCTACTACGCGTATTTGTGGACCGAGATGTTGGATGACGACGCCTACGCGTGGTTCGAGGAACACGGCGGTTTGACGCGCGCTAACGGTCAACGTTTCCGCGACATGATTCTTTCGCGCGGCCACACCGAGGACTACGGACCGATGTTCCGCGCCTTCTACGGCAAAGACCCGAATATCGAACCGATGCTCGAACATCGGGGTTTGACGAAACCGAAGCCGTAACGATAAGGCCGGATAATGCGGTCGTCATGGATGCGAGGGGCTCGTCAATTCGCAGTGATTGAGTCTATTGTCGGCGCACAATTCGTCTTACCAGGGATGATGTCCGAAAACGGCCAGACATTCGATTCGCGCAGAGCTACTCTACGCGCATGTCGCTCGATCCCGATCATTGTTATCAAGCCATCAAGGCTCGCGATGCGCGCTTCGACGGTGTGTTCTTTGTGGGCGTATCGACTACACGAATTTATTGTCGACCTGTTTGTACCGTGCGTACGCCCGGTCGCGATCGTTGCTCGTATTACCGAAATGCGGCGAGCGCCGAAGCGGCGGGCTATCGACCCTGCATGCGTTGTCGCCCGGAACTTGCGCCGGGCAATGCGCCCATCGATTCGGTAAAGCGCGTTGCGAACGCGGCTGTCGCACGAATCGATGCCGGAGCGCTGACCGATCGCAGCGTTGCAGAGTTAGCTAACGAATTCGACATCGGCGCGCGTCAATTGCATCGCGTAATTGAATCCGAGTACGGCGTAAGTCCACTTGCACTTGCGCAGACACGACGACTATTGCTCGCCAAGCAATTGCTCACCGATACGTCGCTGCGTGTTGTCGATGTGGCGTTCGCCGGCGGCTTTTCAAGCGTGCGGCAATTCAATCGGATGTTTCAACAGTCGTATCGGTTAAATCCACAAGCGTTGCGCAAACATCGCGTATCCGCTCCAGACACCGGCATCGTATTGAAACTCGGATTCAGACCACCAATCGCTTGGCGGCCGTTGATTCATTTCTTAACGGGTCGCGCCACGATGAACACGGAAGGACTCGTCGGCGACAAATACATTCGCACGGTGCGTCTCGGACAACATGTTGGCTGGATTGCCGCCGAACCGATTCGCGACAACTTGCTTGGCGTTGAAATCGCGAAATCGCTTCTACCGGTTTTGCCCGAGTTGCAATCGCGGTTGCGACACTTATTCGATCTGAACGCGAGTCCCTCGGTCATCGACTCGCAACTCAACCCACACAAGCAATTGCGTTCACTCGTCGTGCGCACGCCGGGATTGCGTGTTCCCGGCGCGATCTCCGGGTTTGAACTTGCGCTGCGTGCAGTGCTCGGCCAGCAGATCGCCGTTAAAGCAGCGACAACGATCTTTGGACGGTTCGTCACCACTTTCGGCGCCAAGATCGAAACGCCTTATGTGGGCATCGATCATTTAGTTCCAGATGCGAACGACATCGCCAATGCGACTCTGCAACAACTCATCGACCGCGGACTCACGCGTATGCGCGCCGAAACAGTGAGTGTTCTCGCACGCGCAGTCGCCGATGGAAAAGTGATGCTTGATCCTCACACAGATTCCGAGACGACACGCTTAGCATTGCAAGAACTTCCCGGCATCGGACCTTGGACGGCGGAATACATCGCCATGCGCGCACTCGGCGATCCCGATGCGTTTCCGCATTCGGATCTTGGCTTATTGCATGCGTTGAAAATCGACAAGCCAAAGAAGCTGTACACGTTGTCCGAGAAGTGGCGTCCGTGGCGAGCGTACGCGGCACTACATATCTGGAATGGATCGGCGCAAGGCGGTTAGCGATGGAACATTGCTATTACAGCGAAATCGATTCGCCGGTAGGCATGCTCTTGCTGCGTGGCGATGGTCAATCGCTTACCGGCATGTACATGCAAAAGCAGCGATATCGTCCATCGCAGCCGGACAAGTATGTTCGCGACGACGCAACGTTTCGCGATGCACGCAGGCAACTGATCGCGTACTTCGCCGGCGAACTCAAACAATTTTAAAGACCTAACCAGCGCTTCGAGACGGACCGCACAATCGCTACGCGCTTGCGCGTCGGTTTATGCGGGGCGTTAGGGGTTTAAGAATGAAGGAGAACACCATGAAATATTTTGCGTCAATTGCGTTTGGCGCTTTGTTCTTGGTTGTCGCAGTTAAGCTCATAGGCGTTGACGCAGCGTTGGCAACACCTTCTTGGTCGCAGCCATTCGCGCATGCTTATCCAAAGCTGTTTCTTTTTCTAGTGCAAGTCATCTACATAGCTCTGCCAGTTGCTGCATTAGCTATTGCGTTCGGAGCTACTCTGAGTCGCGTCGTTCGGTCTCGTGCACTAAGCATTAGCTTGCTGTGCGCCGTTCCGTGGGTTGCGCAAACTGTTTGGTTTGAAATCACAGGCCCGTCCGTTGTATTCACTGGGTTGTGGTTCATTGCCCTTCCTGTTCTTGTTGCCGTCGTTGCTGGCCTTGTGCTCGGTGTAATGTTTTTCGGAAGTCCGTCGGACCCTAACCATCGTTTCCAGAGCGACGCGTTCAAAGCAACGCGCGCCTGAAACGAAACGTTGGGCGTAAGAATCATATCAACTGATTCAAACAGTCGCATCTCTGTAAGCTTTAAGCACAGCATTCATGCGTGTCTGCCAACCACCACCCAGCTTGCGATACCATGCGACAACATCGGAATCCAAACGCAATGCAATTTGCTCTTTGCGTTCATGCTCCGCCTTCTTTGGTCGGCCGCGCTTGGCGCGCAATTCGGCAATGCCAGTATGCGCAATCGCGCCGCCCCAAAACGCCTGAACGGCGGCTTTGTCGCGTACGCTATATGGCACGTCAGTGCTCAATTTACCTTTTGGGGTAGGCTTGGAAGTACGCTTCTTGTTCATGGGGTTCTGCCTCTCTACAGGAAATCATTCGTGGACCATCCTCGCGGTCGGTCCACACCAACACCACAATCCGGCCTTTCAACTTGCCCAGGCTTACGAGTCGTTGCTCGCTGTATGCTCGACGCGTATCTTCGCGTGTGAGCATCGGCTCATCAAAGACGGGTTCACATTCGGCCAAGTCAATTGCATGCTTGCCTCGGTTGCTTTTCCGCTTTGCAGGGTCGTAAGTCATGATATTTATCGTATATACATTAATTCCGGCAAGCAAGACACTTGTCGTCGGCCAGAGCCCAACAGTCCGCTCAAGCACGACGCGCCGTAAGCGGCGCGCTGTTTAGCGGAGGCGTTGGGCCCAATCAATATGAGTGAGCAGACGTATGATCGCGTAGCTCTTGCAAAGGAGCAATTGGACACAGCTCTTGATCTCTTTCTTGATCTCAGCAAGTACTCGTCGGCCGTAACCCTTGCAGGCGCGGCAGAGGAAATATTTGGCCGTGCCCTTTCTGCAAAAGGTGACGTATCGGCTTTGGACTATAAATACGAATCAATGGCGGAGTTTTACCGAATGCTTCATGGAAATGAGTTGAAGAAGAAGGAATTCGTCTCGGAGGAAAATCGAGCTAGGGACGCATTGAAGCACCTGCAAGAAAAAACAGGGCCAACCTTCAGTGCTGGTCTCGAGATCGCTGCGTGTTGGATGATCGTTCGTGCGCTTCAAAACGGTAGGAGCCTCGGCCTCGAGTTTGAAGGCTTCCAAGAGTTTGACAATTGGTTTTATGAACACATCGTCGGCGTTTAGGCCCAACAAGCGAATCAAGCCCGCACGCATTGCGCGCTCGACTCGCAAAACTCTACGTGTTTTGCTCGCGGCTTATTCGCGACGTTGGGGACCAGCAGCCGGAGAAAAAAGCCACGGAGATTTAGGCATCTTGGTTGGCATCGTGCATTAAGTGTTGTGTTGTTCAAGCGTGTCGGCTTCGATAGGGGTCGCAAGAAATTCGGAAACAGTTGCGCTGGCGTGTGCTGCAAGCTCGTCGCATCACGTCGACGTAAGACATTTCGGAAATGAAAACGGTTCGGCTCGTCGCTTGCATCATGCGTTGCGGGCATAGTCACTCGGAAAAACAAATCGGAGTTGCAATGGTTGTCGTTGTCGCAGCGTTTGGCTTTTAAGAATCAAAGCAATTCGGTAAGCTCATCGCTCATGCAAACACATCAGCAACCTTCAACGTCGGTCCCCAACAATTGTTTCAAATGCGTGCGCCTTGCGCACCAGACCGCTTCGGAGCTATGCTTCTTCGCGTCGGCTTAAACAAAGCGTTAGAGCTCACGGAATGAAGAATTCAAATTCATTGCTCGCCACTTATTACAAACGCAAAGTGCGAGCCGCGCTTTGTGTGGTCGGTGTTGGCGGCATAGTCGCAGTGACATTTGCATTCTCGTCAGCTAGTAACTCGGCCCTGTACGGAAATATATCTGCGCTTGTCGCCTTGCTCGCCCTGCTTTGGCTCGGTTATGCCGTCACTTGTCCGAAATGCAATCTCCGCATTCTGTTTCATGCAATGACGTCGCAATCTGCGGGACAATGGCTGCATTGGTCGCTGCAAGTGCCAGAATGCCCGCGTTGTGGTCACGTTTGCGAGCTCAAGCAATGAGCTCTAACAAATTCATCAAATTCGTACGCACTGCGCGCTCGACTGGCAAATCGCTTCGCGCTTCGCCTGCGTTTTATTCTTAGCGTTGGGTTTTAAGTGCTGAATGATAGAGTCATACGTTTAATAAGACTGAAAGGATAAATTTATGAAGTTCAAATTTTTAAGAACTCTAGTTATACTTTTTCTTGCGGTCGAGTTGGTGGGCTGCGCTTCACCCGTGGTAAAGGACGGTAAATATGAGGGGCTAACGAATTCAGATCCAAGTAAAGCGACGATATTCGTTTATCGTGACAGTTCGTTTGCCGGAGCTATGAATCAATATGATGTATTGATTGATGGCGTATTGTCAGGTTCTTTACCGAACGGTTCATTTTTTATTGCAACCACAGAACCAGGCGAAAAAAATATAAAAGCAGATACTGGCAAATTTGGAAAGGGTAGCAGTATCCTCGTTGAGAAAGGTAAAGCGTATTGCTTGAAAATGACGTTGAATTTTTGCGTCAGCTGCAAGAGCGCAGATATAGATACTGTTGATAACGCGCGATGTGACAAGGAAATTAAATCTCTTGCAAAAGTCAGCTTGAAGTAACCTAACGCATCAAATACGTTCGCTCCGCTCAACCGACCGCTTCGGAGCTACGCTCCTTCGCGTCGGTTTAAGCAAAGCGTTGGGCGCTCTAATCGCAAATCCTCCAAAGCGGCACTTCAAACGCCAGAGAATAAAATGCGCACACTCGGTCTCACCTTAATGTCGATTGGAGTTTTTATGTATGGCGTCATTCCACTCTTCGCCGATTTCAATAAGACCCAGGCAACAAATCCCAATTGGTCGGCCCACGCGAGGTTTCATGTGGTCACTCAGGTGCTAACAACTTCAGCAGTTGGCGTCATTGCTCTGTGGCTTCTTTGGTCGCCCGGCGTAGAACGCAATCTTGGCATTTGTGTCGCCGCCACCCTCAGCTTTTCTGTTATTGGTTGTTTCTTTGCAAGCGCTGGTTTTCGCAGATTGTATGGTGGGTCGCTTAGTGACATGCAAGGCAGTAACTCAAAGCCCCGCATAGTCGACCTCAATTCAATCATCTTTGGCGCCGCTGTCGCACTCCTCATCGTTGGTAGAGTCATCCTCTTGTGAAGAAAGCGCCCAAATGCATCAAAGCCGTGTGCGCTGCACACTCGACTGGCAAATCGCTTCGCGCTTCGCCAGCGCTTTATGAATCGCGTTAGAGCGCGACGGAATTCATTGACTAACCTTCAGACTGTATATACAGTTCGTCTATGCGTTTTACCTGGGACAAGCGGAAATGTCGGGCCAACATCAAAGCTCATGGTTTTGATTTTTGTGACGCATCGAGAGTATTCGAAGGCCCGACATTTACCTTCGAGGATGATCGCTTCGCATACGGAGAGCGGCGCTTCGTTACGTTAGGTTTCCTGGGCGGAGTTGCTGTCTCGCTTGTTCATACCGAGACGACTGAGCAGATTCACATCATTTCCTTTCGAAAGGTGACCCGAAATGAAGAAACAATCCTTTTTAAAAGCATCTAAGACAAATTGGAAACGCGTGCGCGCACTCAAGGACAAAGACATCGTCGTTTCCGCCGAACATCCGGAAGCAGATGTACGCCACATTGTGCGCGGCATCGTGCGACGCGGTTTGCGGCCTGCCGCTCCGAAAACTTCGGTCGCATTGCGACTGGACGCCGATGTGCTTTCCTGGTTCAAAGCACAGGGTGCAGGCTATCAAACTCGTGTTAACGCTGTGCTTCGTGCGTTTAGAGATGCCTCGCTTTAACAATCGCCTTCAGAGCCACGCGTTCAAAGCAACGCGCGTCTGAAGCGAAACGTTAGCAACAAGAGGAGGTCGTCTCGTGGATTCTGAAGAGTTCGATCCATCGAAACATCGGTTCGCCGTCTTTATCAATGAGATCCAACAGAATTTTGTGTTCGGCGACGGCTTTGCGGACCGATACACGAAGACCGTAACACTTTTAGATGGAACCACGCGAACTGTTGAATTGACCCCAATGATGCGTAATGGTGAGTTGGTTGTAGAGCTCAAAGACGCAGGGCACATTGCTACTTGCGGCAACCGCATATCGAACTGCCACAATTGATGAGGTCCAGACTGAAAGCTCTACGAGAACCGGATACGAAAGCATCATGTATGTTCTCCAGTCGGCGTCATGGCTCATGACAAACAACTGTCCAGCGACCTACGCATATTTCAATGCCAAGGAGAATCCTCATTTGGTGGCTACCATTCTTGCGGCACGCGTTGCGGAAAGACCGCTCAAGGTGGTAGTAGACGATTCCTTGCCTAGAATCTCCGGCTTCTGTCAGATCATCAACGTTTCACTGTGAAAGCTAACTTTCGAGTTCAAGAGCCGACACATCTACATCTTGGACTACGAGGACTATCACTAAATGACTATGCACAATCCCCCTCATCCCGGTGAGTTCATTGCCGAGGTTTATTTGAAGCCCAACGATTTGAGCGCACGTGGACTTGCGGCTAAGTTGGGAGTGTCCGCGTTTACTTTACATCGCATTCTTATCGGCACTAGCGCGGTCAGTCCTGAGATGGCGCTTCGTCTTTCCAAAGCTTTGAGGCGCTCTCCCGAAAGCTGGCTTGCAATGGAGGCAACTATGACCTGCGGCAGGCAAGACAGAACATAAAGCTTAGTACGGTTGGCAAGGTCAGACTTACTGCAGCATAGCCGTGCCTCTCATGGACGCGCTCACGGCAAATTTTAGAATTCAAGTCTAGGGCGGATAGTGGAGAGCGCCCCGAATTCAGCTTCGGCGAGTTGGCGGTAACGGTAGAGCGCAATCGAACCGCATACAGGGCAATCACTATGGGCAGTCCCGATTCCGACAAAGTCTTTGTTGGCTCAGTTCCGAAGTTCTACGACACGTATATCGTGCCGCTGATCTTTGAGCCATACGCGGCGGACTTGGTGAATCGTTTAAGTTCGAGGTCTCTTTCTCGTGTGCTCGAAATTGCAGCCGGCACGGGAGTGGTGACTCGTGCTCTGGCATCCGTGTTACCCGATAGTGTTTCAATCGTCGCTACAGATTTGAATCAGGCGATGCTTGACCAAGCCACCGCAGTGGGAACCAAGCGTCCTGTCGAGTGGCGTCAAGCAGATGCGATGCAGTTACCTTTCCAAGACGAAACGTTTGATGCCGTTGTATGCCAGTTCGGAGTCATGTTTTTCCCCGACAAGTCCAAAGCGTATTCGGAAGTGCGTCGAGTGCTCAGACCGGGAGGCGTTTTCATTTTCAACGTATGGGATCGGATCGCGGACAACGAATTCGCGGACACCGTGACGACGGCGCTGGAATCTGTCTTCCCCAATGATCCGCCGCGCTTCATGGCGCGCACGCCGCACGGTTATTACGACCATCGCATCATTGAGCGAGATATCGCAAACAGCGCATTCGGCGCTTCACCCAGAATTGACACGGTCACGGCGCGCAGTCGCGCAACATCCGCTCGAATTGTGGCGATTGCGTACTGTCAGGGAACACCGCTGAGAAATGAGATCGAGACCCGCGATGCTTCACGGCTTGGCGAAGCAACCGACATCGCGGCGGAGGCTATCGCCAAACGGTTCGGGCGCGGCGCTGTCGACGGAAAGATCCAAGCGCACGTCGTCACTATTGAACGCTGACCACTGAAGCGGAAGAATAGCGCTCTATCGTATGTACCCAGACGCGCAAGTGCAGCTCGCGCCGTTAACGTGAAACGATTTGAACATAGACAATGGGGAGGCTCCCCATTGCACGGACGAAGCCTTTATCGTGGAGCAAATGATCGACAACGAAAAGGTTTTGAATCGCATCTCACAATGGCGCGACCTGGGCAGAGAATGGCCGACATACCGCGTTAACTGACGCGGAGCGATGTTAGAGCAACATCCAGTGGACACCCAGGATTTTCAGTTACCGCCTGTTCGGATGTTCGGAATATTTACCTGAGCACGGTCGCTGTCGTTATCGCGTACTCCGGCCCAAGGCGGACACGATTCCGGGCTGATGGCGGACAGCAATCCGGCGGCATGAAGGACAGCGTTCCGGTGTGATGGCGGACAGAACGGGCGGCGGCCCGGAATGCTGTCCGCCATGGCCGGAATGTTGACGGATGGCTGTCTGCTGATTGGATAACGTCACTCGACGCAAGCTTTAACGGTTGTCACGCTCGCTCTTTTGTTCAGTCACGAACGGGAGAGCGATGCGATGGCACAGAAGAGGCTTGTAATGCGCGATATCAAAACTGTTTTGCGGTTGTATTTTTTAGGCGGTGTCACCAGCCTGCGTAAATTGGCGCAGGCATCTGACATGAGTAAGAGCGCGATAGGGGCGTGTTTGCAGCGCGCGCAGGCGAGTGGGTTGTCGAGTTGGGATGCGGTCGATGCGCTGTCTGAAGCGGCGCTGGACGCGCGGTTGTATCCGGTGGTGGTGAAGCCGGTAACGCAATGTTTGCGACCGCTGCCTGATTGGTCGCACGTGCGCGAGGAGTTGGCACGGCGCGATCATCAGGTGACGTTGGCGCTACTGTGGACGGAATACAAGGCGGTGCATCCGGATGGCTATCAGTATTCGCAGTACGCCGAGTTGTATCGACGCTTTGAGCGCAAATTGTCGGTGGTGTTGCGACACGTGCATCGCCCGGGCGAGAAAGTGTTTGTCGATTATTGCGATGGCCTGTTTCTCTGCGACCCCCTCAGCGGCGCGCGCGTGCCGACCGAACTGTTTGTCGGTGCGTTGGGCGCGAGTTCGTATACGTTTGCCGTGGCCACGTTGTCGCAAAGCCTGCCCGCATGGCTTGATTGTCATGTGCGCATGTTCGAGTTCTTTGGTGGCGTTGCGGCGCTCACGGTGCCGGATTTTAGCAGCAGCGGTTAAACGAGCGGATCGCTACGAGGCGCAGTTGACGCGCGCGTATCAGGAACTGGCGCAGCATTTTGGCACGTGTGTGATCCCCGCGCGGGTCAGAAAACCGCGCGATAAAGGTAAAGTGGAAGCGCCGGTGCTCGTGGCTCAGCGCTGGATTCTAGCCGCGCTACGCCATCGCACGTTCTATCACTTACAGGAGTTGAATGCCGCGATTGCCGAGCTGCTGGCCAAGCTCAACAACAAAACGATGCGGCATGTGAAGCAATCGCGTCGTGAGTTGTTCGAGCGATTAGACCAACCCGCATTGCTTGCGCTGCCCGCCACACCGTACGAGTACGCCGAGTGGCGCGAGGCGCGACTCAATATCGACTATCACCTGATCTTTGACGATCACTACTACAGCGCCTCGTACACGTTGATTCATGAAACGTTCTGGGTACGCGGCACGGTGCACACAATAGAGCTGTTTCACCGCGGTATTCGCGTCGCAAGTCATGTGCGCAGTAACGAGAAGTTTAAGTACAGCACGCACCCAGAGCATCGGCCTGCGTCGCATCGCGCGCATTTGCAATGGACACCCAGCCGCTTAATCGCGTGGGGCAACACCGTGGGCGCGCATACCGGTGCAGTGATCGATCATGTGATTAGGCACAAACCGCATCCAGAGCAAGGCTATCGTTCTGCGCTCGGCATCTTGCGCCTCAGCGAGAAACACGGCGCGGCGCGCTTGGAGTTGGCGTGCGCTAAAGCACTCGCGATTCAATCGCCGCACTACACCACGCTTAAAACCATGCTGGCCCAGCACATGGAAGCGGCGCCGCTAGCAGCGAACGATAGTGATGTAAAACTCGATACCAATTTGGGCGCCGCGAACGTGCGCGGCAGAAGCTACTACAACTAAATAGAGCGGCGCATCCATAGCGATGCGCCATTCGCTCACTCATTGACGCCACACAGGAGAACACCACTCGGCACACTCGTTGATTGACTCACCGACTCATTCACTTTCACTTTGGAAAAACACATGCTCATCGAACAAACGTACGACAAACTCATCGCCCTGAAACTACACGGCATGGCCAACGCGTTGAAAGAACGCCTCAATCGCATCGACCATCAAGACCTATCGCCCAGCCAACTGCTCGGCCTGATCGTCGATGACGAATGGCTGCACCGACAGAATCGCAAACTCACCGCACGACTCAAACACGCCAAGTTCAAACAACGCGCCGCCTGCATGGAAAACATCGACTACGCAGCGGCACGCGGACTGCACAAAGACAAGGTGCTCGACCTCGCCAAAAATCGGTGGCTGACTGCGCATCAACCTATGTTGATTACCGGCCCTTCAGGCGCGGGCAAAAGCTATCTTGCCCAAGCGCTCGGACACAACGCCTGCCGCTCAGGCTTCAGTGTTCAGTACATTCGCCTACCCACGCTACTCACTCTGTTTGTCCAAGCACGCGCTCAAGGCACCTACGCACCACTCCTCAAACGATTGAGCAAACTGGCGCTCCTCGTCATTGACGATTTTGGATTGGCCCCCCTCACCGAAACAGAAAAACAAGACTTGCTCGAAACCATCGAAGAGCGCGATGGCGTGAGTTCCACCCTCGTGACCTCGCAACTACCGATTAGCGATTGGCACGAGTACTTAGGCGGCGCACGTCTAGCCGACGCCATCCTGGATCGACTCATCCACACCGCCCATCGCATCGAACTCACCGGCAAAGAATCGATGCGCAAACCGGCCGCAAACTTGCTCCATGCCGGACACTCTGATAAATAACACCCCGCTTGCGTCGCTACGCTCCGATCACTGTCCACCATGACCGGTTTGAGTGTCCACCTTGGCCGGAATGCGCAGCTCGGGGCCGTGGCCAAGTACACGATCACGTTTGCGCGCTCTGCGCGCAAAGAGCTTCAAGCGCTTGACTCATCTATCGTGCGAAGATTAGTGGCACAAATCGAGTCGCTCGCGGACAACTCTGGAGAGTTCGCACCGGTGACTGGCGCGTAGTTTACGAAATTGACGACGCAACAAGAGTCGTCGACATTTCAGCTATCAGAAATCGCAGC
>JAYTQU010000368.1:0-6440 GCA_043746555.1 Pseudomonadota bacterium | reverse complement strand
CCGCTCGATCACAAACTCGCGAATGGCGATCAAGTGGAAATCGTTGCCGCAAAGCAATCAAATCCGAGTCGCGACTGGCTGGTCCCATCGCTCGGATTTTTAGCGTCGCAACGCAATCGCTCCAAGGTGCGCGCCTGGTTTCGCAAGCAAGACGAACAGCAGAACACGCAGCAAGGCAAACAAATGCTGGAACGCGAACTGCAACGTCTTGCCATTCATTCGGTGACGCTTCCCGAATTGATTGACGAATTCGATTGCAAGAATGCCGATCAATTGTATTTGGCTTTGGGCGAAGGCGAATTGACGATTCCGCAGATTACCGGCGCGATACAACGACGCACGAAACCCCAGGAATTTCCCGCGCCAATTGCACGCAAAGAGGATTCAAGCCGCAAAGCCGCCGACGGCGTACGCATCGACGGCGTTGGCGATTTGCTGTCCACGTACGCCAAATGTTGCCGCCCTGTGCCGCCCGAAGCGATTGCCGGCTACATCACGTTGGGTCGCGGCGTCAGCATTCATCGCGAGTCGTGTAGCAATTTGACCCGACTCAAGCGCACGCACGGCGAACGCGTGATTCCGGTCACTTGGAGTCACGATGCCGAACGCACCTTCGCCGCCGCCATTCATGTGAGCGCTTACGATCGCCGCAGCATCGTGCGCGACGTGACCGGCGTGCTATCGGATCGACACATTCATATTCTTTCGATGAATTCCAATACCCACACGGGCGACGGCATTGTCGATATGAATATCCGCATTACCGTGCACGATCTCGCGGAGTTGTCGCAGGTGCTAGGAAGAATTCAAGGACTGCCGAATGTGATCAGCGCACGAAGACAGAACTGATCGATCCAACATCGAGACCGGCAAGCAGGGCGCCGCTTCTGTCCGCCTCTGTTATGACCGCTCGACAATTTTCTTATAGTTCTCAACCGCATTGCGCCCGAAGCGGGCAGCCAGTCGTTGCACCAAGTCGAAATCGACCAGCGATCCGCCAACGGCAATCATTCGTTCAACATCCATCAGGTCTTTGGGAGAGCCCGCGAAAAGTTTCATTGCGATGAGATCTTCGCGACTCGCAAAACGCAGTGGCGCACCAAGCTCTGGAACAATGATTTCCTTGGCGCGGCTGTAGACCTCCGAGTCGAGCTGGCGAAGGCCCATAAGCAGGTCCACGCGATTTTCGTGCCGGTCGGAAACGATCAACATCGCGGGAATGGCGTCGAATTCTTCGCCCATCCTAAATTCCGTCGTCAGTCCACTCGCCGCGAGCTCTTTGCTCAGTGCCTTCATCTGGCCACTCGTTGCGGACACGATCGCATCGGCATCAACGCTTGCCCGAACGACACCGTGCAACGACACTGCCATCGCACCAATCACTACGTAGTCGATGCCGCGCGCATTCAGAACGCCAACTACCTCGATCAATAATTCGGACGATTGGCCGGAAGCGCTAACAGCCATCGTTGTTATCGTCTTTCTTCTGTGTATCTTCCGTCAACGCCTTGTCGTGAGCTGCTTCCGCTGCTCTCATTCGTTTCCCAGCCCGTTGCAGCTCGACCATGCGTTTGCTATGGGCCAAATACGTCTGTAACCGCTGTTCAGGCGTCATTCGCTTGGCAGCTTCAATCAGCTGTTGCTCGGCGTACTTTGCAAGCTCGGATTCCATGGACCTGACGGTAGCGTGCAGTCTGCACGCAGTCAATTGTCTTGATACTACTTCCGCCCTATCGATTAGGAATATCGATCGCCAACTTATCCGCATTCAACGCGGCTTCGTGTAGAGCCTCGGATAAGGTCGGATGTGCGTGCATAGTGCGTTGCAAATCTTCGGTGCTGGCGGAGTATTCCATCGCGAGCACGGCTTCGGCGATCAATTCGCCGGCCATCGGTCCGATGACGTGCACGCCTAAAATTTCGTCGCTGTCCTTATCGGCGATCACCTTGCAGAAGCCATTCGCGGCTTCCATCGCACGAGCGCGACCGCTGGCTAAGAACGGAAACGAGCCGACTTTGTAGGCGCGACCGCTTTCCTTGATTTGTTCTTCGGTCAATCCCACCCATGCGATTTCCGGTGCGGTGTAGATCACCGACGGCACCAAGTCGTAGTTCACCTCGCCCATCTTACCGGCGATCAAGTCGGCCACGACAATGCCTTCCTCTTTCCCTTTGTGCGCCAACATCGGTCCGCGCACCACATCGCCGACGGCCCAGACATTCTCAGCGCCGGTGCGACAATCGTGATCGACCTTGATGAAACCGCGTTCGTCGAGTTCGACACCGGTTCCGTCACCGAGCAATTCCAACGTATAGGGACGACGGCCAATCGCGACCACGACCTTCTCGACGACAACGCTTTGCGCGCCTTTCGCGTCAGTGAATTGCAGCAAAACGCCATCTTTGGATTTTTCGCAGCCGGTCACTTTCGCGCCGAGGCGAATGTCGAGACCTTGCTTCTGTAGATGACGCAATGCTTCCTTCGCGACCGCGCCATCGGCGATCGGCAAAAATTTGTCTAGCGCTTCAAGCACGATGACTTCGGCGCCCAAGCGCCGCCACACACTACCTAGTTCCAATCCGATGACGCCTGCTCCGATGACGCCGAGTTTCTTCGGCACGGATGTAAACTCCAACGCGCCCCAAGAATCGACGACGTTTGCGTTATCGAAAGGAACGCTCTTTAACGGCATCGGCGCGGAACCGGACGCGAGCACGACATGCTTCGCGGTTAAAGTTTGTTTTGCGCCGTCTTTGCCGGTGAATTCGACTTTGCTATTAGCAAGCAACTTGCCATGACCTTGCAATGGCGTCACGCCCGCCGCTTTGAACAGCGCGAGAATGCCCATCGTCGATTGCTTGACGATCTTGCCCTTGCGCGCCTGCATTGCCGCCACATCCATTTGCACCGCTCCGGTGGAAATGCCGTGCGCCGCAAATTCCGTGTGTGCGCGGTGATACAGCTCCGAAGATTCAAGCAGTGCTTTCGACGGAATGCAGCCCGCGTTCAAACAAGTACCGCCGAAGGCATACGTGCCATCGCGGTTCTGCCATTCATCGATGCATGCGACGCTCAGTTTATTTTGCGCCGCGCGGATCGCACAGGGATAGCCGGCGGGACCGCCGCCGATGACGATGACGTCGAATTCTTGGTTCATAATATTGAAGTCGTTAGGTGTTGGTTGTTAGGCGTTAGCCGGAGGAGTCCTCGCCAGACTTCTGGCTCACTACTGACTCCTAACCGCTAACACCTTCCTCTTACAATTGCAACAACAGGCGCGACGGATCTTCGAGCGCATCTTTGATCGCGACCAAGAACTGCACCGACTCGCGCCCATCGACGATGCGATGATCGTAGGTAAGCGCGAGATACATCATCGGACGAATTTGAACTTGTCCATTCACAGCCATGGGACGGTCTTGAATCTTGTGCATTCCCAAGATCGCCACTTGTGGCGGATTCAAAATTGGCGTGGACATGAGCGAACCGAACACGCCGCCGTTGGTAATGGTGAACGTGCCGCCGCTGAGTTCTTCCAACGTAATCGAGCCGTTGCGTGCGCGTGCCGCAGCGCTGCCCACAGACGATTCGATTTCGGCAAAACTCATGTTCTCGGCGTTGCGTAGTATCGGCACCATCAACCCGCGTTCAGTCGAGACGGCGACACCGATATCGTAGTACTCGTGATACACAACGTCGTTACCGTCGAGCGAAGCATTCACGGCCGGGAAGCGGCGCAAGGCTTCTATGGCCGCTTTAACGAAGAACGACATGAATCCGAGCTTCACGCCGTGAGATTTTTCGAACTTTTCCTTGTAACGCGAGCGAATATCGTTGATGGCGGTGAGATCCACTTCGTTAAACGTGGTCAGCATTGCAGCCGTTGCTTGCGCATGTACCAGACGTTCCGCCACTCGGGTGCGCAAGCGCGTCATCGGTACGCGCTGTTCCGCGCGCGCTCCCACTGGCGCTAGCGTTACGGATGCGGCTTTCGCCACTGAATTTGTCATCGGCGTTGTCGCCAGTGCATTCGCTGCTGGTTTGTTCAAGTGTTGAATCACATCCGCCTTGGTAACGCGACCATCCTTGCCACTCGCCGCAATTTGCGCGGGATCGAGTTTATGTTCTTCGACCATGCGTCGCGTCGCCGGACCGGATTTGTTGGCGTCAGCTTTGGTCGCAGATGCGGCCGTCGCCACGACGGCTTGTTTCGCAGCGAGTTGATTTGCCATGGCTACACCGGCCGCACCTTCTTCAAGAATCGCCAGCACTTGACCGCTCGTCACCGTTGCGCCGTTAGCCACTTTAAGTTCTTTAATCACGCCACCCATGGGCGCGGGGACTTCGAGCACCACTTTGTCCGTTTCCAAATCAACCAGATTTTCATCGCGACTCACGGCGTCGCCCGGTTGTTTGTGCCACGACACCAGCGTCGCATCGACGATCGATTCGGGCAATTGTGGAACTTTTACTTCGATACTCATAGTCAATATCCCTGGCTAATTCTCTCTAAGCTTTCTTTGCGACCGGCTGTACAACCGGTTGAACGTGAGTCGCCGCCAAACGCAGCGTTTGAGTCTGCCGTACCGTTTCTTCTGCGCGATCGGCGCGTAACGCGGCATCGACCAATTCAAGCTGTTGCTCGGCGTGCATCTTGGCGATACCGGTTGCGGGCGCAGCAGCGGGCGCGCGGCCCGAATACAACAATTGATCTTTCGAGGACAGCGGCTCCTGCAAACGATGTCGAATTTGATACCACGCGCCTTGATTCTGCGGTTCTTCTTGACACCACACCACGTCGCGCGCGTTGGGATACCGATCGATCACCGCTTTGTATTCTTCGGTCGGAAACGGATAGAGCTGTTCGATGCGCACGATTGCGACGTCGTGCAGTCCGTAGTTGCGTCGAGCTTCAAGCAAATCGAAATAGACTTTGCCGGAACAAAATACCACGCGCTTGACTCGCACGGCTTCGATATCATCCACTTCGTCGATCACGTTTTGAAACGTCCCGTGCGTCAGTTCTTCGAGTTGCGAAACCGACAACTTATGACGTAACAAACTCTTAGGCGTCATCACGATCAACGGTTTGCGCAACGAGCGGCGCATTTGTCGCCGCAGCATATGAAACATTTGCGCCGGCGTCGAAGGCACGCATACTTGCATGTTGTTTTCGGCGCTCAATTGCAAAAAGCGTTCGAGTCGCGCGGATGAATGCTCGGGCCCTTGACCTTCGTAACCGTGCGGAAGAAACAGCGTAAGCCCGCAGACGCGACCCCACTTGGATTCGCCGGAGCTGATGAATTGATCGATCACCACTTGCGCGCCGTTGGCGAAGTCGCCGAACTGCCCTTCCCAGATCGTCAAACAATTTGGATCGGTGGTCGAGAAGCCGTATTCGAAACCGAGCACCGCCTCTTCCGATAACAACGAATCGATGACGGTAAAACGCGGTTGACTTGGAGAAATGTTTTTCAGCGGGATGTACGTGCTGCCGGTGGTCTGATCGTGCCACACCGCGTGACGATGAAAGAACGTGCCGCGACCGCTATCTTGACCGGTAATGCGAATCTCGTAGCCCTCGGTGAGCAACGATGCATACGCCAATGTTTCGGCGCAACCCCAGTCGAGTCGCAATTGTCCGGCAAGCATTTTCACGCGATCGTCGACGACCTTCGCGACCTGGCGATGCAGCGTGAAATTTTCGGGAACGGCGGTGAGTTTCGTTCCGAGTTCGCGGAGTAATTCAACCTTGACGCCCGTGGTCACGCTCTCGGTCCAGTCGTCGGCGGTATAACCGCTCCAATCGACGGTGTGTTGATTGCCGATCAAGCCCAATGATCGCTTCGCTTGCGTTTTTCCTTCATCGAGTTCCCGGCGATACTGCTCCACCATCGCGTCGGCGTCGGCGGCAGCAATCGCGCCTTCGCTCACAAGCTTTTCGGCATAACGTTGTCGCGTGGTCGGAAATTTACGAATGTGTTGATACATCATCGGCTGTGTCGCGGCCGGTTCGTCCGCTTCGTTATGGCCGAGGCGGCGATAGCACACTAGATCGATCACGACATCCTTATGAAACATCATGCGGTATTCGAGCGCGATGCGCGTCGCGAGAATCACCGCTTCGGGATCGTCGCCATTCACATGGAAAATCGGCGCCTCGATCATTTTGGCCGGATCGCTGCAATACAAAGTTGAACGAGTGTCGCGCGGATCGCTGGTGGTGAAGCCCACTTGATTATTGATAATGAGATGCACGGTGCCGCCGGTATAGAAGCCGCGTGCCTGGGACATCTGCAGCGTCTCCATGATCACGCCTTGACCGGCGAACGCCGCGTCGCCGTGAATCAAAATCGGAATGACTTTGTCGCCCGCGGTATCGTTGCGACGCTGCTGACGAGCGCGCACCGAACCTTCGACAACCGGGTTCACGATTTCC
>JAYTQU010000367.1:0-2941 GCA_043746555.1 Pseudomonadota bacterium | reverse complement strand
TGCGGTCGCGAAGGCAAGTACGTCACCAGCCGACAAATCCGCGAGCGTTTGGAGCGCGAGATCATTCACAACGTGGCGTTGCGCGTTGAAGATACCGAGGACCCAGACAAGTTCAAAGTGTATGGTCGCGGCGAATTGCATCTCGGTGTACTTCTGGAGAACATGCGTCGCGAAGGCTATGAATTGGCGGTATCGCGACCGCGCGTGGTCATCAAGGAAATTGATGGCAAACAATGTGAGCCCTACGAAACGGTGACCATCGATCTCGACGACACGTCGCAAGGATCGGTGATGCAAGCGTTGGGCGAACGAGGCGGGCAACTTACGGGCATGCAAGCGGATGGCAAAGGCCGCGTGCGTCTCGACTACACAATGCCATCGCGCGGATTGATCGGCTTTCAAACGCAGTTCCGGACGATGACTCAAGGCACGGGGTTGTTCTATCACGTGTTCGATCACTACGGTCCGATGGCAAAGCGCGATATCGGTTTGCGCCAGAACGGCGTATTGATTGCGAGCGCGCAAGGCAAGGTGCTGGGGTATTCGTTGTTCAACCTGCAAGAGCGTGGACGATTGATGGTGTCGCATGCGGACGAAGTGTACGAAGGCCAGATCATCGGCATTCACAGTCGCGATAACGATTTGGTGGTGAATCCGCTTAAAGGCAAGAAGCTCACCAACATGCGCGCTGCCGGCACCGATGAAAATATCGTGTTGACGCCGCCGATCAAATACACCTTGGAACAGGCGATGGAGTTCATCGACGATGACGAACTGGTCGAAGTCACGCCGAAGGAAATCCGTTTGCGAAAACGTGCGCTGAAGGAACACGAACGCAAGCGCGCGGGTCGTGCGGCGGAAGTCGAAGAATAATCGAGTTACTGTTGATCGCGTCCAGAGCTTATCGAGCCTGGACGCGAGGACGGCTTTCGATACGCACTCATTCGACATAACCCCGGCAGATCAGCCTCGATCTTAGCTGCGCTCCTAAAACCGGGAACGGCTTCACACCCGGATGTGACTTAAACCCCCTAAGCTCTTTACCTAACACAATAGCAGGTGCGGCTAAGGTCGCCCGGCAGTTCGAGTTTTCGCCGCAATTTCTTGCGGTTTGGGCGGGAAGTTAGTTACATACCATATGCATCGTCTGCTTGAATCGCAGCTCGCCACAGCGACGAGTGTCGCCGGTCAACTGGAGTTGTCGGCGTTGCTCAAGTTGGTCGCGGAAACGTACGTTCAAATGGATGGTGAGCGACGCGGAATCGTGCGCTCGATGCAAATGATGTCGGATGAAGCCGCCGCGCTGACCCGCGAATTAAAAGCCAGCACAGCCAGCCAGCTGCAAGCGATTCTCGATCATGTTAAAGACGCCATTCTCACGGTGGACGAAGGCGGTCACGTCGCCACGATTAACGCCACCGGTCAGCGCATTTGCGGACACATAGAGTCCGACATTGTCGGACAGTCGCTGTCGATATTGTTGCCCGAGTTGGCGGGCAAAAATTTGCGCGAGCCATTGGATCAATGGGCGGCGCGTAGCGAAGACACACAAAGAGATTTAGCGCCGCATGAAACCACGGCGGTCCGCGATAACGGCGTGCAATTCTGCGCTGAAGTCGCTGTGAGCAAAACGACGTTAAACAGTCGCGCGATGTACATCGTTTGTTTGCGTGATACAACTGAGCGAAAAACAGCGGAAGGCGCATTACGCGACAGCGAGACGCGTTATCGGCGCTTGTTCGAAAATGTCGTGGAGGGTGTTTATAGCACGACGCGCGACGGCCGGTTCCTATCGGTCAACCCGGCATTAGTGCGTATGATCGGTTGCGAGTCGGTCGATGAAGCATTGGAGTTATCCACGCCATCGCTGTACGCCAATCCGCAAGATCGCCTGCAAGCAGTGACCGCCATCGAGCGCGACGGTGAAGTGCGTCATTTCGAATTCCAACTGCGACGACTCGACGGTTCAATTATCACTGTCGTGGAAAATGCGCGCGCGGTGCGCGATACCACGGGAATGGTCGTAGGGTTCGAGGGCACGATCTCCGACATCACCGAGCGTAAGCGTGCCGAAATTGCGGTGCTTGAGGAAAAAGACAAAGCGCAGGTCACCCTTAAATCGATAGGCGATGCGGTGATCACTACCGATGCGGAAAAGCGCGTGGAATATCTCAATCCCGTTGCCGAGGATCTCACCGGATGGGATTCAAGCGAAGCTCAAGGTCGACCGTTAGCTGAGATCTTTTCGATTCTCAGCGAGGTGACTCGCGACGTCGTAGAGGATCCCGTATCGCGCTGCTTGCGAGAAGGGCGCGTCATTGCCGTGATGGATCACACTGTGCTTGTGAATCGTCGCGGTCAGGAGATCGCGATTCAAGATTCCGCTGCGCCGATTCGAGATCGCACTGGACAAGTGATCGGCGCGGTGATGGTGTTTCACGATGTGAGCAAAGAGCGACGCTTGCGGCGCGCGCTTGCGTATCAAGCCAGTCACGATGCGCTCACCGGTCTCATCAATCGGCGCGAGTTCGAGAACCGCCTCAACGAAGCGTTGTTGTCCGCGCGAGGCGCGTCGACCGATATCACGCATGTGTTGCTGTATCTCGACCTCGATCAATTCAAAGTGGTGAACGACACATGCGGGCATCAGGCCGGCGACCGATTATTGAAGCAGGTAACGGGCTTGTTGCAAACGCGCATTCGCACTAGCGATATGATCGCGCGATTGGGCGGCGACGAATTTGGCGTGTTACTGCAGAGCTGCGCCACGGATCGCGGCGCACGTATTGCCGAATCATTGCGACAAGCGATACGCGATTTTCGCTTTGTGTGGCAGGACGGCGTGGTAAACATTGGCGTTAGTATCGGCATCGTCGAAATCAACCGCGACAGCGAAAGCATCACAAGCATTTTGAGCGCCGCCGACGTGGCGTGCTATTCC
>JAYTQU010000366.1:0-14657 GCA_043746555.1 Pseudomonadota bacterium | reverse complement strand
ACCGGTAATTGGCCAGAAGAAGAATTGGAAGGAGTGAATTGCCCACGCAACACGAAGCCTTCGGTTTCGAGTGCGATCAACGCGACATCGATTTCGCTTTTCGACAAAGACAGGTTCGCAGCGAGTGTATCGCTTGTCGTGGGTCCAAGGCCTTGAAGTCGTCCGCGCAGTAGTTCGACGATTGCGACGTCGCGTTCCCAAGTGCGATTCGCATATTGCGCCGGCGCAGTCATCGTCGGATGCAGCGATCCGTCCGGATAAATCGCCGATATCATCGGCAGATTCTCGGCTGCGATCCAATAGCGCTTCGCACCGAGATGCAAGCATGTCGCACGATTGGCTGACACCAATTGTTCGAATAATAACAACCAGCGGCTACGTTCGCCTTCTGCTTGCGTCACCACGCCAAGGGTCATCAATGCATCGTGCAGTTCGTCGGCGTTGGCGGCATCCGGCCAAGCTTCTTCGCGCACCGTGCGAATTGCTTCGGGATTCAATTGTCCAAATTCCTGCGCTGCTTGCGGATCGAGCCAGCGACGAGCCGCCACCGCCTGCGTACGACGCTCTTCGAGTGGCGCGTCGTCCAAGAATGCATAGGGGCGCGCGTTCAGAATTTCTTGAGCGAGCGGCGAGGGCGCCGGTAGATCACGCGCGATCACCTTAATGGTTTCACTTTCGATACCGGTAAGTACGGCGATTAATCCGTCGATATCCATTGCTTCGTGCAGACAGTCGTGCAGCGTTTGATTGACTAGCGGATGATCAGGAATCTGACGTTCGCCCTGAATGTTCTCGAAGCACGCAAGCTGATCCGGAAACACCACGGAAATTAAATCCTCCGAGGCAATGCGTTGAATCGCCGCCGATGTGCGTTTGCCGCCGCGCATGCGTTGGATCGCCAACGCGATGCTGGCATTCCAGCGCCATCGTGTCGTAAACATTGGCGCGTCGAGCAGCGCTTGCACCAACACATCCTTCACGGATTGACTGCTTAAGAATCGCGCGACGTCTGCAAGTACAAAGCTATGCGTTTCACCGAGCGATAAGATAATCGCATCCTCTGTCGCCGCCGCTTGTAGTTCGAAGTTAAAACTGCGACAAAAGCGTTTGCGCAGTGCGAGTCCAAATGCGCGATTGATGCGTCCGCCGAATGGCGCGTGAATCACCAGCTGCATGCCGCCGGTCTCGTCGAAAAAGCGTTCGAACACAATGCCGGATTGCGTCGGCAACTCTCCAAGCACCGCTTTCGCGGAGCCTAAGTACTCGACGATTTGCTCCGCAGCAATCCTTTCGAGACGGTGCTCGTTCATGAGCATCGAAGTCGTCGCTGCCAATGTATCGGTGCTTATGGTCGCCAAACTTTTGTTGATCGCTGCGCGCAGACGAGCAACGGAACTCGATAGTTCATTGGTGCGCGCCGGCGCTTCGCTCAACCAAAAAGGAATCGTCGGCGGTTGACCGTGCGCGTCTTCGACGCGAACTCGACCGGCTTCGACGCGCAGTATCTTGTACGACGAGTTACCCAATTGAAAAATATCGCCGGCATTGCTTTCGATAGCAAAGTCTTCGTTGAGCGTACCGACCAGAATCCCCGCAGGCTCAAGCACGACGTGATAGTCCGCGTTGTCGGGAATAGCGCCGCCGCAGGTGATCGCGGTGAGTTTTGCGCCGCGGCGCGCACGCAGTTGTCGATTGACCGCATCGCGATGGAGATAAGCGCTTTGTCGTCCGCGTCGCGTTGCGAAACCGTCGGACAGCATCGCGACAACTTCATCGAACTCTTTGCGTGAGAGGTTTCGATATGTCCAGGCACGCGTGACGAGTGCGAACAACTCATCTTCCGCATACTCGCGCGCGGAAACTTCAGCGACGATTTGTTGGCAGAGCACATCGATGGGTTTGGGCCGGAAAATCAAGCGATCCAATTCGCCCAAGCGAACGGCATCGAGCAGCGCAGTGCATTCGATGAGATCGTCGCGACTTAACGGTAGCAGGCGTCCTTTCGGCACACCGCCCACCGAATGATTCGCTCGACCGACACGTTGTAAGAAAGTCGCAATCGATCGCGGCGACCCAAGTTGGCAGACAAGCTCTACATCGCCGATGTCGATGCCGAGTTCGAGCGATGCGGTCGCCACCATGACTTTGAGTTTGCCTTGCTTCAAACGCTCCTCTGCATCGAAGCGTTGCTCTTTGGCGAGACTGCCGTGATGCGCCGCGACGTTCTCTTCGCCGAGGCGTTCGCTCAAATGTCGCGTGACACGTTCGACCATGCGCCGTGTGTTCGCGAACACGAGCGTGGTGTGATGGGTTGCGATCAGCGCGGCAAGTTTGTCGTAGATGTTGTTCCACACCTCTCCCGACATCACGGCTTCAAGTGGCGCATCGGGGAGCAGCAAAGCGAGATCGCGTTCGCGAACGTGACCGCTGTCGATGATGGTGCACGGCGCTTCGTTGGCTAAGAATCTCGCGACGTCTTCAATCGGCTTTTGTGTGGCCGATAAACCAATACGTTGCAACGGCTGTGTGCAAAGTGCGGCGAGTCGCTCCAAACTCAACGCAAGATGCGCTCCGCGTTTGCTCGCCGCCACCGCGTGAATTTCATCGACAATGATCGTGCGCGTGCTGGCCAGCATTTCGCGACCGGAGTTGGAGGTGAGCAGCAAATAAAGCGACTCCGGCGTAGTGACCAAGATGTGCGGTGGATGTTTGCGCATGGCTGCGCGTTCGGACTGCGGTGTGTCGCCGGTACGGACCTGTGCGCGAATTTCCAAATCGGGCAATCCGAGCTTGACGAGCTGGTCGTTGATCCCAGCAAGTGGACGATCTAGGTTACGTTGCACGTCGTTCGACAGCGCTTTGAGCGGCGAGACATAAACGACTTGAATGGCATTCGCGAGTTGTCCTTCGATGCCTTGGCGAACTAATGAATCGATTGCGGCAAGGAATGCGGCTAGGGTTTTTCCCGATCCGGTTGGTGCCGCGATCAGCGCATGTTGACCGCTTTGAATTGCCGGCCATGCAGCAAGCTGCGATTCGGTCGGCGCACTAAACGCCTGCTCGAACCAGTTGGCGGTGGCGGAATGGAAGCGGGAAAGCGGCATGGCCGTATCTTAACTCCGGAAACATTTCGCGGCGCATTCCACGCAACGATATTCCGAAACTCTTAAGAAAGCGGCATATCCAAATGTGCGGTCGTTACTTCGCACCGAGTGAGCCGACTGTTACCTTAGACGTTTACACCCAGCACGCTAGCGCATGCGCAATCCCCTGCTTCTGATCTTTATCGTCGGCAATTTCTTTGTCGCTACGAGCTTCATGGTCGTCAGCGGTTTGATGAACGAGATTGTGACCGCCTTGCAAGTAACGCCGGCGCAAGCTGGCTTACTGATTGCAGCGTTCGGTTTGACGGCAGGAATCTGCGCACCGGTGCTTGCAACGATGGGGTCGAGTATCGATCGGCGAAAATTGCTGACCGTCGCGATGGCGTGTTGCGCGGTGGCGAACGGATTGGCGGCGCTCAGTCAATCGTATTCGCAGCTCATGTGGGCGCGTGTACTCGCGGCGGTGACATCGGCGGTGTTTACCCCACAGGCCGCGGCGACGATGAGCATGTTGGTTCCGGCGAATGAACGAGCGCCGACACTGGCAAAACTGATGGTCGGTTGGGCAGTAGGTTCGGTGCTAGGTAGTCCGATCAACGTGTTGATCGGCGCGCATGCCGGATGGCGCTATGCATTCGCTTTTATCGGTTTTGCCAGCGCGATAATGGCGTTGCTGGTGTGGTGCTCGGTGCCAGATGGAGTCAAAGTGCCGACACTCAATCTGCGCAGTTGGGCGAAGATTTTCAAATCGCCGCCCCTGTTGTTGCTCACGTCGGCAACGGGACTTACCAATGTCGGCAGCATGTTGATGTTCGGATTTATCGCGGTGATCGCCAAAGAAGTATCGAACGTCGCAGGCAACGCGCTAGCGGCGCTATTGTTTGTCAGCGGCATCGGTAGTTTGGTGGGCAATCTATCCAGCGTACAAATGCTCAAGCGCATGAGCGCGGCCAGCGTTGCCTACAAGTGCGCCATCTCGGCGGCAAGCGTGCTTATTCTGTGGCCAATCTGTGCTCAATGGGTATGGCTGATTTTCATTTTGCAGTTTGTGTATAGTGCGGGCGGCGCGGGATTCCCCGCCGTGCAACAATCGCGCTTGGTTTCGGTGGCGCCAACTCTCGCGTCCGCAACGATTGCGATGAATTCGTCGGTCACTTATTTGGGTGGCGCTATCGGTTCCAGTTTGGGATCGGCTGCGATTACGATCGTTGGCCCTCGTTACATGGCATGGGTCGCGGTCGTGTTCACTTTAAGCTCGCTTGCGTGTTCGATCTTGGGCGAACGCGCGGCGCGCACCGCGCCTGAGTTTTTAGAGACTCAAGCGATCAACATCAAAACTTTGAAATAACAATTCGCTTCATCAACGGGAGAGATTCAATGGCCATCGCACTAACCAAACGCGCAATCGACTTAGGCATCGTTACGACCAACGGCGATGCAATGCTCAAGTTCTATCGTGACGCGCTAGGGTTCGAATATCTGCGCGAAATGAAAATGCCCGGCGGCGGTCTCATGCACCAGCTCGGTTGCGGCGATAGCGTGATCAAAGTTGTTGTTGTCGAGTCGTTGCCCGCCAAAGCAGCAACCGGCGGCGTGCGTGGCGCGAACGGCTATCGCTACTGGACCATCTCCGTGAGCAACTTATCGGAGATGCTCAAGAGTTGCGCCGATGGTGGTTACAAGATTGCGGTGAAAGAAACCGAAATTCGACCCGGCGTGAAGATCGGCATGGTCGAAGACCCCGACGGCAACTGGGTGGAGTTTTTGCAGGTTGCGTAACGCGGGTCGTGAAAAAGTAATCGCCGCCGGACGGTAAGTCCGGCAGCGTAAACAAGAGCAGAGCGGTTTAGAACTTATAGTGAACGCTGAGTTTGTAGTTGCGCAACAGCGGGCTGCCGAAACCCGGGTTATATCCAGCTGTCGACCGATCGAAGGACGGTTCTCGATCCAGCAGATTGTTGATCGTCAGCGACATCGCAAGGTTATCGAGTATCTCAATTCGATAATTCAAGTCGACATTTGTGAAACCCGCGATGTGGTCGCCAGAGAGCACAGACGCATTCTGCGTGCCGCAGAAACCACGCGTGAGTGTTGTCGCTGTGCCGTTTTGATTGACACTGGCTGAGCCGAACTGACCAGTGCCTGCGCCGGCAGGGACATTGCCTATCCCAGTGGTTATGCCGGTGCCCGTCACACCCGGTACGGTGCAAGCGGCTGTCGCCGCTGTCGTACCTGTAGTGACTACTCCGTTAGTATTGCCAATGTTGGCGTTCTGATCGTTGCTCGCATCGAAGTCGGATGGATCCTCGTTAACGATGCTCGGTGTGTATGTGGCAAGAATGTTTAGGTTGTGGCGTCCATTTCTGTAATTTAGACCCAAACTTCCGCGCCATTTCGGCACTGCTAAACCCAGTCGACCGTCGGTGGTGTTGTTCTTGTAGCCCAATCCATCGTATCCCTTAGAAACCACCGTATCGCCGAGAATAAAGTCTCCAAGCTTCCACTCTGTGTTGTAAGTCAGGTCTACGGAGGGTGTCAACGTGCCACCCACCACGCTATCGAATCGATAGTTCGCCGAAAGATCGAAACCGGCGGTTTTCAGCTCGCCCGAATTGACTTGGTCCGTGCCGGCATAGTAGTTAATTTTTGTGCCGGCGGCGCCGAGGCTACCCACTGTCGTTACACCTTGTGCGCAACCTCCCGGCAGCACAACAAATGGCTGACCCGCGAACCCTGCTTGAGGGACAAACATCGGGCTAGTGCAATCTAGGAGGTCCGTGGTGAGCGCGCTGTTCTTACCGATCAGGGCGAGCAGCGTGTTAGTTGAACTCATTGTGCGCGTCTTGTCTTCGATCCGAATGTTGAAGTAATCGACATTGCCGGTAAAGTTTGAGGCACGCACGACGAATCCAGCGCTGAAGTATTTGCCCTTTTCCGGTTTAACGCCGACGTTGTCATAGCCGTACGTCGTATATCCCGGTGCGTTAATGCCAAATTGGGTATTCGTTGCGACCACCGTGGCAATTGGGCCGTCATCTTTCGGCGGATTCACTTGGCTGAAAGTCTGGCCTGCGCTGGTGCGCACGGCAAACCAATCGAGCGCCTGCCACTTAATTGCTGCCGCAGGTACTACAACGCTATTGTCTGTGTCGGTGATATCCGAGTAAAACTTTTCATAGCGTGCGGCCAGTTGCAGATCAAGCGTATCCAATATGGGAAATTGCGCTTCCGCATAGGCGGCTGCAACGGGATAGTGTCGTTTGATATCGAGCGTTGTACCAAGCACCGTTGAATTGCGTCCGTATGCCAAGGGGCCAGTTGGCGTCGTACAAGTCATCACACCCGGTGTAGCGCATGGATTGAGGGCCTGATTGCTCAAATCGTCGATTAGGAATTCCTCGCCCGTGTAACGATATTGGACGCCTGCAGCCACTGCGACCGGGCCGCCCGGCAAAATCCATCCTGTTTTGCCGCTAACCAGAGAGTCGACGACAAGGTAATCGTAAGCGCGATGCAAAGCGATCGGCACATACAACCAGCTCACCAAATCCGGGCTATTGGCCAGCGCGGGCACGTAACCGGGATTCGCTGCGCCGCTATAAATGTTGCTCGGGATTGCGGACGAAAACGGGTTGAACCATTGGCAGGTGGACCCTGCGCTTCCTGCCTGTATGCCGTTACAGGTCGATCCACCGAGGCCGTTCAAAGCCGCCTGCAATCGATCAACCAAAACATCGTGCGTCTCTACACTGTATTTCACGTGCGAATACGTGATGCCGACATCCCATTGCAAGCCCGTGTCCCACAAATCGCCCTTCAGATCGGCCGTCAGACGAACCAGTTTATTATTGTTGTGTTGCGAGTCGTTTTTTCCGTAGAGCGGATTGCCGCCGTTGCCAAACGGTCGCCAAATGCCAGTCACGAGTGCAGCGCGACCGACGGATGTAATGGCCGCAATCTGCGCGGGCGTGTACGCTGTTGTTGTCCCGTTGGAGTTATAGAAATTATTGAGAAACTGTGCAACCGCCGGATTGCGGCCAGAAACGAAGTACGCGGAACTCGTGCCCGCTGTTTGCGTTGTCCCCGTACCGGTTACTAATGGAAAAGACCCCGGAGAATCGCCAGGATAAGTATTGATGTTGGGTAAATCTTGCTGGTAGTACATGCCCTCCATGTGGAGATCCATGCTCTCGCCAAGTTTTTTGTTGAACTCTGCATACAGCTGGTATTGATTTTCCTCCTGCTGCAAGGCTTCGAACTGCGATATTTGTAGATAACACGCCGGACTCGGCGTCGTCGACCAACCGGAGAATCCGCCCAACGTGTTGCAATTGGGGTCGCGGACCAGACCCGAGATACTCATTTGTCGATCTCCCGTGTAACCGGAAAACGGCGAAATCGTGCCCGCAGCACCCGTGGCCGTCGTCAAAAACGCATAGCTTCCGGGCGAACCCGATGCGACCCAGTTTGCAGCGGTCCTATTTTCCAGCGAGCCGAACTTAGAGAAGTCTCGATCCAACGCGGCGAGGTAGCCGCGATGTTGATATCCGGCCACCACCAACACGTTGCCACCGTTGATCTTCTTTCCCCACGAGAAGTCCGTATCGTAATCACCGCTTGAGTCCTTGATATAACGATAATCGGCGTTCAGCTCCATGCCTTCTAAATCGCGACGCGTAATATAGTTCACGACGCCACCGACTGCGTCTGCACCGTAAGTCACCGCGCCGCCTTCCTTTAGCACTTCGACGCTGCCGATTGCAGCGTTAGGTATCCAGTTGATGTTGTTGAAGCGTCCCGTGGCAACTGAATACTGCTCGGGAAATCGACGGCCGTTAAAGACAACCGTGGTATATCGTGCGCCGAGATTGCGAAGATTTATGGTGGCCGCGCCAATCGGATAACCGTTGTAGCGGTAGGCTTCGCCTGCAACTTGTCCAACTTCGCTCATCGTCTTAACGAGATCTAAATTCGACGGACGTCCCAAGTTTACGAGATCTTGTTCGCTGATAACCTCGACTGGTAGCGCTGTGTCGGTCGGCGTACCTTTGATTAACGAACCGGTGACGACAACCTCTTCAAGAGCCGTCGTTGTAGTCGGTCCTGCTTGTTGCGCGAATGCTGAGTTTGCCGCAAGCGCCAATATAGCCGCGCACGCGGAACCCAATAGATGGGATCTTTGATAGCTCACAGTAATACCCCCGAACAATGGCTGTCCTTAGTTGAATAATTTGTTTTTGGACACTCCTTGACCAACTTGCGGGCGATCTTATGGGAGGGTTATGGAACTTCTCAATCGCTTTTTGGTCACTGGTGCTTGTTTTTTTGACACCCGCAACAATTCTTAACAAGCAGGCAGGACTGTATGGTAATTGCTGCAAGCGCTTTGTTATCGAAAGCCGTGTTTTTTACGACCCGGGGCGAAACGGTCCGAAGTGAATGGAATGCTGCGATACTAATTCTACTTTGTCGGGTTGCGCTGAAGCGCGTGGTGCGCCTTGCCCCACATCGCTTGATCCCAACGTGACAAAGTAGAACTAACTGCTGTTGATCATCCTCCAACGCCACTTAGGGGCGCATTCATGTCACACACCACTTATCGAGATAACCTTTTCGCCGGCAAAGTTGCCTACATCGCCGGAGGAACCAGCGGCATCAATCTAGGAATCGCATTGCGATTCGCGGAACTTGGTGCCAGGGTTGCCGTAGTGGGCCGCAATGACGAGAAGGCAAAAGAGGCCGCGGCGAAAATACGAACGCTTGGGCGCGAAGCGCTAGGGCTTTCCGCTGATGTTCGCGAGTACGAGGCCGTCGAGCGATCGTTGCAGGAAACGATCAAGGCGTTTGGTGGTATCGATATCGTTGTTTCCGGCGCAGCGGGAAATTTTCCGGCGCCGGCGGTAAGTATTTCGGCGAAGGGATTCAAGACGGTTGTCGATATCGATTTGATCGGTACATACAACGTGTTTCGCGCCGCTTACGACGTTGTGCGGAAACCAGGCGCGTCGCTTATCGCGATTTCCGCGCCGCAAGCGTTGCATCCGATGACGTATCAGGCGCATGTGTGTGCAGCGAAGGCGGGGATCAATATGCTGGTGAAGTGTTTGGCGATGGAGTGGAGTCCAGCGGGCATTCGCGTTAATGGAATATCGCCCGGCCCCATCGAAGGCACCGAAGGCATGGCGCGACTCGCACCGACGGAAGCCGTTCAGAAAGCGGTCGCGAATCGACTGGCAATGCGCCGATTCGGTCGTCGCGATGAAGTCGGCGATGCGGCACTGTTTCTCAGCTCCGACGCGGCGAGTTTCGTGACGGGAACCATCATGGACTGCGATGGAGGCTCGCAATTGGGCGATGCTTCGCGAGATTGTTTGACGAAGACTCGGTGAGATTAAAGAAGGCGAGTCGCCCTTGCGATCACTCCAGTTTGAACTGCACTCGCACCACCATCGTTTGAGTCTGCGTTTCGCTGATATTGCGGCGTTCGAATTTATATTGGCTGATGGCGGCGATGGCGGCGCGTTTGAATTTCTCCGCATACGCACCCGATGGACTGCTTGCCATCGCAATCGTGTCGTACACGTCCCCCGACGCGTTGATCTTAAATCCCACGTCAACCCAACCCGACACGCCGGCGTTCTTGGCGTCTTCGGGGAACTTTGTCGGTACCGACTTAACGATGCGCGGTGGCGGGATGTCGGCGCCTTCGCGCGGTTTTGCGGCGGGCGGATTGCGCGCCAACGCCAATTTGTCGTCGGCGTTCGATAATTCGATTCCGCTAAATCCGAGTCGACGAGTTTCATCGAGTAGTCGAATGGCTGTGTTGAACTGTCGTTGTCCAATCGCTTGATTGGCGTTGTCGATCAACTTGAGCGCAATCGCGCGTGTGGCTTGTTGCACTTCCGGACTATTCGGATCGAGACGCTCCAACTGCGATAGATAGTATTTCGCACTATCTTGCGTCGGTTCGAACACCGCGTTGTCGCGAGTGCGTTGAATCGCAAGCCGTAAGAAATTACTACGCACATTGGCGCTTTGCGCAGCGTCGATGCCAGCTTGAATGCGGGCGATGACATTCGCATCTGGACCGAATCGACCCGCATCGGCCAAGCGGCGTCGGGCGACATCCAATTGTTGACGCGATAGCGCGTCTTGCGAATCTTTGATCAGCTGGGCGCCGATTTCCCGCAGACCCCGATCGACCGCCGCGTTGTTCGGATCGGCGCGCTCGGCGAGGCGGAAAAAATATTCGGCGCTGTCGGCCTCGGGTGCAACCAATCGTCCCTGCGACAATCGTTGGCGAGCCGATGTCAGCCAGCGATTAACGGCTTGCGAGCGCTGGGTCCCATTACTAATGAGCGACGACGATTGCGAATCTATCGATCGCGATTCGAGCAGCCGCGTATTCGCCGCTGTTGCTGTCGCCGCCTCCGCTCGAGCCGTTTCGACGGACTGTTCCGCGACCTTTTGCGTGCGCCGATAGGTGTTGGCCTTGTCGAGCTGTCCTTGCAAAAACGCGAGACCTTTATATTCGGGCCGAAGATCGCGCAGCACCGCGAGCGATGCGGATGCCGCATCGAGTTTATCCGCCGTGAGTTCGCGTTCTGTTTGTTCGACCAAGCGCTCGCTAATGCTGTCAACGCCTCGCAGCGCCCGGGCGTTGGTGGGATCGCGCTGCAAAACGCGTCGATAAAAATATAAGGCGTTGGCATTGTCGGGGGTTACATAGTCGCCGGCATCGTAGGCGTGCTGCGCCAATTCTAGTTCGGCGTCGATCAGAACGGCGACTTGCGCGTCGGCCTGCGTTCGATGTTCGTAGTACCAAACACCGCCCGCAATCATGGCGAGCACAAGCGCCGCGACGCCGGCATAGGGCAGCAGTCGACGAAAATCGAAACGATCTTCGATGTTGAAGTTCTGCTCGAACACCTGCATGGGTCGATAAGTGTGCTGCGCATGCGACCCGGTGCGCATCGCGGGCAATTCGGGCGACGCACGATCGTATGATCCGTAGGGTGTTTGCGCTGTTGGCGTATCGGCTAGTTCTACCTGGGAAAGTTGCGTCGGTGTTTTCGCCTGGATGTACTGTCGCTTCGCCGACTCCACCGTGAGTCGCACCAGCGGTGCGGATAACGGTTTCGGTAGAAAGCTATGCAGCGCCGGCGTGTTGAGTAATTTACGTAACGCGAGTCCTTCGCTTGGCGTCCCAGCGGCGATCGTGACGAGCGCCGGTTCGGCCGCGCGCAGTGCGATCGAGATGCGTTGCAATTCGGTTTGATTGCCGGCGCGATCGGTAATCAAGATAGGGCATGCGCCCATCTCCGACATCTCGACCACGCGCTCAAGTTGAGTGGCGAGGCGAATGTCGTGATCGTCTTGCAGCGCGGCGCAAACGGATTGATAAAATTCACCATTGTCGGTGTAAACAACGACGGGCAACATCGCCGGATCGAGCGCGAGGGTGGTCTGATTAGTGGGAGGCGCGGCGCGAATGCTGCGACGTCGCGGCAAATCCGGTCGAGTTTCTAGCACGACGTGCTCGTAATCGCCTTGATACATCGGCGCGACGGTCTGCGAAACAGGTGTACGCGTCGTCGGTACTGGCGTTATCTGCGCGGCCGCCCGCGGTTGCCGCGCATTCGTTGTTACACCATTACCTATGGGCGCACTTGCGGGTGTTTCGTCGGCAGCATCGAGCAACTCAAGCAACTTCTGCGGCGTGCAAGGACGACCCAAGATTCGAAAAGGTTGTGCGGGCGCAGAATCGCGCTCGATGTCGGTTGCTTCGACGGCGTTGGCAAGCAGCACTCGTTGCGTATGCGGAGCGCGACGTCGAGCCTCGGCGAGGACGTTGAGTCCCGTACTGCTGTAGAGCGTTTGCCCGACGACGATGGCGTCGATCGCGCCGCTTTGTAATAACGTGAGCGCTTCATGACCGCTGATGGTGACGTGAAAATCGAACTGATCGCGCAGCGCGATCGCGACTTCGCGCAACGCATCCACGTCGCGGTCCACCAATACCACTTGTCGCAATTGCGGTCGACGTTCCGCTTGCGAGTGCGCCTCGTTGTGAGTCGTCGCGCCGTTTCCCGGCACACGACGCACATGCGTATCCTCGGAGCGCGAAGCGCCGCCGGAGGATTGCAGGCGATGGGATACGATTCGCACCTGCGTATCGTCCGATCGACTGGTAGGGTCGCGTTGCGTCGTCATTCAATGAATTAGTCGAGGTAACTTAGACAATGCGGAGCTAATGCGGGCGTGCGCGCGATTCGGTTGCATGTCGAGTGTCAGCATCCGCAGTTGCATCGCCATCGATCCGTTAGTCATTATCGTTACTGTAGCCGACAATGCTTGCGGAAGGCACTGGTTTTGCTGTCGAATCGTGCGATCATGCGACATAAGCCCGAGGATTGTCGGCGGTCACCGTGCGGCGAAGTCACTCGGAATAAGCGGAAATTTACTAGGTCAGAGACTTGGGTATGAGCAAGGATATCGTGAGGTCGTTTGGATTGGTTGGGCTATTCGTCATGGCACAGTCCACGAGTTGGGCGCACGACCCAACCAGCGGCGGGTGCGACGATCGGCGCGTGTCGCAATTTCAGTTTACCGGCGAGAACGATGTGTTGGTGCCGTTCGATCCGTCGGACGACGACTACACCAACGGTTTGCGATTCGATTGGACCTACGTGCGCGGTTGCGCGCCCAAATGGATGGGATCGTGGGGCGAGCAGCATCTCCCGCGTATTGCCGAGCAGTTGCGTCACTTCGTATACAAGGACAGCGTACCGGCCGACTATCACTATGCGGTGGAGTTCGGTCACATGATCTTCACGCCCAACGACCTTGATGCCACACAGCTAATTGTAGAAGATCGTCCCTATGCGGGATTCGCTTACGGCGGCGTTAGTTTCGCCGTGACCGACAACGAAGGCCCGACTCAGGCGCGACGTCAGCATCAATTCCAATTTTTGGTCGGTGCCGTAGGGCCGATATCGCATGCCGAGCAGGTTCAAAAGTTCGCGCACTTTATTTCGCAAAGCTCGCCGCCGCGCGGCTGGGATAATCAGCTACATAACGAACCCGGCCTGCAATTGAACCACACGTTTCAGCAACGATTCGTGTTCGGCGGGGAACACTTCGATTTTATCCCCGGTACCAATTTGGCGCTCGGCTCGTTATACGACTTTGCCGGCGTGCAAGCACTATTGCGAGTCGGCACGAAAAATATGCGCGGCTTCCCGGTATCGAACATCACGCTATCGGCTGCCGACGCGGATCATCGCGGCGACGGCAAATTCGAGTTTTACTTCTACGGTGGGGCCGAAGCGCGTGCGGTATTCCACAACATTTTTTTGGACGGCAATACCTTTGTCGATAGTCACAATGTGAAAAAAGAACGTTACGTGTACGATTTGAAGACGGGCGCGTCGCTTCGTTACGATCAGTGGCGCTTGAGTTACAGTTTCGTGCGCCGTAGTCGCGAGTTTTCTCCCGATCCGCCTGGCGTTAACACCGCCGGTCACGGATTTGGGTCGGTGACTATTTCGTGGGAACCGAAGTTTTGAGGCGAGCCGTTTGTGCCAATGGTACGCGATTCGATTCGGGCGAAGCATTCGAGATACGCAGCAAGTATGTCCATATATGCTCGGCGCGCGGGTCGGACCGCGCGACGATCTCGAATGCTTCGCCCGAATCGAATCGCTACTCAGCGCAAGGCTCGCGCGTTTGTGAGTGAGTAGGTGTGAGTAGTCAAGTGAAAAACCAACCGTTTCATCGGCGCGTTCGATTCGCCATCGCGGGTTTGCTCACTGCGTTGCGCGGTGAGAATAGTTTTCGCGCGCACGTGGCGGCGGCGTTGGTTGTGTTTGGGTTGCTCGCGTGGCGGAGGCCGCCGCTAATTTGGTGGGCGGTGTTGATCATTACGATGATGGTGGTGCTGGCCGCGGAGTTGGTGAACACTGCGGTGGAGCACTTAGCCGATCATTTGCATCCCGATCAACATCCAAAAATAAAAGTCGTGAAAGATTGCGCCGCTGCGGCCGTGTTGATTGCAAGCATCGGTGCGGTAGGCGTAGCGATCGCATTTCTGATCGATCAATTCAAATTGTAAGACACCGACACCATCACGCCGCCGTCGGTAGGCGCGATAAAGAGATGGGCTTCGCGCGAATTTTGATCGCGACGATGGAGTACAAATCGCGCGGATGCCCAACCGAGTGCTGCGCCGGCAACGGTATCGGATAACCAATGTTGATTGTGTTTCATGCGCTCGTAACCGGTGTAAGCGCCAACCCCGTACCCGATTGTGCGCCTGATCCAGCGATAGTCGTCGTTGCCGGATTCCGCGAGCACTGTACCGATTGCGAAGGCGGCAGTCGTATGTAGGGACGGAAAGGCGTCGCCGCCGGCGCGCCAACGATTACTATCGCTGGTCACACTCGGTCGCTCGCGAGCGGCCACAAATTTCAATAGAAACCCCGTGGTGGCGCTGAGCCCCGCCGCTTCCGCCATTGACCACGCCTCTCGATGGCCATCGTGGTCGCCGACCAA
>JAYTQU010000365.1:0-6089 GCA_043746555.1 Pseudomonadota bacterium | reverse complement strand
GCGACTTATGCTTTTGTTCGACGCGGACGAACAAACCAACCCATCGACGACGCTGTGACTGAATTCCAGTCCAGTGTTCGAAAATTACACCAATCTCTTCCACAACTATTGGTCGGCGACGTGCTCGATAGCTTTTGTGAACGGCAGAAGATACTAGTCGCCCAAAAGGTACCTCCAATCTTGGCGACACGCGTCGCGGGCTTTGAAGCATTGCGAAGCTCACTTGACATCGTCGCAGTTGCCGACTCCTCAAGACGGTCAGTAACCGACGTTGGTAAGTCGTATTTCGAAATTGATGCAGACTGGTCGCTTCATTGGGTAAGGCATCGCATTGCCGATCTCACCGTTCAGAATCGGTGGCAGGTCCTCGCACGTTCAACAATGCGAGACGGCCTTTACGAGGCCCATCGTCTGCTATGCCTTCAAGAAAGTCTGCAACGCGGTCGTGGCCATCGTGACCGTGTAGCGAGCAATCGATCGCGTCACGATACATTACTGCAACAAGCGCGCAAGTCGTTGCTTGAACTACGGGCTTTAACAAGCCCGGATTTTGCTGCGCTTTCCGTCGCCGTCGATTCTTTTCGCCGATTAGTTATACCGCACTAGTGTCGAATCGGAAGTGCTGAGCCATATTCAATTGCATCGCAACTCACAGATGCCTTGACCCAAACACAGCATACAACCGATCGACGATTAGGCGAATTATTTCGCACCACGCACGCCGACGGGTTCACGCCGAAAAATAATCACGGTACCCGGCTGTCATGGAAATCGCTCTTAGTTCTTCGCAGGAAATCGATTTTATGATTCCGATCTACTTGAGCGGCCGCACACACTATGCTTCGCGTTACTAGCGATCCATCGCTGAGCGATGCGAATCTCTGTCCTAAACCCCCGCAAATCAGGAGCAATCTTTGCATCATGAAAAGCGGCATGCTTTTTACTTCGCCAAGCATGCGCTCCCACATCATTAACAGCGCATATGGAATGCTTGTGTTGAGTGTGCGAAAGACACAGCCGCGAATTAGCACCAGTGCACGCATTTCCGCGCAAGGTGCGACCATCGTCAATCCACTAACTCCGTGGCATATTGACGCGATCGATGTCCCTGTTCTGTGCCTAGCGGTCGACGCCCTGCACCCACATTTCCGCCTATTTCGCGCCATCGGCAGTTTCGGACAATTGAGTCTATCGCGTGCAGCGTATTCCAATTTCGACTCTGCAATTGACATGGCCTATATGGGCTTGCTCTCTCGCCGCGCGCTTTCGATCCTATACGAGCAATTGATCGACTTGACAGCGCTACTGGTGCCTGCCTCGAATCATGTCCCATACAGACGAATTGGCGAACTACTGAAGTTGCTCGACGAAAACCCAGACGTCACTCTACGTGAGTTAGCGAATCGCTTGGGCTTATCAATGCATCGGCTATCCCATGTATTTTCGTCTGCGATCGGCATTCCGCTACGAAGCTTTCTACTTTGGCGAAAAATACAACGTTTCGGCCACCAGTATTCTCTAAATAGCTCGGTCACAGATATTGCGCAGGTTGCAGGATTTCACGATGCGCAGCATCTGAATCGAACATTTGTCCGTTCTTTCGGCGCATCCCCGTCATACTTTTTAAGGAATAAGCGAATACGATGTATGTGGGCGGCGCCGCGCGCCGGTCTACTTGGCGCCAAAGCAAGCGACTTGCGACCCCTCACACCGCCACATCAGAAGATATTTTCGGAAACTCTTGCGCCAAACGAAATCCTTGACTGTCGCGCTTGCAGCCGACCTCGCAGGCGCGCGGTAACTCGCTGAGCATGTCGTGCAAGCTCAGGCCCTGTGCTTGACGCTGTAAGCGGATGTTGATGGCGATATGCACTTCGCCTTACGGCCGGCCGCGTTTACACGGAGCCGCGTGTTTCACCACCGGACCTTTTTTTGTCGGCCGCTCGCGTGCTGCGATGGCCGTGGCATCGCGCGACAGATGGCCAATTAACGTATCGCCGAGCTGTGTTTTAACCAGCGCCTCATGCACCTGCGTCGGCAACCCTTGCGCGCTAAACTCAGCGAACGCGCGCGAGAACAAACCCTCCCGTAACAACACACCGCGACGACGCAGATCGAAGCCATACAAACGTCGTAACAACGCATCGGCATTCAAACGCTCGACCAGCGCGGATGTTTCCGTTAATCCCAATACTGCCTTGGCAACGAACGCACGCGCCAGCGCGGCGCGTTCGCGCGGCGGCCGCCCGACAAAACCACGGCTGCTCGGTATGAACTTCTCGATCTCGACCCATTCCCAAATCCGCAACAAGCGCGACAACACCGACGTGAGAGGTTATTCGATATCGCTTGCCGCCAACGGCAGTAACTCGTGCTGACAAGAAACATGAAATTGCGTCAACCGATGGCGTAGTGCAGTATTCATGTTGCGGATGTGATCTGACTTTAGACACCAGCATCATGCCTTCTCTGGCAAGCATTCGCACTCCTTATTGCTCGCTACTCAGCGGCGTAAATCAGCGAGCGTTGGAGAGTTTTGCAAGAGGCTTAAGATATTTCGTGTCTTTTTTTGGGAAAGAAGTGCTGAATAGTTACCAATTATTTTTGGCTCGCCACCATGCAACCAGTTACAACATCAGAACATCGTTCGACAGCCAAATGGGCGGATGCAAGCCTATTTCATGCGGTTGCGATGGAGGCGGCGCGGCGGCATCCAAGCGCTATATCCGGCTTCAGCTTCGAACGATTTGCACCGCACTTCCCAACACGCACGGGGCTAGTACCAACGCGCTTATTGCACGATCTGCGACAGGCCTGCATCGACAGCGTCGGACCGGCGGCAACTTTCAATATTTACGCCAATTGTCTTCTTGGTCGCTCCTATCCTTTTTCGATGCCGTTAGTAACAGCACCGAACGCGGCAAGCTTGGTGCGACGCATCCAGGCGGTCGAGGAATTGACGCCTCGTATTTCGACTACGACGCTCATTGACGATGGCGATCGGTGGGTGGAACTGCAGCAGCGTCGTCATGATGCCGCCATGGCCGGCACCGTCAATTACAGTATCGCGTACTGGGGAATGATCGTCGGTCTGTTTGCCGCAGCGGGTTACCGCGATTTAGTTTTGGTCTCGCAAGACACGATCGATTCGCAAACAATATGTGTCAACGGCACACTACGCGAAGGCGCGTTGACGGCGCTGCCATCGATGCAACTCGCTCGACTTGCGTGGCGGGCTCGCGATCCGATCACGCCCACAGTGGATGCAATAGCCACCGTTACCGAGTCTCCCATGATCGGCCATTTCGCACTCGCAATATCCAGCGCCATCGAGTCTGGGTCGCCTTTGCCCTCTCTCGAAACATTGGCGCTGCTTGCACATCGCTCCGCGCGAAGTGTTCAGCGTGATCTCACGTCGATCTGGACTACGCTACGCGACATTCGTATGTCGGTTCGAATGCAGCGCGTGACTCTACTATTGGCTGAATCCTCGCAGACACTCGCCGAAGTCGCATTTAACTCCGGCTTCAGCGATGCGCCGCATTTGGCGCGAGAATTTAAGCGCGTCGTCGGTCTCACGCCCGAACGCTATCGCATGATGTGTCGCATGTGAGATAGCGCGACGCGTTAACGCGATCGTGGCTTTTGCCGGGTAGATAGCCTACATCGTCGTATTTGCAGATCAATAATATTGTTGACAGCCCGCATTCTCGCGCATACACAATGCTCGCAAATTATCGTCGTCCACTCGTTGGCGCGCAATCCTCAATCGAAAATACAAAATCGCTCGTCGCGATTTACTTTGCATTGATCAACTGCCAGTACCACTCATTTTGCATTGAAGTTAACGAATCGGCCGGAAGTTGATGCGTCACGGGTGTCAGCGTTCTTAGGTTCGACTCCACAACTCCGGTGCCGCCCGGCATCAACGATGCCGTGCGCGTCACTTGCATTGTCAAAGCTTGCGCAAAATCTCGCGTAGGCATTATCGGCGGCTCAGGATACTTCACCGACTTGCTTTCGAAATTCGATAGGTAGCCGAAATATAGATCCGGATTTCCTGTCAATGGCGGTGGATCTTTGAGATAGCCGTAGGGAACTCTCGCGATCGGCATCATTCCGCCCATCCCGTACATTTTTGCTCGCCCTTTACCGTAATAGACAGCCCAGCGTCCCCCTTCCTGGACGGACAAATTCTGTAGGCTCTTGGTGTCGTAACCGCTTTCCGGGGTAGTGAACAAACTACCTATATAGCCCTCTCGGGGACCAATTCCTAGTGAGATGCCCGAACCTAAGTCCGGCGACACGAAGAGGCGAAAATCCTGATAAAACTCTGGCGAATGCCACAAGACCCCTTCGGCATTTTCGCGGACTCTCTTGTTCGGCGAATTCAACATTGCGTTCTTGGCTTGTTGTAATAAATCACCAAAGACTTCTCCACCCTGCAGATCATGTGGCAATTCATAAGCGATGACTGAACCGTTTGCCATCATGGGATCGACCGTCAATGAGTATTTAATCTCAGGCGGCATATAAATTTTTCTGCCGCCGCCTTCAAGTCTCGCTTCTGCGCGCAGGGATTCTTGTGTTGGTCGAGGAAACAATGGATCCGACCCTATCGATTGGGGTGGGAGCCCATTCATTTCGTCATAGATGAAGGCGTCCGACCCGCCTCCACCGTTTCCGAACTCCGATGGTATACGCGGCGGCTTAGGAATATTCGGCACCGGTGCGTTTCGCCGCGGCCGCGCTACCGGAGTTTTCCTTGTCGCTGGTATATCGGTTTCCGTCGGGAGCCGCAGAGGCGGAATGTCAGGCATCCGTATGGGCTCTGACGGTCGCGGTGGAAGAATAAAGGTACCAGTATTTGCTCCACCTCCACCGCCTCCGAAAGGCGGCGATATGGCTCCAGCCCTTGGTGTTTCTAATATTCGCGTCATCAGGCCACGAGATGCTGGAATCATCCCAGGCAGATGGCCGCCTACGAAATTGCCGAGCGGCTCCGTCATCACTGTCAGATCATTCCGGCGCTCCGCTTCGTTTGCTGCGTAGCCGAGTTCACTCACTCCCAAACTCACTACAGCCGCCGCATTCCGAACAATTGCTACGGCAGGATCGTCCGAATTGACAACAGAGTTGAACAACCCACTATCGAATTTATACGGGTGATATGCACCGGCAGCGCGATCGAGTTCGGCGACTCCAAGCTCGACAACATCATGGGCAATTCCGTTCATCTCAACCATTGATCGAGGTATTGCCAATGCTGCGGCCATGGCGAATTTATATAATTCGCTGGAGGACGATGTAGACGCCGAGGATGACGGCTCTATAGGCGCGCCCGCTGCGGTATCGTTGATCCAGTTATTCCACTGCTCATCAGTGGTCTCCGAGTCCTTAAGTATCTGATCCATTCGATCGGTTTCTATGATTTGTGCAGTACCAATTGTTACATTGTACCGCGGCTTTGGTGTAGCGCTCGCATAGGTGGCTGGTGCATCCATCATTTGCGGTGGAACCGACACATTGAATTCGTTTACCCCCCCCCACAGGCGTCGAATGAAATGCACTCATCGGCGGGGGTGGCGGCAAGGCGCCCGCATCCGCAAACTGCTGTCCGGATCCATCCGTGATCGTGACTCCACTGAACTGCTCCGTCAAATCGCTGAGCGATGAATTCGTCACGCGCTGATAGTGATCGTATGTTCTCAGCGCATCATCAACTGCTTGCATCGCGCTACCGGAGGAATCCGCGCTCGTCGTAGACGTATTCGCGTTGTTCTCACTTTCACGATTATTCAGCGACGTAGGCGTTATTGCTTGAACGATTGCATAGTTAGCGGCCGATGCGATGGTTCCAGCAATCGCACCGACCACATCCTCAGTGGTCAGGTGTCCATTGCGCGCGTAAGTCTCCGCCAATCCCGCCGCTGTCCAGGGATTCACCACCGCATTGACGTAGCCATTCGTACCGACGCCCGTGAATGCGCCAAGACCTGCGCTTAAAATTCCCGTAACGTTGGTGATTTTTCCCTGTTGGATATACTGACTCACTGTTGCACTCGCTACTTGCAACGCGGCCTGAGAAA
>JAYTQU010000364.1:0-5789 GCA_043746555.1 Pseudomonadota bacterium | reverse complement strand
CATGTCCTGACCGTTCAGGTTTTGAATGGCGCGCGCCGCATCGGCGCGAGGCATTTCGACGAAACCGAAACCGCGTGGGCGGCCGGTATCGCGATCGTTGATCAAGGCGACTGACTCAACAGTGCCATGTTGAGCGAACAGCTCGCGCACGGCATTTTCATCGGCGGTAAAGGGCAAGTTGCCCACGTAAATCTTACTCATAAATCAATACACTCACTAAAAATACGATTCGCCAACGACACGCATACCGCGCGAAACGCGGCGAATCCGACAATCGACAGCAATCCGTGGTAGCCCTTGCCGAGAAATCAGCGAGTGGAATCCGAACCGTCTGTCACCTGGATCGAGGCAGTTCGGATTTGAGAACTCTTGGCAAAAGGAGGCGCTGATGATGCGCGTGCCAAGAGAAAGACAAAAGAGAAAGGTCGCGAGCCGGCGCGCACTATACAGGGAATCGACCGGGAATCTATTGTTATGTAGGGCAAAATCGCCCCAACTCAGCAAAAACCGCCCGCCTCAACCCGAATTTGGGCTATGGTGTGCGCATGGCAACGTACTCTAGTTCAATGCGGGCCGCCGAAACGGCGCAAGATCATCCTTATGTCCTGGCCTCAATCAGCCAAACCACCTCGCCGATGAATCCCGACGAGCTGGATTGGCATCGCTATATTATCAACCAGGGACGCAACCAAATCGTCGGCTATCGGCGCGGAAATCCCGATAGCGTACGCCAAGAAGTCGACGGCATTGTCGTTCAGCTCAATGCACGCCGAACCGTTAAATCGGGACGCAAACATATCACCATCGGAACGACTCAGAAGAAGTCGTAGCGCAACGTCGAGTTGTCTCTTTGCCTTGTTTCTAGTGTGAAGCGGGCCCCTTGGCGGTCACGGCCGCGCGTAGCTCGCGCAATTTCTTCTTGATGATCGCGGCGTTTTCCGATCCCATTCGAATAAGCGCCTTCTGTCCGGCCGACAATGCTTCCAGTCGCGGATCGGCAAACTCATACATCAAGTTCGGTTGCGCCAGTTGAATCGGTTCTTGGACATTCGGCGTCGCGAGCAAGTGATCGATCACTTCGACTAAACGATTATTGAAGTAGCCGTTGGGATAACCCAGATCGACGTAGGCCTGTTGCAATAGCGGATAGACGCGGAAATAAGCCGCGGCCAATGTCTGCGTATCGACGACATCGACCAAGTGAACAATCGTCGTATACCGCGCCGCATTTTCTTTGGCGATGGTTTGCGCCCCTTCGGGACCGACGACGAGGAACTTGCCCTCGATCGCCTTAATCGGCTTCAAGCGCTCGGCAACTTTCTTGCGCGGCAAATTGTCGATGGTGGCGACGACATGACGCACGATATCGCTCTTGACGAGAAACTTTTGCACTGCGTCCGCACCGAACATAGACGCATATATGTCGGACAGCAACGAATCGCTCTCCTCCAAGGTCGGCAGCTTGTCGGTTTCGCTCGCCGCTTTCGGCACCGGAAAATTGGCTTCCGGTTCGACTGCCTGAGTCGGCGGCGGTTGCGGCGCGACGGCCGCAGGGTGTTCCGTTTTTGGCCAGAAATAAAAAGCCGCAGCGCCGACTAGCACAACCGCAATCACGCCACCGATTACCGCTTTGTTCTTCGATCCGGACTCGTTCATAGCAGCCTCGCTTCCGTTTAAACCAACGCCGAACATTACGCCGAGCGGCGCAGAAGCGCCAGAGCGAGCGAGTGAGCGCCGGGATTTTGAGGTTGATTGCCTTTGACGCAGGCATTCGCCAAAGTCGTCCCCACGGTCGCAATCAAACGATCCCGCAGACGAGCCTATTCTCGCTTCGAAAATAATGTAGGAACGCACGATCTTGACCGAAGTGGTGACGATCACACGTCGATAGCTAAGTTCCACATTAAGGACAGTATCGAACACGCCGGCATTCGACTGCGCTAAGATCGACCGCGACCGATGGTTTTGGTGGGAGATCGACATGCGGCGAGCCGTTACCGTTTCTGCTCTGCGAGCGCGCGCACTTACGTTGTGCTTTGGCATATTGTTCGTCGCTGCGTGCACCAAAGAAACTCCAACGCCACCCGCCGCAATCACCTCGGACGAAATATCCAGTGAATTGAAATGGGCGCGCGCGGCGCTGGAGCGAAATCCCGAACTCAAAGTGATCTCGGTCGACGCCGAACGCAACTCAATCAAAGTGCTGGTCAAAGCCTCCGGCGAAACCGCAACTGTGACACCCGGCGAGTTGGCGGCTATTCCGATTGGCGATCTGGTTGCACTCACGCACATCGCACGCGAACCGGAACCGGCGCCCGCACCGACTGTCGTTGAAGAATCGATCCCGGCAACGCCCGCGCCGCAGAATGAAACGCCGGCTCATGAACGAACCGCCGACTACACCGTCGAACATCAAGACGGCCGAATGGTCATTACCGGACCGGGAATGAAGATCGAGTCCGCCAGCGAAGCGACGCCCGGCACAGACTCGATGACGCAGAAGCACTACGACGAACCCATCATTTGCGAAGGCGCGCAAATGATGCATCTCGACAATCGGCGCATCAACGTCGATGGCGATGCGATCATCGTGCGTGGCGGATGTGAATTGCATTTGACCAATAGCCAAATTCGCGCAACCGGTATCGGCATCGTCGTGAAAGACGCGACGATCCATATCAGCAACAGCACGGTTCAAGGCAATGAGGCCGCCTTCGACGCCGCTCCCGCCGCGAGGCTGCATTTGCAAAATTCGCGTTTCGTCGGAATTACTCGTCGCAATCCGCACGCGAAAATCGACGATCAAGGCGGCAATAGCTGGCGATAGTTCAGACCATTTATCTCGCTAGGTAAATGCTGATCAAGTGCCGTTCAAAAGGAAAGCGCCTCTGGAAGCCTTGTCCACCGCGCGTCGTGTTTCGGTAAAGGCCGGAGAAGTAGCTTAATCAGTGCTTACCTAAGTAAAAGACGGCCAACAACCGCTTTCACAACGTGCATCTCGCTGACAGATTCGTTACTGTATCGGCCCGCGGTTGTACCCGCGATTCGAATCGCTGCCGTACCGCGTGAATAGAATCGAGGACTGAGTCATGAATGATCGCCACCTTTTTTCGTTGTGTGCAATCGCCGCAACGAATTTCGCAGCCATACTCATTGCGTCGCCGGCGACAGCGACGGAACAAGGCGCTTCGTATAAACCGCCACATACCGTATTCGGCTATCCGGATTTACAAGGCACCTGGAGCAACGCGACCATCACGCCATTCGAACGGCCGATAGCGCTCGGCAACCGCCGCGCTTACACAGCCGAAGAAGCTCACGCTCTCGAAAAAGCCGAGACCGACGGCATCGCCGAAGCCGACAAGCCGACCGACCCCAAGAAAGGCATTCAAGATTTACCGACCGATTGCGGTCGCGGCTTCACCGGTGTGAACTGCGGTTACAACGCGTTTTGGGTCGATCCCGGCACCAAGCTCGTCGATATCAACGGAGAGAAACGCACTTCGATAGTCATCGATCCGCCGAATGGCCGCGTGCCGCCGATGGTTGCGGCGGCGCAATCGCGAATGGCCGAACGACGCGCACGCTATCGCAGCGCCGGATTCGCCGACGGCCCCGAAATTCGTTCACTCGGCGAGCGTTGCTTGATGTCGTTCGGTTCGAGCGCGGGTCCGCCGATGCTGCCGCTGCTGTACAACAACACCTATCAGATCGTGCAAACCAAAGATTCGGTCACGATCCTGGTCGAAATGGTTCACGATGCACGCATCATTCGCATCGGCGGCGAACATTTGCCGAGCACCATCCGCAATTGGATGGGGGATTCGATCGGTCACTACGAAGGCAATACGCTGGTGGTGGAAACGATCAACTTTTACAATCAGCAAAACTTTCGCGGCGCATCGGAAAACTTAAAAGTGATCGAGCGCTTCACCCGCGTCGCGCCGAACAAGATTCTCTATAAGTTCAACGTCGAAGACCCGACGACCTTTACTCAGCCATTTAGCGGCGAACTTACCATGAACGCCTCGTCGGGCAATCTGTACGAATACGCGTGCCACGAGGGCAACTATGCGCTGCCGGGAATCTTGGCCGGCGCTCGCGCGCAAGAGCGCGCGGCAGCAGCAAAAAACTAGGCACCACCGTCCAAACCCGAAATTTCATGCGTCAATGGGGGCGCATGAAATCCCGATCGGAACCAATTTCTCTTCGAACGGACTAATTGTGATCATTCGGCAATCGTCGTTTGACGAAATAGGCCAGAACGATGCGTGCAACGTGCGCCGCAACACCGTAACTCAACGCACCACTCGCAAAAGGTTAATCATGAACAAGGTTATATTTGGCATTCTCGCTTTAACCGCCTTCGCAGCAACTGTCCAAGCCGCAACGGCCGCCGACACAAAGTGGGTGGAAGGCCAACACTACTTTCTAATCAAACCGGCGCAGCCCACCAATGTGGCGGCAGGGAAAGTCGAAGTCATCGAAGTGTTTTCTTACGGCTGTCCGGCGTGCTTTCAGTTTTACACCACCGCCGACAAACTCAAAGCCGCCCTGCCGAAGAACGCCGAGATGAGTTATTTGCCGGCGTCGTGGAATCCGTCCGAAGACTGGCCGTTGTTTCAACGCGCGTATTTCACCGCGCAGGCGCTAGGCGTCGCCGACAAAGCACACGACGCCATGTTCAATGCCGTGTGGGCGAGCGATGAACTTGCCGTGTCGGATCGCCGCACCAATCGCTTAAAGAATCCTTTGCCAAGCATCGAACAAGTGGCTGCCTTTTATGCACGGACAACGGGCGTAAAGAAAGACGAATTCGTTAGGATCGCCAAGTCGTTTAGCATCGAGATCAGAATGAAGAGCGCCGATATCGCAATCAAAGCTTATCGTGCCGATAGCACGCCGACGATCATCGTCAACGGCAAGTATCGGTTGAACCCAACATCCGCCGGCGGCGATAAAGAGACGATCGAATTGGTGAAGTATTTGGTGGCGAAAGAATCGAAGTAGCCGGATGCGTTCCAATGCGCGCGCACGCTTGATCCGGTTAGCGTCATTTTTGCGAGGGAGCGCTTAATCGAGCGACTTTCATTGTTTTTCCTGCGCCGCAGGGTGTACCTTTGACGCCATCGATCACTCTCTGGAGGCGAATCATGGCGAAAGCGAAGGCTCCTGCAAAAACAACTTCGAGCAATAAGGCCGCTGGCAAGAAGACTCCCGGCAAGAAAACCATCGCCGCGAAAACAAAAACAAACGTGACGGCGAAAGCGGCTGCGACCAAAAAACCTGCGGTGATAGCCGCGGCGAAGAAACCATCGAAAAAAGTCGCCGTCGCAAAACCAGTCTTCGATAAATCGATCTCCACCGCCAGTACAAACGTCGCAAGACCGAACGCCGCAACACCCACGGTCGCCCCAACTCCGCCGAAACCGGTTGCGGCAAAGCCCGTTCCGATTGCAAAGCCCGTCGCAAGACACATTGCTAAACCCATAGAAAAGAAAGCGCCCGTGAGTGCACCGCTTTCGGGTTTATCGTGGTCCGAATCGCTTCGACAAGCGCTGCAACAAAAGAGTGGACAAACCAGCGGCCCGGAACACGATAAGAGCAATTGGAAAAAGAATCGCCAGCGCGGTGGACTGTCGATCAATCAGCGACAGAAGTTCGGTTAGGCGACCGACTTTCGATCATTAGTTGTCCAGTGCGGCGAGCGAACTCTCTCGCGGCGGCTGAATATACGTTCTACGGATCAGCCGCTAAATTTCTTAGCGTGACTGCACCCATCGCGGCGT
>JAYTQU010000363.1:0-3518 GCA_043746555.1 Pseudomonadota bacterium | reverse complement strand
CACTCCCGAGATCGACGCCTTGCGGCTCTCGACGACAATGCGCACCGCTTCGTCATACAACGCATCCTGCTCGGGATCATTGCCGCCATCCGGATCGATGCCCTCTTGCAATTCCGCGGACAGACCGGGAATAAACGTGCTCGGTCCCGATAGAATTTCTTCGATGTAGGACGGCGCACCGCCTTTCAATCCGTTGACGACACGATGCACTTCTTGATCCGAGACAAACGCGCCATGGACGCGCACCGGCACCGACGTGCCGGGTTGGAGAAACAGCATGTCACCATGGCCAAGCAGTTGTTCGGCGCCGCCTTGATCGAGAATCGTGCGCGAATCGACTTTCGCCGAGACTTGGAATGCGATGCGCGTGGGAATGTTCGCCTTGATGAGACCCGTGATCACATCCACCGAGGGTCGCTGAGTGGCGAGAATCAAGTGAATACCGGAGGCGCGCGCTTTTTGCGCGAGACGAGCGATCAACTCTTCCACCTTCTTGCCGACGATCATCATCATGTCGGCCAATTCGTCGATGATGACGACGATGCACGGCAATTGCTCCAACAGCGGAATGTCTTCCGGCTTGCCATCGGGACTGAGCATCTTCATGAGCAACGGATCGCGCAGCGGTCGCTTTTCGTCTTGCGCATCTTTCACCTTGCGATTGAACCCCGCCAAATTGCGCACGCCGAGCGCGGCCATTAGTTGATAACGGCGTTCCATCTCGGCGACACACCAACGCAGCGCATTCGCCGCCTGTTTCATATCGGTGACCACCGGCGCGAGTAAATGCGGGATGCCCTCGTACACGGATAGCTCCAGCATCTTAGGGTCAATCATGATCATGCGCACTTGTTCGGCGGTGCTCTTGTAGAGCAACGACAGCACCATCGCGTTCACGGCTGTCGATTTGCCGGATCCCGTTGTGCCGCCCACTAATAGATGCGGCATACGTGCAAGATCGGCCACCACCGGGCTGCCGGAAATATCTTTGCCGAGCACCAATGCGAGCGACGACGCCATGTGATCGTAGGTTTTCGATTTGATGATCTCCCCGAGCGTCACCAGCTCGCGCTTCTCGTTGGGAATTTCCAGACCCACTGTCGACTTACCGGGAATGACTTCGACGATCCGCACGCTGATCGCCGATAACGCGCGAGCTAAATCCTTGGCAAGATTGCTGACTTGACTGACTTTCACGCCCGCCGCCAGTTTCAATTCGAAACGCGTAATGACCGGACCGGGATGCACTTCGACCACTTCGGCTTCCACACCGAAGTCGCGCAACTTGAGTTCGACTAAGCGCGACATCGCTTCCAGCGCTTCGGCTGAATAACCCGATTGTTGCGGCGGCGGATCGTCGAGCGCCGACAACTGCGGCAATTCGCTGGCGGTCGCGCGTTCGAATAGCGGCACTTGGCGTTCGCGTTCGACGCGTTCGCTCTTCTCAACCTTCGCAATAATAGGTTCGATTCGTGGCGGCGTTCGTTTGACGATGCGTTGCTGCTCTTCGCGAACTACTTCTTGTCGTTGCTCTTTGGATTCGCGACCGACCCGCAATTCGCGCTGCTGCATGATGCGCGCGCGAAGCCACGCGGAGCCGTTTAGCGCCATTCGGCCGACTCGATCCATGACATCGATCCACGACAAACCGGAAAACAACGATACGCCCGCCAGCCACAACGCAAGCAATAAAAGCGTCGCGCCTAAAAATCCCAGACCCGATACCAATCCCGGCCCGACCACTTCTCCCAACACTCCACCCGCGGTACTCGGATAGCTGCTGCTCGAAAAGTGCAGTGTCGCCAATCCGCAGCTCGTCAACAGCGTCGCCAAAAAACCGGCAAAGCGAAACCACAGTGATGCGCGACTCGGTTGCTCGTTTCCGTCGCGCTTGGAAAACAATATCCATCCCGCCAATCCAACCATCACAGGAAACAAATAGGCGGGACGACCGAACAGCAACACCAAAAGGCCCGAGATCTGCGCGCCCACCGGACCGATTAAATTATTGACCGGCCCCGCTTCGCCGGTGGTTTGAAATGAGGGATCGTTACGATCGTAGGACAGCAGCGCCACGAACAAGATGATCGCCAGCGCGCCAAACACCCACAGCGCGCCTTCGCGCAGCGACCGCACCACCACACCGCTGAGACCGGTCGACTTGCGCGCGCGCTTTGACGCGACCTGCCCCGCAGGCCGAACAGCGTTATGGCGCGCAGATTCAAGAACGGAATCGCGAGTGGTTTCGGCAGTCGTGCTCATTGCGTCATCGAGATTGCGTTGGGAGCGTCTACGGCAACGGGCTATTCAAACCCTGTTAGTCTCATTATCGCGCAATCTAGCCGTCGATTGTTATTTAGATAGTCCATCTCGACTTCTCGCATCCGTTTCGACCGCGCTTGAAATCCGGCAGAATGCACTTACCTTTCACATGCGAAGGAAGCGTTTGTTTTCTGAAGGCGTGGTCTGGATACGTTTGTTAAGACCGTCGGCCGGTTGGACCCGGCCGCCGAGCTTACAAGGACGTACTTGCAGCGTGTTTTAACAAACGTATCCAGACCACGCCGTTTCTCAATCTCACCAATCCTGAGCTCACCAATGCCCCGTCACGTCCAACTCCTCATTCTCGGCTCCGGCCCCGCCGGCTATGCCGCCGCCGTCTATGCCGCGCGCGCCAATCGCAAACCACTGCTGATCACCGGCATGGAAGAAGGCGGCCAGCTCATGACAACCACCGAAGTCGATAACTGGCCGGGCGATGTGCATGGCCTCACCGGCCCCGCGTTGATGGAACGCATGCGCAAACACGCTGAACGCTTTAATACCGAAGTATTGAACGACCACGTCAACGAAGTGGATCTGAAACGCAAACCGTTTTTGCTCAAAGGCGATCGCGGCGAATATACCGCCGATGCGCTCATCATTGCGACCGGTGCGACAGCGAAATATCTCGGTATCGACTCCGAAACGAATTTTCGCGGACGCGGCGTATCTGCCTGCGCCACCTGCGACGGATTTTTTTATCGCAATCAAAAGGTGGCCGTTATCGGCGGCGGTAACACGGCCGTCGAAGAAGCGCTATATCTATCGAACATCGCATCGCACGTCACGCTGGTGCATCGACGCGACACGTTGCGTTCGGAAAAAATATTGCAAGATCACTTACGCGAAAAAGCCGATCAAGGCAAAGTCACTTTGCTTTGGAACCACAACGTCGATGAAGTACTGGGCGACGACTCGGGCGTTACCGGTTTGCGTGTCGCCGACGTGAATAGCAAAGCAAAGCGCGATCTCGACCTCACCGGCGTGTTCATCGCCATTGGCCACGCGCCCAATACGGATTTATTTAAAGGACAACTCGACATGCGCAATGGTTATCTCACCGTTCGCTCGGGTTCGGAAGGCGGAGCGACTGCGACCAGTATTCCTGGTGTATTTGCCGCGGGTGACGTGGCCGATCATGTGTATCGGCAGGCCATCACCTCCGCAGGCACCGGCTGCATGGCGGCGCTCGATGC
>JAYTQU010000362.1:0-5304 GCA_043746555.1 Pseudomonadota bacterium | reverse complement strand
ATGCGCGTTTCGACGATAGCGTCCACCGGACACGCCTCCTCGCAGAAGCCACAGTAGATGCATTTGAAAAGATCGATGTCATACCGAGTGGTGCGACGCGTGCCGTCCGGTCCGACATCGGATTCGATTGTGATGGCGAGCGCCGGACACACTGCTTCGCATAACTTGCACGCAATGCAGCGCTCTTGACCGTTGGCATAGCGACGCTGCGCATGCAGGCCGCGAAAACGCGGACTCTGCGGCGTTTTTTCTTCCGGGTATTGAATGGTGATGCTGGGGCGAGAAAAGAACTGTCGCGCCGTGACGACGAGTCCGAGCAGCAACTCGTACAAAAAGAAAGTTTTGACGTAACTGGATAGGTTCTTCATGTCAACCTCCCGCTACCGACGTAACGACGGACCATGGTCCAACCTGGTAGATCATGAGTGCGCTTTCGACCACAATCCACACCAGCGTGACGGGAATAAAAATCTTCCAACCGAGGCGCATGATTTGATCGTAGCGGTAACGCGGAAAGGTAGCGCGAAACCACAAAAAGCAAAACAAGAAGAACGAAAACTTGAACACCAACCAATGCAATCCATCGGCAGTAATTATTGGACCGATGAACGGAATCGATCCGAACACAGGATAACCGCCGAACGGCGACAACCAGCCACCGAAGAAGAATACCGAAGTCAGCGCCGAGATCATGATCATGTTGATGTATTCGGCGATATAGAACAGCGCGAACGCCATGCCGGAATATTCGACATGCGGACCCGCTACGATTTCCGACTCGCCTTCGATCACATCGAACGGCGAGCGATTTGTTTCGGCAAGGCCCGAGACAAAATAGACGACGGCTAACGGGAACAACCAGAACCAATAGAACGACAGAGCGCCGCCGCGTTGACCTGCGACGATCTGACCCAGATTCAAACTGCCGGACGCCATAATGACGCCGACGACGGCAAATCCCATCGCGATTTCGTACGCCACCATTTGCGCGGCAGCGCGCATCGCACCCAAGAATGCGTATTTGGAATTGGAAGCCCAACCCGCCAAAATCACGCCGTACACGCCTGCGGAACTGAGCGCCAATAGATAGAGTACGCCGGCATTGATATCGGCGATGGCAAAGCCCGGCCACAATGGCATGACCGCCCATGCCGCAAGCGCAGGCACCATCGACAGTAGCGGTGCAAGCAAGAATAGAAACTTACTTGAACTCGATGGAATAATAATTTCCTTGCCCATCAACTTGAGCAAGTCGGCGAACGGTTGCAGCAATCCTTGAGGGCCGACGCGATTCGCGCCGATGCGCGCGTGCATGTAACCGAGCACGCGACGCTCGGCGAGCGTGAGAAACGCCATATAGATAATGAGTGGCACAAGTAGCGCGAGTGCGCAGATCACGTACCAGATGACAACAATGAACGCCTCGGGCAAGAAGCTCAACAAGCTTGATAAGAACCCAGGGACTAAACTAGGGACCATGCTCACGCACTCCCCTTGCCACTTGGATGGGTATTCGCATGCGTCGCCAACCCATCGCGCGTTTGCTGCAACGCTGTTGCGCGACGCACGATGGGATCAACGTCATAGATCGCCACATCGACGGCTCGTTCCGGAGCGGCACTTCGAGAAATCGCCGCACGAGATTCGTAACGATTGTCGGGCGTCACAGCGCTCAACTGCGTTTTAATTTCCTCGCGCACTTGCTCGGCGCTCTCGTAATCGAAACCATTTAAGTCGAGCAAGTTACCGAGCACGCGCAGCACTTTCCAACCGGGTCGCGCATCGCCCACGGGCTTTGCCGCGCCGGGCACGCTTTGCCAGCGACCTTCCAAGTTCACATAGGTGCCTGAAGTTTCGGCGAAGGTGCCGATCGGCAAAATGATATGTGCATACTCTTTCGCGCTTTCATACGGCGTCAGCGCGATCACACACTCCGCGAGTTTGAGTGCATCGACTGCTCCAGGAACCGCGATATCTTTGCCGGGTTCCATCGCGCCAACCAGCACATAGGCCTTGAGACGCTCGCCCAACATCTCTGCAACATTGAGGCCCGTCGATGACGACTTGTTGCCGCCGATCGAACGATGCGGCAATACACCCGCAAGACTCGCACCCGCCGCGTTAGCGCCTTCCGGCAAATACCCAAGCTGCGCACCGGTTATTTCGGCAAGGGTCGCCGCTAATGCACGAAGAGTCGAGAAGTCGCCATCACGCTGCGCGATATCACCGAGCAACAGCAAACGTTTGTCGCCCGTTTTGAGTTGCACCGCCAGCGCACGGTGATGATCGTTCGGTTGTGCGTGACTCACGAGAGTCTTAACGTTATCCGGCACGGCTCCACCAACCGCGGCAATCAACGACGCCAAATGATCCACCATCCCGGCACCGTTACTAGCGAGATAGCTTGCGATCGGAAATAGGTATTCATATTTCTTTGGATTGACGAACGACACCTTCGCGCCCGCCATCGCCGCCTTGCGAATGCGATGCGCAATCAGCGGCGCTTCGCTACGCAAGTTCGACCCGACAACAAGAATGCTCTGCATTTGTTCGATCTCGGCGATTGAACAACCGAGCCACGGGAAAATCGGATCGTTCGCTTGATCGCGAAAATCGCTACGTCGCAATCGATGATCGAGGTTTGTAGAGCCTAAGCCGGTCGCGATGCGCGCCGTGAGGTACAGTTCTTCCAACGTCGAACCCGGTGACGCGAGCACACCGACTTGTTTACCGTTCGATGTCTTGGCAATCTTGCTGAGTTTTTCAGCTGCCAGTTGCAATGCCGTTTGCCAATCCACTTCACGCCATCGATCGCCTTCACGCACCATCGGCTTTTGCAAACGGTCGGCGCTGTAAATCCCCTCGTAGCTGTAACGATCGCGATCGGCAATCCACGTTTCGTTCACGTCTTCGTTCGCGCGCGGCACGACTCGCATCACGCGACCGCGCAACACATGCGCATACATATTGGTTCCCACGCTATCGTGCGGCGAGATCAATGGATGCTGTGTCATTTCCCAAGCGCGCGCCTGATAGCGGTACGGCTTGTTGTTGAGCGCGCCGACTGGGCATAGATCGATGATGTTGGCGGACAGCTCGTGATCGACGGCCTTCTCGATAAACGTGCCGATTTCCGTGCTTTCGCCGCGGCCGATCGTACCGAGCTCCTGAAAGCCGGCGATGTCCTTCGTGAAACGCACACAGCGCGTGCAATGGATGCAGCGCGTCATGTCGGTCGAAACCAGTGGGCCGATATTTTTATCTTTGACGACGCGTTTGCGTTCGGTATAGCGCGACGCATCGCGACCGAAACCCATCGCCAAATCTTGCAGCTCGCATTCGCCGCCCTGATCGCAGATCGGACAATCGAGCGGATGATTGATGAGTAGAAACTCCATCACCGCTTTTTGCGCGGCAATCGCTTTAGGCGACTTGGTGAAAATCTTCATGCCTTCCGTTACCGGCGTTGCACACGCGGGCATGGGCTTGGGCGCTTTCTCTACTTCAACGAGACACATCCGACAATTCGCGGCGATCGGCAGCTTGTCGTGATAACAGAAGCGCGGCACGTACACATCGTGCGCGTCGGTCGCCTGAATGATCATCGCGCCCTTGCGCGCTTGCATCGGTACGCCGTTGACTTCGATGTTGACTTCGTCGGACATGGGAAAGGGCTAGAGGCTGTGGGCTATAGACTGTAGATAAGAATCGGCAAACTACGCGGCACGAAGCGTTTCGCCGGTGACAAGGCTGCTGCCATGCTCAACGAAATATTCGAACTCGTGACGGAAATGTTTGATGAAGCTTTGTACCGGCCACGCCGCTGCATCGCCGAACGCGCAGATGGTGTGACCTTCGATCTTACCGACTACATCGAGCAGCATGTCGATGTCCGCTTTGACGCCTTTGCCCGCAAGAATGCGCTTCAACACTCGATTGACCCAGCCGGTGCCTTCGCGACACGGCGTGCATTGACCGCAAGATTCGGCGTAGTAAAAACGCGAGATGCGCTCCAGCGTTTTCACCATGCACGTCGTTTCGTCCATCACGATCATCGATCCGGTGCCAAGCGAAGAACCAGCTTTGCGTAGGCCGTCGTAATCCATGGTCGCTTGCATCATCGTCTCGGCAGGCACGACCGGCACCGATACGCCACCGGGAATAACGGCTTTGAGCTTGCGACCGCCGCGCATTCCTCCGGCGATCTCCAACAAATCTTTGAAGGGAATGCCAAGCGGCAATTCGATGTTGAGCGGCTTGTTCACATGGCCCGACACCGAAAAGATCATCGTACCCGCGGAATTCGGCACGCCCAAATCGACAAACCACTTCGCACCTTTGCGCAGAATGGTCGGGACAGATGCATAACTTTGCGTGTTGTTGATCGTCGTGGGTCGACCATATAAACCAAAATTCGCGGGGAACGGCGGCTTGAAACGCGGTCGGCCTTGTTTACCTTCCAGCGATTCGAGCAATGCGGTTTCTTCGCCGCAGATATACGCGCCCGCTCCAACGAAAGCATGCAAATCGAAATCCACACCAGCGCCCTGAACATTCTTGCCGAGCAATCCGGCTCCGTACGCTTCTTTCAGCGCCGCTTCAAAGCGCGGCACAGGTTCGTCTAGGAATTCGCCGCGAATATAGTTGTATCCCACGGTCGCGCCCATCGCGTAACCGCCAATCGCCATGCCTTCGATGAGCGCATGCGGGTTGTACCGCAAAATATCGCGATCGTGACACGTTCCCGGCTCGCTTTCATCGGAATTGCACACGGCATATTTCTGTCCGGAGGAATTTAACATGAAGCTCCACTTCATGCCGGTGGGAAATCCCGCGCCGCCGCGACCGCGCAATCCAGATGCTTTTACTTCGTCAATGATTTGCGTTGGTGGAATCTTTTCGCGGAGAATTTTCTCCCACGCGTCGTACCCACCGATCTTGCGATAAGTTTCCAATTCCCACGAACGCTCCATTCCGAGCGGCTCAAAGCAAACGAGATTTTTTTGATAGGCGGCGGTCATTTCACTCTCGCGAGCCCAGCCAGCACTACTTGCGCATCGCTTCCGATCTCATTTTCGAAACCGACGTGAATACATCCCCGTAGTCTCGACGCCAGCTCCCTGCTGGCGACGTTTCGAAAATGAGATCGGAAGCGAGGTGCCGAACAAGCGCTGGCTCGGTACTTTGACACCGCGAAGACCCGACGGTAATCGCTGCGCAGACTGTTGACGCAAGGTTCTCTTTTGGGAACGTCGCTGGCAAGAGCCAGCGCCGAGACTCCATGGACGGATTTACGTCGGTTCC
>JAYTQU010000361.1:0-7162 GCA_043746555.1 Pseudomonadota bacterium | reverse complement strand
GATCGAGCCCCTGCGAGACATGATCAAACGCGTCGTGTTGATAGGACCCAGCCATCGAGTGTTTTTGCACGGGATAGCGCTGCCACAGACGCAGTCGTTTGCCACGCCATTGGGCGATATTCCCATCGACGAACAGGGGCGCAACCAACTGTTGCTGCGCGGCGATGTGTTGGCATCGGATGCGCCCCACGAGTTGGAACATTGTCTGGAAGTGCAATTGCCCTTTCTACAAACGGTGCTGGAGGAGTTTACGCTGCTACCGTTGGTAATCGGGTCCACCACTGCCACACATGTTGCCGCTGTATTGAGCGACCTTTGGGGCGGCGCTGAAACGCTGGTGCTGGCCAGCTCCGATCTCAGTCACTATTTGCCTTACGAATCCGCGCGACAAATTGACTCGGCGACGGCAACGGCCATCGTCAATCGGCAGTCCGACATCACCCATCAACAGGCATGCGGCGCTGCCGGTATTAACGGTGTGCTGATCGTCGCTCGGCAACGCGGCTTCGAGGTAACTGAAATTGCGCGACTAAACTCCGGCGATACCACAGGCGATGTTAGCCGTGTCGTCGGCTACGGAGCATTTGCTATCCATGAACCTCAACGACATTGATCGCCGGACATTGTTGACGCTGGCGCGCCAATCCATCGATGCGGGCCTCGCCGCCCTACGATGGACTGCGATGCCACCGGCGGGATTGTCGCAACCACTTTTGGCAACACGGGGAAGTTTCATCACGCTGCGAATCGACAAACAACTGCGCGGCTGTTGCGGAAACTTAGCCGCTGATCGTTCGCTCGGGGAAGACGTCTGGCGCAACGCTTGGGCGTCGGCCTTCTCCGATCCCCGCTTTCCGCCGCTGGAAACGGCAGAGTGGCCGGATGTTCACATCCATATTTCCGTACTCAGTCAGCTCGAACCGCTTGATATTCTGACCGAACAAGAACTGTTGGACGTTCTCCGTCCCAACATCGACGGCTTGGTCCTCGAACGCGACCAAGAACGCGCCACGTTTCTACCCGAAGTCTGGGAACATATTTTTGATCGTCGCGAGTTCGTTCGTCACCTGAAGGAAAAAGCCGGCTGGCCGGGCGATTCTTGGTCATCGGAAATCAAAGTCCATCGCTACACCACGGAGAGTTTTGGAGAACGCGAGGAGGAACCGCAGATTACGGCGATGGCGTCGCAGTGGGCGTAAAGTCCGCCAGTTAGCCGACCGTTAGCTACTTCGTCTGGGTAAAAATCCGCGCTATCAGCCCTGATACTTTGTCGGCACTACTTTCTTCGTGTCCGGTATCGAAAACAACCCGAATACAACATGTAGCCCTGTTGTCCTTTTCCTGCGACGCCGCATCGTATAGAGTCTTACTCGTATGAAACGGCGACAAGCAATTTCAATTCTCGACGCGCGCTGCGCCGATATCATGCGTCAGTTTGGCGTTCGACATTTGTCGCTTTTTGGATCCACGGCGAGAGACGAGGCGCGTGACGATAGCGACGTTGACATCTTGGTAGAGTTCAATCCGCCACCGACATTCGATAGATACATTGGGTTACTTGCGTATCTGGAAAGACTGCTCGGCCGTAAAGTTGACCTACTCACCAATAGTGGGCTCAAACCGCGCGCGCGACCACACATCGAAAAGGACCTGGTTCGTGTCGCGTGATTGGCTGCTGTACGCAGACGATATCGTCTCAAGCAGTGAAAAAATTCAGCGCTTGATCGGCAGACGCTCTTTCGCCGAGTTCGTCGCGGATGAGGCGACTTTCGACGCAGTGCTATTCAATTTGCAAGTCATCGGCGAGGCTGCAAAGCAATTGCCTGATGTCGCGCGCGCAATGCTTCCCGATGTGGACTGGACCGGGCCCGCACGACTTCGCGATCTTATCGCACACAGATATTTTTCGTTGGATTCGGAAATTCTTTGGGACGTAGCCACCAATCACGTGCCGCAAATTCTCGATGCCGCACGATCATTGCTTGCACGCTGCGACAAGGGCGGCACATAGCAGACATCAGTACTTCAATATCTGCGCAACTACCAAGCAATATTAGCAACTTTCGTCGATGACGGTTCGTCAATTTAGGTACGATCGAATGCCAAAAAAGAATCCCGACTCACTCATAGAAAAAGGAACGGGGAAAAAACCCGCATCGAGGTACGCAATCGCGCCGTGCAATTTTGCATGAGTCGGAGCAGTTGCCTATTCGGCGATTACCTAGGCTCGTCTTTGATGTTGAATGTCTGCTACGAGCAGTCGTCGGAAGCCGATCACTCCAGACATTGGGTAAGCTGTTGGAATACGAAAGCGATTTGCGTCGTCTCAGCAACCGACTATCTTTTCCGCCGCTTGCACCGTTTGTTCCATCAGCGTTGTAATGGTCATGGGGCCAACGCCGCCCGGGACGGGCGTGTATGCGGCGCATTTGTCGATCGCGGCCGACAACTCAATATCGCCGATTCGGCCCGGGTGATAGCCTGCATCGATCACTACCGCACCCCGCTTGATCCACGTGCCTTTGATGAACTCCGGCTTGCCGACGCAGCCGACAACGACATCGGCGATTCGCACCAGATCAGCTAAACCTCGTGTTTTCGAATGGCAAATCGTCACGGTAGCGTTGGCGTTGAGTAGCATCATGGCAATCGGTTTGCCGAGGATTGGGCTTCGGCCGATCACAACAGCGTGTTTGCCGGCGACGTCGATGTGGTAGTGATGTAACAGTCGCATGATGCCGGCGGGCGTTGCCGAACCGTAAGCGAGTTCGCCCATGGCCATCGCGCCGAATCCGCACGCCGTCACGCCATCGACATCTTTTGCAATAGCGATGCGATCGAAGCAGCGACGTTCGTCGATTTGTTTCGGCACCGGATGCTGCAACAAAATGCCTTGTACGCGCGGATCGGCGTTCAGGCGATCGATCTCCGTCAAGAGTTGCTCTGTCGTCGTCGACTGGGGCAACGCAATATGCCGCGACTCCATTCCGACTCGAGGACAGGCGTTCTGTTTCATCCGGACGTACGTGGCAGATGCGGGATCGTCACCAACCAGAATCGTTGCGAGAATCGGCGTAAAGCCCTTCGGTTTCGATTTGATTCGCTCAACCCGTACGACAAGTTCTTTTTCTATCTGCGTCGCCGGCGGTTTGCCGTAAAGAACTATTGCCGTCATTTCATAGTCGCTCTCGAAAATTACCCGTGTCTATTTCTTGCTCGCAATCCAACGATCGATCTTTGCGTCGAGTACGGCCAGCGGCATCGAGCCATCTTTCAAAATCTGTGTATGGAATTCCCGGATGTTGAATTTCGGTCCCAGTTTCTGTTCGGCGCGATTGCGTAGCTCGCGTATTTTGAGCTGTCCGATCTTATACGCCAATGCTTGCCCGGGAATAGCGATATAACGCTCGACTTCGGCAACGATGTCGGATTCGCCGATCGCGGTGTTGTCGCGCAGGTAGTCGATGGCTTGTTCACGAGTCCAGCCTTTCGCATGCATACCGGTATCGACAACCAACCGCGCGGCGCGCCAAGCTTCGGCGGTGAGCGAACCGAAATACTGGTAAGGGTCTTGATACATTCCAAGTTCCTTGCCCAAGGATTCCGCGTACAAGCCCCACCCTTCAACGTATGCCGTATCGCCGCCGAAGCGTCGAAAGCGCGGCAAGTCTTGCAGCTCGAATTGCAACGCGATTTGCATGTGATGGCCCGGCAACGCCTCGTGCAGGAATACCGTCTCCATCAGGTAGCGCGGGCGCGCAGGTAGATCGTAGGTGTTAGCGTAAAACACACCAGGCCGACTGCCATCGGGAAGACCCGGTTGATAAGAGGCGGCGGCGGCCGATTGTTCGCGATACGTTTCTACTGCCCGCACTTCGAACGGCATTTTGGGTTGCATTTGGAAAAGTTTCGGCAACGCCGCAGTGACTTTTTCTTTGAGTGCGTTATAGCCCTCGATCAATTCCTGAGGCGATTTACTAACGAACTGCGGGTCGGTGCGCAGTTGCTTCATGAACTCTTTCAAGTCGCCCTTGAATCCGATCTGATTTTTCACGCGTTCCATTTCGGCGTGAATGCGCGCCATTTCTTTCAGGCCGATGTCGTGAATCTGTGCGGGCGTGAGATCGGTGGTGGTGCCGCGACGCGCAAGATACGCATACCATTTGTCGCCGAGTGGAAGCGCGCCCAGGCCAACGGTGGTACGTGCTTTGGGCAAGTATTCGTTCTTCATGTAGTCGTACAGTCGCTTGTATGCGGGAATCGCCACATCGCGAATGGCTTTTTCATATAGCTTGGTCAAGCGCGCGCGATCGGCGGTGGAGATATTCTCTGGAAATTTCTCGATGGGCTTATGGAGCAAGCTTTTTGCCGGATCGTCGACGAGAAAGCTCGCCAACTGCGGCAGTACTTTTTCGACTATCACGCGCGGTTGTACGATGCCTTGATCGACGCCGATCTTCATGTTGACAATAGCCTGATCCACCCATACAGCGAATCCATCGATGCGCTTGAGAAAATCCTCGTACTCCTTAACCGAGTTGAACGGTTGCACGCTTTGTCCCGAACCCAGTTGGCCAAATTCGACCGGTATAGAGTCGAACTGATTGACCGGCAGTAAATCATCGCGAAATTGTGCGCCGTCGATATTGAGCTGGCGGTTGTACTTGAAGATGTCGAGCGTTAACCGTGCGGCTTCGTCGAGTTTGCGAGCGTCCAATTCATTGACGCGAGTCAAATACGCTTGCTCGACCGCCAGCGAATCAGCTAACCAGCGCGTACCGATGTTGTTGGGAAAACGATCGTTGTAACGCAGGTCGCCGATCGAAGTTGCAAACACGGGATTGAGTTCCAACGTGTGCTCGAAATAGTCGTCCACCAATTTGTCGAGTTTCGTCGCTTCGGATTCCGTCGCTGTCGCGGCGTTGCTGGTTGTCGGCGCCTTTTCGGACGACCCACACGCGGTCAATGCGAACGCAATAATTAATAGCGCGATGTGCTTCATGATTTACTCGGTGTTGTTCCGACTGTAGCCAGCGTGCAATCTTCGCGCGGAGCGCATCCAATCGCAATCGTCAAGAAAAAACCGTTCATATGAGAGATTTTGAGGGGAAGACTGGGCGGGCCAAGCAGTAGAATGTCGGTATCCGCTGATTACGTAGCAACGATAAGGTTGTCAGCTTCGCAAACCGTGGTCCTGCGTGCGATGCCATCCTGAGAGGATAGCGGACTTCGGGCTTGTTCAGCGCTTACCTTCGCTTCAGGCCGTAAATAGAGCAAGGGTTTCTCGATAGTTGCGTAGCGCATTATTTCTTAGGAGGTCTCATGCTGGTCGGTACTTCGGTTTATCGCGTTGCAATTGTTGGCGGCTCCCGCATCCCCTTCGCGCGCTCGATGGGCGCTTATGCGGAGTGCAGCGAACAGGACATGCTCACCGCGTCGCTTATAGGTGTTGTGAATCGTTTTGGCTTGCAAGGCGAACGTCTCGGCGATGTCATCGGCGGTGCCGTTCTCAAACAATCGAAAGACTTCAATCTGGTGCGCGAATCGGTGTTGGGCAGCGGTCTTGCGCCGGAAACACCGGGGCTCGATATTCAGCGCGCGTGCGGCACGAGCTTGGAAGCCGCGATCTTGATCGGTTCGAAAATCGCGCTGGGGCAAATTGATTCGGGCATCGCGTGCGGCGTGGATTCGGCGAGCGACGTGCCGGTGGTCTATCCCGATTCGTATCGCAAGCTTCTGCTGCGCAGCGCGCGCGGCAAATCTTTGAGCGAGCGCATCAAGCCTTGGTTTGGATTGCGTCCCAGGGATTTTAAACCTTCACTACCAGGCGTGGTCGAGCCGCGCACGGGTTTATCGATGGGTCAAAGCTGCGAACAAATGGTGACGCAGTGGCAGATCTCACGCCAGGCACAAGATCAACTTGCTTACGAGAGTCATCAAAGGGCGGCGGCGGCTTACGATGCGGGTTTTTATAAGGACTTAGTGGTTGAGTATCAAGGCCTCAAGATCGACAACAATTTGCGTCGCGACACCAGCATGGAAAAGCTCGCCAAGCTCAAACCGGCGTTCGACAAAAGCAGCGCGGGTACATTAACTGCCGGCAATTCGACACCGATGACCGATGGCGCCGCGGCAGTATTGTTAGCGTCTGAAGAATGGGCGCGCGAACGCAAGCTTCCAATACTTGCGTATCTCACCTACGGAAAAATTGCCGCAGTGGATTTCGTCGACAAGGAAGGATTGTTAATGGCGCCGGTGTATGCCGTCGCGCGGATGCTGACGGATGCGCAAGTTCGCTTACAGGACTTCGACAACTACGAGATCCACGAAGCTTTCGCTGCGCAGGTTTTGTGTACGCTCAAGGCGTGGGAATCGCGCGAATACTGTCGCGAACGGTTGGGATTGAGCGCACCGCTGGGTTCGATCGATCGCGCCAAGTTAAACGTGAAGGGCAGCAGCGTCGCGCTCGGTCATCCCTTTGCCGCAACGGGTGCGCGGATTTTGGCCACGCTAGCAAAGACGATGGCGGAAAGCGGCGGCAAACGCGGTTTGATTTCGGTTTGCACCGCCGGCGGAATGGGCGTCACCGCCATCGTTGAACGATAGAGAAAAAAGACAGCGTCCCTGCATACGCGCGTCGCTTCCGCGTTGGTCCTACTCTTTTAAGCGCTGCCGCGCGCGCAATACCCTCGTGAGGTTGCCACTCTACTGGTCCACAACCGGGCCACGCTACTGGTAAGCTGCGCAGAGTTTTCTTGGCATCATTTGCAAATGAGCGATTCACGCCTCGGCGTACTACTCGTCAATCTCGGCACACCCGATGCGCCCACGCCATCGGCAGTGCGTCGATTTCTTGCGAAGTTTTTGGCGGACAAGCGCGTCGTTGAACTTCCGCGCATCCTCTGGTGGCCGGTGCTGCATGGCATCGTGCTGCGAACACGCCCAAAGAAAAGCGCGCATGCGTATGCGCAAATCTGGACAACGGAAGGTTCGCCGTTGCTGGTGCAGTCGACTGCGCTGACCAACGCGTTGCGAACGCAGTTGGAAGGCGTTTATGGCGATCGAGTGCGCGTCGCGCTGGCGATGACGTATGGACAACCTTCGATCGCCGACGCTCTACAATCACTTCGCGAGCAACAGGTCGAGCGACTGCTCGTGGTGC
>JAYTQU010000360.1:0-4860 GCA_043746555.1 Pseudomonadota bacterium | reverse complement strand
AGTGCACGTAAAGCCAAAAAGAAACGGCGGCCCCTATCGCCATAATCACAAGGCCCGAAATGTAGCTTCAGCACGTTCAGCTCCGCCACGCTCAACGTGCCTTTGATGCCGAGCACTAGTTGATCGTCGAAGTTACTGGGATCGTAAATAGTTTCTTCATCGCCCATGGCAACCGCCGCCAGCAATTGCTTAAACCCAGGACGCTGCGAGCCAACGGCCGCGCTCACACCCAGATCGCAATCGATCACCTCCACGCGAAGAAATCCCAAGTCCTTGGCGCGCTGCGCGAGCGCGTACTGCAAACGCTGACTTTCCACATTGTGTTTGACTTGGGACAACGACGACTGCCGTAGATACACCATTGCCGCGCGCTCCAAATGCACGGGTTGAAGTTTATTACCGATCAGTTGATTGATCATGATCTGCTTTCTCCGAAATGACATAGACGTGGAGGATGAGCGCGGCCATCAACTCAAGGGTGACTTGCTGAACGCTCGAAGTGAACTGCGAGAAACGAGTGTCTTGAACATCATCGAGCAAGAGGGGTTGCTGCTGCATGATCTGGCTCCGGTGTGTTGTGAACACGCACGGCAGCAAACCAAGCTGCGTCGAGTAACGCAACGACACTCAGCAGTACGGCACTAGGAACACACGCGGCATCAATAACGGACAACTGCTGCGCTTCTGCATTCAGCATCCACTGTGGAACGGAGAGAGTTTTATCGGCTGCTATTCGCAGCGTAATCCGACCCGAAAGACCGCCGGATCGTTGTACGGTCGAAAAACTGCGGCTATACAGCGGATGAAATCGATAAAAAACCGTTGCCTCTGGCGGCACGGTATTTAGTGTGGCCGGTGATGGAGCAGTCACCCCGCCTATACCGGCGCGACAGCGATTCCTTGGCTGACGACCGATTTCGGATTGGGATTGTTGGGATCGACCGTCGACAGCGCGCGACGTCACTACCATACCCTCATCGGGCAAGAGCTGTTTGCGTCGGAGGATCGGCTGCATGATGATGCTCATCCGCAGGATGCTCGAGTGCTCGGCACGGATCGATTTCTGGCTTCATTGTCCGTAACGCCATTCAAGCCAAAAGGGAGTGAAACGTTGCTGCGACTCGCTGAGCGCATTTGTTGCGAACGAGGTATATCGTCCGCACTGGTCTGTAGCGCATCGCGCCAACGATGCCTGACAGCGATCCAAGTCGAAATTGCACGGCAAGCGCTCGATTTACGAGTGGCGAACTTGCGAGAGATTGCTGCGCTATTGAAGCGTGAACCTGCGTCGCTCAGTGAGCTGTTAGCGAGGTCGGAGGAACTATCAATACACCGGATATCCTAATCCCGGTACCGAAGTTCGCGCAAGAATGAAAGCCCGGCATCTTCGGACTTCGGGGTACTGAAAAAGGGGAAAGGTTGATCATTTCGGATTCAACTCATCCCGCAGCGCCCGCCGCAAAATCTTGCCGACATTGGTTTTCGGCAATTCGTTTTTGAAGTACACGTGTCTGGGGATTTTGTAACCGGTGAGATCTTTGCGGCAGTGTTCGATGATTTGTTCCGCGGTGAGCGTAGGATCTTTTCGCACGACAAAAATCGCGACGACTTCGCCTGATCGCTCGTCGGTTTGTGCGACGGCGGCGACTTCGAGAACGCCGGGGAGAGTTGCGACGACGTCTTCCACTTCGTTGGGATAAACGTTGAACCCCGATACGAGGATCATGTCCTTCTTGCGATCTTGCAAGAACACGAATCCTTTGTCATCGAGGTAGCCGATGTCGCCGGTGCGTAACCAACCATCGGGTAACATGACTTTTGCGGTTTCGTCGGGACGATTCCAATAGCCGCGCATCACTTGCGGTCCGCGCACACAAATTTCGCCGGCTTGGTTGAGTCCGAGATCTTGGCCGGCATCGTCGCGCGCGCTGACTTCGGTGGAAGAAAGCGGGAGCCCAACCGAGCCGTTAAATTCTTGTAGATCGAAAGGATTGATGCACACGCCGGGCGAGGTTTCGGTAAGGCCCCACGCTTGGGTCAAAACATTTCCCGTCACTTTCCGCCATTGTTCGGCGACCGCTCTTTGCACTGCCATGCCTCCGCCGAGCGAGATATTGAGTCCGCTGAAATTCAAGCGATCAAACCCTGGCGTATTTAACAAGGCATTGAATAGAGTATTCACGCCGCTGAAGCACGTGAAGCGAAACTGGCGCATCGTGTTGACGAGATCCGGAAAGTCGCGCAAATTGACGATCAATACATTGAATGCGCCCACGCGCAGGAATGACAGACAATTCGCCGTGAGCGAAAAGATGTGATAGAGCGGCAATGCGGTGATGGCGATCGTCTCGCCGACTTTTATTCGCGCACCGAGCCATGCGGTCGATTGCAATACATTTGCAACCATATTGCGATGAGTCAGTACCGCGCCCTTCGCCACTCCGGTGGTGCCGCCGGTGTACTGCAGAAAAGCAATATCGTCGAGCGTGACCGCCGCAGGCGAAAACGGCAGAAATTTTCCTGCCCGCAAAACTTGTCTGAAAGTAACCGCGTCGGGTAAATCATAGGCGGGCACTTGCTTGCGTATATGACGAACCAAGAAATTTGCGGCAATGGATTTTGGAAAGTTCAACATATCGCCGACGCCGGTAACGACGCTGTGCTCGATCTGTGTCGCATCGCGCACCTGCTGCAACACGTGCGCGAAATTTTCCAAAATAACGATGGCCTTCGCGCCGGAGTCATGCAACTGATGTTGCAGCTCGCGCGGCGTATAAAGCGGATTTACATTTACCGCAGTCATCCCTGCACGCAGAATGCCGAGAAGAGCGATGGGATATTGCAAGCAATTGGGCATCATCAGCGCAACGCGATCGCCTTGAGCGAGCCGCGCAATAGTTTGCAGCCATGCCGCGAAATGCCGGGAGCGCCGATCTAAATCTGAAAACGTAATCGTCGTTCCCATCGAGTGATACGCGGGCTGGTCGGCATAACGCGTCAAACTCTCTTCGATCATTTGTGCGAGCGACGAATACTCGTCCGGATTGATCGTGGCCGGAACGCCGGGCGGATATTGTTTTAGCCAAACTTTTTCCAAAGTACCCCCTATCAAAGTTGTTGCTTGAGGCGCGGCGCTCAGAGCAGAAGCATTATTTCCGCCGCTCGCTTCAGACTTTGCTCAATATAGTCACTTCTTCTTTAACATTGGCTTGAGAGTTTGCCACACATTATCCAATAAACGCGGCTGCGCCGCTGCCGTCGGATGCAGGCCGTCGGCTTGGACAAGTTTCATATCCAACGCCACGCCATCCAATAAGAATGGCAACAACGACTGACCTTGCTCGCGAGCCACGTTCGGAAATATCGCCGCGAATTCCTCCGTATATCGGGCTCCATAGTTCGGCGGCATTTGCATGCCCACGAGCAACACGCGCGCACCGGCGGATTTGGCTTCCGCAACGATGGCCTCGATGTTCTCTTGCGTTTGTTTAACGGGTAATCCGCGCAGACCGTCATTCGCGCCGATTTCCAGAATCATGATCGTTGGACGATGCAGTTCCAGTAGTTTTGTTAAGCGACTGCGCGCGCCGCCACTGGTTTCGCCACTGACGCTGGCATTGACGACGCGGTACCCGTAACCTTGTCGATTGAGGCGTTTCTCCAAGAGCGTCACCCAACCTTGATTGATGTCGATACCGTAGCCGGCACTCAAGCTATCGCCCACGACTAAAATAACCGGGATAACCGTTTTTGGCGTTGCAACTTTGGTCGCGAATGCGGCGTCTATTCCTAATAGCCCCACAACGAACGCAATCAACCACCACTTTACGCGCATGAATTCAGCTACCGTCGATGTAATAAAGGATGTGTTGAAGGCCGAAGCGCTTACCAAGGAGGTTACCAGTCCCGAGGGGCGGTTGACCATCTTAGATCATGTCACGCTCGCTATTCCGGCTGGGCAAACCGCAGCGATTATCGGCGCGTCGGGCGCGGGAAAATCGACATTGCTCGCGTTGCTTGCGGGATTGGATGAGCCTAGCAGCGGCAAGGTGTGGGTCAACAATGTCGAGATCACTGCATTGGATGAGGATGGACGCGCTCGCGTTCGAGCGCAGCATGTAGGTTTTGTCTTCCAAAGTTTTCATCTGGTGCCATCGCTGACTGCGCTCGAAAACGTCATGCTGCCGCTGGAATTGGCGGGCGAACGTCACGCACGACAGGCGGCGCTCGATGTGCTCGAAAAAGTGGGCCTCGCGCCGCGCGCGGGACATTATCCCAGACAGTTGTCCGGCGGCGAGCAACAGCGTGTGGCGATCGCGCGCGCGTTCGTGACCAAACCGGCAATTCTGTTTGCCGATGAACCCACGGGCAATCTCGACGCGGCCACCGGCGAACGCATCATTCAATTGTTGTTCGACTTAAATCGCGCCACGCACGCGACTTTGGTGCTCGTGACGCATGACACTGCAATTGCGCAACGGTGCGAACGCGTGATTCGATTGGATGCCGGAAAAATCGTGGCGTCGCAATCATGAACACTTTGCGATTCGCTTTTGTAAATTTCACGCGCGACTGGAAATCCGGCGAACAAGCCGTGATGGCGCTCGCCTTGTTAGTGGCCGTCGCGGCGCTGACGGCGATTGCTTTTTTCACGAATCGCATTGCGCTCGGTGTGGAGCAACAAGCCGGCGAAGTGTTGGCCGCCGATATACGCATCGAATCGCAGCAGCCGTTTAACGAAGAACACGTGGCGCGCGCTCGCCAAGATCAGTTGTCGATTGCGCAAGTTGTGACCTTCCCGAGTGTCGGCGCTCACGGCGACTACACGTCGCTGGCCGCGGTAAGTGCGGTGTCGAGCGG
>JAYTQU010000359.1:0-18305 GCA_043746555.1 Pseudomonadota bacterium | reverse complement strand
TTGAACCAAGCGGTTGCAACGGTTGGCGGGGCGCTATTTGGCATTCACTGCTTATTGACTGAGTCGGTACTACAACGAACATTACGCGTAACTATTGTGTATGCGGCGCGGCTTGGAGCAACGGGCTCGCGCACTGAATGCGTTCATCCACGATGTTTATCATGAGCGCGAAATCATTCGCGCCGGTTGCGTCCCAGAAAAGTTGATTCTGCATAACAGCGAGGTTCGGCCTGAAATGGCGGGCTTGGACTTGCCCGGACAAATGTATTCGCACATTGCCGGTATCGACATGATGCGTACCGGGCCCGACGACGACTACGTGTTGGAGGATAACTGTCGCACGCCGTCGGGCGCGTCGTACATGGTCGAAAATCGTGAAGTCATGCAACGATTGTTTCCCGATCTATTCCGTCGAAATTTGGTGGCGCCGGTGGCGCATTATCCCGATGAACTGCTCGCCACGCTGCATTCCCTCGCGCCACTGAATTGTCCCGGCGAACCGACAATCGTGTTGCTAACGCCTGGTATATCCATCAGCGCCTACTACGAACACGCCTTTCTCGCCGATGAAATGGGCATCGAACTTGTCGAAGGCACCGACTTGGTGGTGAGCAAAGATATTTGCTACAAACGCACCACCGCGGGATTGGAGCGCGTCGATAACACTGCTCGCCTTTTGGTCTGTTTCTAGATCAAGGCTTGGTGATGCTGGCCGAGACGCGCACCAACGCGGGAATGGATAACATTTCGACGTTTGCGAAATTACAGCACTCTCATCGGCCCGGCGATCGCATGATCGCCACCATGACAGCCGGTAACTTGGCAATCTCGCAGGCGGTGATGAATCTCATCCAGGATGGGATTCCCGACTCGGAGAGTGGCGAGCTGGAAACGATCTTCAGTGTCACGAGCATGATTCACGCGGCCGCGTTGGTCGGCAAGGCCGTGCGAGAGGTGCATCGAAATCATGCCGAGGCAATGAAAGACACCGGCGTGACTTTCGATGTGTCGATCTTAATGGGCGGACAATTGGCGGGCCGCACCATGCGGTTGTTTCATATTTATGCGGCAGGAAATTTTATCGAGGCGACTCGCGATACGCCGTTCTTGCAAATCGGCGAACACAAATACGGCAAGCCCATTCTCGATCGCTCGGTGACCAGCGCTACTTCACTGAGCGATGGCGTCAAGCTCGCATTGATTTCGATGGATTCGACATTGCGCTCTAATTTGAGCGTCGGCTTGCCGCTCGATTTGCTTGTCTATCAAAACGACACGATCGACGCCTTCGAAGTACACCGCATCGCCGATCAAGATCCGTACTTCGCGATGATTCGCGACCGCTGGTCCACCGCATTGCGCGATGCGCAACGCAGCATCGCGGTGGCGGACTGGCTGCAAGTCAAATAACTGCAACGCGCGATATCCTACGATTGATAGGCTTGCACATCGAGTCGACGGAAATCGTCGGCTCGATGCGCAATCGGAAGCAACGCTCGTTTCGTTGGGTGCACACCACTGACCTTGCGGAATTGCTCGGTAGCGAAATCTGTTACTGAATTGCACCCAAAAAGTCGCGCTTCCCGAGTTGAACGCCGCTGGTTCGTAATACGTTGTACGCGGTGGTGACGTGGAAATAGAAATTCGGCAATGCGTACTTGGTGAGGTAGTCAAGGCCGTTAAACTTCAATGTGACGTGCGGAAATTTCAAAACAACTTCGCGCGCCTCTGCGCCGGCGAATTGCTCGCGCTTTATCGTACCGATGAAATCCAGCGTTTTGCCGATGCGCGCTTTTAATTCGGCCATGGTCGTTTCGGTGTCTTCGTGCTTGGGCGGTTCGATGCCGACCAAACGTGCGATCGTGCCTTTAGCGTTGTCGCACACGATTTGCACCTGTCGTGCGAAGGGCAGCATGTCGGCGACCAAGCGCGCATCCGCCAGCAATTTGCTGTCGAATTTGCGTTGCTCGGCGAAAGCGGTTGCCTTGTCGATTTGTGTCGATAGATTCGCGAGCGCCAAATTAAATGCGGGAACAGTGACATCGTACAAAGAGGTAGTCATGAGAATCTCCAGAAAAAAATTAGATCGAGCGTAAAGTGAAAGTTGAAACGTTACATTATAGAAGCGACGGAACGAGAGCGCATCATTCCCTAGATTTGATTAGCGCGTCCACCGCCGCAAATATTTCCCGCGCGGCTTTGGGCGGGCGCTTGCTGTCGCGCTCGTGGCGCGCTTGAGCAATCAATCGACTCAGCGCAGGACGATCGGCGGTGGTGTACACGCGGACGAAATTATCCAGCGCATCGTCTTCTTCGATCAAACGGGCGCGCCAGCGTTCGATCGCGTGAAATTGGCGGGCGGCATTGCGTTCGTCCTCGCGACGCGCATTCAATGCGCTGCGAATCGGTTCCGCGTCGATCTTACGCATCAACTTGCCGATGAATTGTTTTTGTCGAACGAGACCGCCGTGCGCCGTGATGCGACGTGCGAGCATGACGGCGTCTCGCAGTACCTCCGGCAAGGGCAGCGCATCGAGATCTGCTTGCGGCAAGTCGATCAGTTCTTCGCCGAGCGCTTGTAGTTCGTGGCTTTGGCGTTTGCGCAGACTTTTGCTCGGGCCTGAGTCTTCGTCCTCGTCTGCGCGTTCATTCTGGTCGGTCATCCGAGCATCATGCCTCGGTAAGCGTCGATTTGGCTACTCCTACGTCGCCGGTAGTCATCGCCGATTGCCAATGATCGACAGTCCGTTTCGCGACGGTGAGTTCAGCGAGCGGTGCGCTTGGCGTGGCGCAAGAGAGAACCATCCGTGGCGATAGGCGTGTAGAATTTCCATCCCGCTGTTTTGGGATTTTCTCATGCAAAAAACCGAAGTCGTTGCCAAGACCTTGACTCGCCCGGAGCTGGATGCGTTGGTGCAATTCGCGCTGTCGGAAGCGCAGCGTGCCGGTGCGACCGAGGCGGAAGTCGGCGTTAGTGTTGACATCGGCTTATCGGTCACAGCTCGTTTAGGCGAGGTTGAAACACTCGAATATCAACGCGATCGCGGCATGGGCGTTACAGTGTATCGCGGCAAACGCAAGGGTTCGTCGAGCACTGCCGATTTAAGCGAGCGCGCGATTCGCGAATCCGTCGCGAAAGCGGTGAGCATCGCGGGTTTTACGGCCGAAGATCCCTGTGCGGGATTACCCGATCCCGACACCATTGCCACGAATATCCCCGATCTCGACCTGTGCCATCCGTGGGCTGTCGAACCCGAGCAAGCGCGCGATCTCGCCGTCGCGTGCGAAGCAGCAGCATTGGCGGTCGACAAACGCGTGACCAATTCGGAAGGCGCTTCGCTATCAAGTCATCGTGGACTGCGCGTGTACGGTAACTCGCTGGGATTTTTAGGCGGGTACGAAAGCACCATGCATAGCCTGAGCTGCGCAGTGATCGCGCAGCAAGACGAGGACATGCAGCGCGACTATTGGTACAGCTCGGTGCGCGATTGGCGTGAGTTGGAAGAGGGCGTCGCCATCGGTCGCCGCGCCGCGCAACGTTCGCTCGATAGACTCGGCGCCAGCAAACTCGCGACTTGTTCTGCGCCGGTGTTGTTCGTGCCCGATCTGGCGCGCGGATTGTTCGGACATTTGATCGCGGCGATTCGCGGCGGCAGTCAGTATCGACGTTCGTCATTCTTGTTGGACGCGGCGGGAACGCAAGTGTTGCCAAAGTGGATCACGCTGCAAGAGCGGCCGCATATCAAAAAAGCGTTGGGCAGTGCGCCGTTCGATAGCGAAGGTGTCACCACGCGCGATCGTGAAATCGTTGCTGACGGTATCCTCACCGGATACGTGTTGAGTACATATTCGGCGCGGAAACTCGGACTTAAAACCACCGGCAATGCGGGCGGCGTGCATAACCTGTTCGTGCAAGCTGACGGCGTCGACGTTGCCGAGCTCATGCAAAGAATGGGTCGCGGCTTGATGGTCACAGAGCTCATGGGTCATGGCGTGAACGGTGTAACAGGTGACTACTCGCGCGGTGCGGCCGGTTATTGGATCGAGAACGGCAAGATCGCTTACCCCGTTCACGAAATCACGATTGCCGGAAATTTGAAAGAGATGCTGGCCGGCATTGTTGCTGTCGGTAACGACATCGACACGCGTGGCGGCATTCGCACCGGTTCGGTGTTGTTAAGCGAGATGACGATCGCGGGGAACTGAATTACTGCCTGCGTTGCAGAAACAACACGCGGCCGTTCGAACGCCAACTTGCGGCGATGTTGTAGAGTGCCGCACCGAAATACTGTCCGCTTATCGCAAGTATCGCCATGGCATTTCTTCTCTGGCTACAAGACTCTGCCTTCAGCACGTGGACGCGCGAATCCGATTGGGCGCTGTTTGCGTTTCTTATCGTGCACACGATTGGCATGGGTTTTTTAGTCGGGACCGGCATTGCGGTGGATCTTAGACTCCTCGGGATTGCACCCCGAGTGCCGTTGCCGGCGCTGACTCGCTTCATGCCGATCATCGGTTACGGGCTGATCGCTGCGATTGCTTCCGGCATTCTGTTGGTAATTAGTTATCCAGCGAAGGCGCTCACCAATCCGCTCTTCTATATCAAGCTTGCCGTGCTCACCACGGCTTTGCTGCTTACACGCGCGTTGGTTCGTCGTGTGTCGGTCGATGCGTGTCTTGACAGCGTTGCGCCGCCGACTCGGTCCAGAGTCATCGCGATTGTGTGTTTGTTTCTCTGGATCGGCGGGCTCACCGCCGGTAAATTTTTGGCGTATACCAATAAGATGTTGTTGGTGTACCAATGAGCATCGCCGACATCGAATCGTTCGCAAGGAGCAGCGGCATTTACGACTTCATGAACACGAAGTGGGGTTGGCCATTCATTGAGTCGCTGCACTATCTCGCGTTGGCGATGCTGCTTGGCACCGTCGGTCTTTTCGATTTACGGTTACTGGGATTTGCACGCGGCATTTCGATCGGAGCGCTGCATCGATTTGTGCCGCTAGGCGTAGTGGCGTACATCAACAACATCATCACCGGTTCGATGTTCTTTGTCAGCGCGCCCGATCAGTATGCCTACAATCCATCGTTTCAATTAAAGCTTGTTTGCATGGCGATTGCGGGACTCAACGTCATCGTGTTCTACTCAACCACCGCCAAATCGGTTAAGGCTTTGGCTCCCAGCGACGCTGCTCCATTGCATGCAAAGATTATCGCAGTCGTTTCGCTCGCCAGTTGGATTGGCGTGATTATTTTTGGACGTTTGATTACCTACTTTCGGCCGCCTTATTACTGGTGCTTTTGGTGCTGAAGGTCGGCTTGGTTTAATTAAGTTGCCACTGTCGGTTGCGGGCATCGTCCAGTTCAGCAAGGGATTCGTGCAAGCACGGAGATTGAGTCTTGCGCGGTGCATCGTTAGGATAGCGAATCAAATCCAATTCAATTTTTTTACCGACGCTATGACGGCGATTCCCACTTGTAAGGCTCCCGATTCCAACACGCGCAGGCCACACTATCGGCCACCGGCAAACGCCTGCGATGCGCATTGTCATATCTTTGGGCCGGGCAATCGATATAAGTACGCCGCGGATCGAACCTACACGCCGCCCGACGCGCCTTTATCTCGGTTCAAAGAGTTACAGGCAACGCTTGGGCTTGAGCGTGCCGTCCTCGTGAATGCGAGTTGTCACGGCAGCGATAACACCGTAATCGTGGCTGCGATTGCGCAAAGCGGCGGCAAATATCGTGGCGTCGCGAATTCCGACAACACGTTTACCGAAATGGATTTTCAGAGATTGCACGAGGCCGGCTTTCGCGGCGTACGTTTCAATTTCGTGAAACACTTAGGCGGCATGCCGGATATGGGAGAATTTCGTCGCACGTTGGCGCGCATCAAACCGTTGGGCTGGCACATCGATTTGCATTTCGATGCGGGCGACTTGGTCGAGCACGATGCATTGATTAAAAGTTTGCCCGTCGCGTTCATCATCGATCACATGGGGCGTGTGCCCACCAAGGATGGATTGGAACAAGAGCCATTCAAGCGATTGCTCGCGCTCGCTCGCAACAACGACAAGTGTTGGATCAAAATTAGCGGGTCGGAGCGTATCGCGAGCGAAGGTCCGCCGTTTACTTCAGCAGTGCCGTTTGCGCAAGCATTGATCGACGCCGCACCCGATCGAATTTTGTGGGGTACCGATTGGCCGCATCCCAACATTGCCAAGCACATGCCGAACGATGGCGATCTGGTCGACCTTATTCCTTTGATGATCCCGGACGAGCGGACGCGACGATTGGTGCTGGTCGAGAATCCGAACAGGTTGTATCAGTTTGAGAGATAAGAGAGGCCGTAGGCGGTGGACTGTAGACTCAAGGCCAGAAGACGAAAATTCCTTTCTGGTTACAGCCTCCAGTCCACCGCCGACTGTCTCTTCTTCGAGGTAACGATGAAGAAGAACGACTACGACGATATTCCCGGCACGACGGTGTTCGACGCCGAGCGCTCGCGGCAGGGTTATCACCTCAATATGTTTTGCATGTCGCTGATGAGCGCGGACAACCGCGCCGCATTCAAAGCGAACGAAGCGGAGTATCTAAAGCGCTTTCCCATGATCGATGCACAGCAGCAGAAGGTTTTGGAGCGCGACTGGAATGGCATGATTGAGCTTGGCGGTAATATTTATTTTCTCGCGAAGATTTTTTCTTGCGACGGTAAATCGTTTCAGCAAGTTGCCGCGATGATGACCGGCATGACACAACAAGACTACGCGGACATGATGCTCAAAGGCGGGCGCTCGCCGGAAGGCAATCGCAGCAAAGCCGAGTGGGCGCATAAAGGAGCAACCCATGGCTAAGGTCATCGGCGGTATTACAACGTCGCATGTTCCTGCCATCGGTGCAGCGATAGACAACGGCAAGACCAATGAACCGTATTGGCAACCGGTGTTCAAAGGCTACGAGTTTGTCAAAGAGTGGATCAAGCAAGCCAAGCCCGACGTTGTGGTGCTGGTGTACAACGATCACGCCTCGGCATTTTCGCTGGAGTTAATTCCGACATTTGCATTAGGTTGCGCGGCGGAGTTTCCGCCGGCTGACGAAGGCTGGGGTCCACGGCCTGTTCCAATCGTGCACGGCCACCCGGAGCTTGCCGCGCATATCGCGCAATCGGTGATCCTCGATGAATTCGATCTCACCATCGTCAACAAGATGACGGTCGATCACGGACTTACCGTGCCGCTCTCACTTGTGTACGGTCAGCCGAAGGAGTGGCCGTGTAAAGTCATTCCGCTCGCCGTCAACGTTGTGCAGTATCCGGCGCCCACCGGCAATCGCTGTTTCAATCTCGGTCGCGCGATTCGCAAAGCGGTTGAATCGTACGATGAGAATCTGCGCGTGATGGTGTGGGGTACGGGCGGCATGTCGCATCAATTGCAAGGGCCGCGCGCCGGCCTGATCAATCAACCATTCGACAACAACTTTCTCGACAAGATCGGCCCCGATCCGCATTCGTTGGTGCGCATGAAGCATCTTGAATATCTGCGCGAAGCGGGATCGGAAGGCATCGAGTTGGTGATGTGGTTAGTGATGCGCGGCGCGCTGAATGAAAATGTGAGAGTGCTGCATCGTTTTTATCATGTGCCGGCGTCGAATACGGCGGTGGGACATATGGTGTTGGAGAATGTGGGTTGAGGCGTTGGCGCACCGGCTAACACTGATCGGAACACGCCGCGAGTACGTCCATGTAGGCTCGGCGGCCCGGTCCGACCGGCCGACGGTTCCGATCAGTGCTAGCCGAAGCGCCGCATCAACACACTGGGTCTTTGTGGGTGAGGTGTGAAATGAAAGTGTGTATGGCGGGTCAAGGCGCATTCGGTATCAAGCATATCGAGGCGATGGCGAATATTCCGGGCGTTGAAGTCGTCACGCTTGCCGGTGGTAGTGCCGATAGCACGAAGGAAGTCGCCGAGAAGTACAAGATTCCGCATTGGTCAACCGACTACACCGAGTGTCTAAAACAACCGGGTGTTGAAGCAGTTGTGCTCGCGACGCCGACACAGATGCATGCTCAACAAGCGATTCAAGCGATGCGCGCCGGCAAGCACGTGATGATTGAGATTCCGTACGCCGACAATCTTGCCGATTCCGAAGAAGTCGCGCGCGTACAAAAAGAGACTGGAGTGGTCGCAATGTCGGGACAGACGCGGCGCTTTAATCCCAGTCATCAGTTCGTGCGCAAGCGCATCGTCAAAGGCGAGCTGAAAATTCAGCAGATGGATGTGCAAACGTATTTTTTTCGCCGCTCCAATATTAACGCGCTCGGCAAGCCACGCAGTTGGACGGACCAATTGTTGTGGCATCACGCTTGTCACACCGTCGATCTATTTCAGTATCAAACCGGTGAGACGATCGATCAGGTGTACGCGTTGCAAGGTCCGATTCATCCAACACTCGGCATTGCGATGGATATGAATATCATCATGAAAGTGCCGTCCGGAGCGATCTGTACACTGTCGCTGTCTTTCAACAACGACGGACCGCTTGGGACGTTTTTCAGATACATCTGCGACAACGGCACGTACATCGCGCGCTACGACGATTTACTCGACGGCAAGAATAATGCGATCGATGTTTCGAAAGTCGATGTGTCGATGAATGGCATCGAGTTGCAAGATCGTGAGTTCTTTGCCGCCAGCAAAGAAAAACGTGAACCGAACGGCAGCGTGGCGCAGGTGTTACCGGCCATGCGGGTGCTTCATCAGGTCGATCAATTGCTGTCGAGGCAGGGCTAACTCGATTGTTTCGGTTCGATTGTTACAAAGTGGACGAGCAAGGGATGCTCGTTCATGATGTGTTCCCATGAAATCTCGTCGCGTCGGTCCATTCAACGTCAGTGCGGTCGGGTTCGGCTGCATGAATCTCAGTCATGCCTATGCCTCGCCACCGCCATTTGAAGTGGCAGAGAAAGTGCTGCTCAAAGCGATCGATCTGGGCGTCAACTTTTTCGATACGGCCGCGCTTTATGGGTTCGGTGCTAATGAGAAGCTAGTCGGGCAAGTTCTTAAGCCGCATCGCTCGTGTATCGTGTTGGCGAGCAAGTGCGGTATGACGGGCGTGGACGGCAAGCGTGTCATCGACGGTCGGCCCGAGACGATTCTGCGCACGTGTGAAGAAAGTCTGCAACGGCTGCAAGCCGACGTCATCGATTTGTATTATCTGCATCGCTGGGATAAGCGTGTACCGATCGAGGACAGCGTTGGCGCATTGGCAAAGCTGGTGGAACGCGGTTTGGTTAAGGCCATCGGATTGTCGGAAGTGTCGGCAACCACTCTGCGCAAAGCGCATGCCGTTCATCCGATCGCCGCAGTGCAGAGCGAATACTCGCTTTGGACTCGCGAGCCCGAGATTGCTCTGTTGCATGCGTGTCGCGAATTAGGCGTGAGCTTTGTAGCGTTCAGTCCCTTAGGTCGCGGTTTTTTGGCCGGCGCGATTCGCGATCCGGCGGCGCTTGAACAACGCGACATTCGTCGTGGTATGCCGCGATTCTATCCGGAGAACTTCGCGCGCAATTTGCAATTGCTCAACGAATTCGAACGTCTTGCAAAGCGCGCCGGATGCAGTCCGGCGCAACTAGCACTGGCGTGGTTGTTGTCCAAATCGCAGGACATCGTTCCGATACCGGGAACGACCGAGCTTGACCACTTGCTTGAAAACATCGCCAGTGTCGATGTACAACTTGATGACTCGCTGACTTCAGATATTGAGCGACTCATTAATCACACGACTGTCATCGGCACACGTTACAACGACGCGACACAGTTGGAAATTGACACGGAGATGTTCCCCAGAGATGTTCCCATAGTCATCCACTAAAGGCGGTTGTGGTGTGACGGTATGACAGGCGCGTGCGTTTCAAGTAATGTTCATTATCGAAGTCCGAACGGAACAACGTTCCCGGAACCCAATTGCCAATGCACATCAACCTTCGACCCTCGCGATGGATGACTTCATTTTCGAAACGCTCAGACAAGAAGGAGCGGGCGTCGCCTTAACGACATGAGTCCGCAAGTGTGAGTTGCGCCACTATCAATGCATTGCCGCGCCCGGTGCGCCGAATGGCGGCTTGGTCAGCCACACGAAGGGGATCAGCAACAAAAAGATGACGCCGAGCAAATTGAATAGATCGTTCGCGGCGATCGTCAAGGCCTGAGTACCGATAACGCGATCAACGAGAAGGTAGCCGTGCGTGCCGGTAATTCCGTGCGCTGCGAGCTGTGCTTGATAGTCGATCCAGGCCGGTGAATCGACGCGGATGTGTTCCGCAAGCACCGCTTGATGGAAATCGCTGCGCGCGCTCCAAACCCAAATGCACACTGCTGTCGACATGCTGCCGGCGATGGTCCGCAAAAAGTTGCTGAGACCCGCAGCGGCTGCGAGCTCGTTGGAGGAGACGCCGGAAAAAATAATTTGGTTGAGTGGCAGAAAAAAGAATGCGATGCCGACACCCTGCCAAAGTCGCGGCCATGCCATCTGCGCAAATGTGGCCGTCTCGTTCAGCGACGCAACCCAAAACAAACTTGACGAAAACACAACGAACGCAAAACTCGCCGCGAGCCGTAAATTTACGTGCTGAATATTTCTGCCGAGAATAGGCGCGAGAATGAGTGCGCAAATGCCGACTGGCGCTACCGCGAGGCCCGCCCAAGTGCTGGTATAACCAAGTGTCGTTTGTAGCCAGAGCGGAAACACGACGTTAACGCCCATAAAAGCAAAGTAGGCGATGGCCAGCGACAGCGTGCCGAAGCGAAAATTGCGACGTTTGAAAAGCGCCAAGTCAACTACCGGATGACGATCGGTCAGTTCCCAGGGAATGAAAAAACTCAGGCTCACCACCGACAGCACCGCGGCCGTGATGATGACCGGCGACGAAAACCAATCCTTTTCATTGCCGTTATCCAGCATGAATTGCAAACTGCCCACGCCGATGACGAGCAACATCAAACCGATCGCATCGACCGGCTGTTTCAGTATCTTGGACTCACGTTTGCGCAATAGCGCCCACGAAATCACGGCGGCCACCGCGCCAACCGGCACGTTGATATAGAACAACCACGGCCACGATAAATTGTCGGTGATCCAGCCGCCCAAGATCGGTCCGAAGATCGGTGCAATGATCACCACCATGCTCCAAAGACCCAAAGCCAAGCCGCGCCGGTTGACCGGATAGTTTTGCAACAACATCGCCTGCGCCACCGACATCAATGGGCCCGACACCAGACCCTGCATCAATCGCCCGGCGATGAGCATCGGCATGCTGGTCGCGAGTCCGCAGAAAGCCGAAAACAAAATAAACAGCAGGATGGACGATACAAACGTGCGCACTTCGCCAAACCTTCGTCCCAACCAACCGGTGAGTGGCTGTACGACAGCGGCGGCAAGCATGTAGGAACTAATGGCCCAAGTGCCTTCGGAAGGACTGACGCCGAGACTGCCGGAAATCGAAGGCACCGATACATTGACGATCGTCATGTCGAGAATTTCCATGAAGCTGGAAACTCCGACAGCGAATGTCAGCAGAACAAGCTGTAAACCTTTGAGCGGTGGATAGCCGTCCTCAGGATGAGCGGCGAATGCTTCGGCCATAAATTAGCGAACTTCGCCGCTGTTCTTCGCGATGATCGCGTCGGCTTCGGCGGCGGCCTGCGCGATGTCTACTGAATACACTGCGGTCGTTTGCCCATTACCGACAGCAGGCAGCGCCGCAAGTACAGTGCCATCGCGTTTGTGAGTATCGACGGTTGCAGTGACCGACAGTCCGATGCGCAGCGGGTGTTTCGCAAGTTCGGCCGGATCGAACGCAATTCGCACCGGCACTCTCTGCACGACTTTAATCCAGTTGCCCGAAGCGTTCTGCGCCGGCAGCAACGAAAAAGCAGCACCGGTGCCGGCCGCCATGCCAATGACCTTGCCGTGAAAAATAGGATCGCTACCGTATAGATCGCTGCGGACTTCGGTGGGCTGGCCGATGCGTAGTTGACCGATCTGGCTTTCCTTGAAGTTCGCTTCGATCCATAAATCGTTCAATGCAATCACGGTGAGTAAAGGCTGTCCCGGCGCGACGCGTTGACCGAGTTGCACGCTGCGCTGCGCGACGTAGCCTTTGATCGGCGAAACGATTTCATTGCGCTTGGCGGCGATCCACGCATCGCGATAGGCATCTTTCGCCAGCAACACGATGGGATTGTTGCGAACTGCAAACCCATCGAGCAGTACATGCGCCGAGTGCGATTGTTGTTGTGCTTGGTCTAATGCTGCGTGCGCCATTGCTACGGCTTCGCGAGCGTGGCGCAATTCCTCGGGTGCCACCGCTTGCTGTTCAAGCAGCGGCTCGCGTTTAGCAACATCTTCTTCCGCGCGAGTTAGTTCGAGTTTTCGCGTAGCGATGAGCGCGTCGTATTGAGCGGCCATCGCTCTTTGTTGCCGAACTTGACGCACGGCTTGAATCAGCGAATTAGCCGCGCGGCTGAGCGCTGTTTCGGAATCGGTGGGATCGAGACGAACTAAAACCTGACCGGCTTCGACAAGAGCGGTGTTCTCCGCAAACACGGCAATGACGGTGCCGGGCACTTGAGCGGAGACGCTCACCTGATTGCCGGCGACGTAGGCGTCGTCCGTACGCTCGCGCACCGATAGCACAAAGAACCAATAGACGAACCAGGCAAAACCGATGCCGCCGAATACCGAGGCAATGACGATGAGAATTTTGCGACGTTTGCCATTCGGCTCGGCGTCGTCAGCGTGTTCGATCGCGTCGTTGTCAATGTTCATTTCGATTCTTCTTTGAATTCGTAACCACCGCCCAGCGCGCGTTGCAATGCGATATCGGCGGATAATGCGGCTTGATTGAGTTGGGTTGCAGCATCGCGTTCGGCGAGCAACGATAAGTCGGCCGACAGTCGTGGCCGAATATCGGTGATTCCAGCGCTCGCCCGCGCAGCGGCACTTCTTTGCAGTTCAATTGAAGCCGCCAGTTGTAGATCGTGCTGCTGTAGTTGCGTCGATACTTGTTCAAGATTGGCGGCCGCACTCGCCACTTCGCGGGCAGCGCCGATCACGGTTTCATCGTAGTTGGCGACTGCCGCATCAACCTGCGCATGTCGAGCGCCAAATTGGGCGGCTTCCAGTCCGGAATCGAATATCGGCAGATGAATCGCGAGACCTACCGACGGAACGCGGCTGCCGTATTTCAATAAATTGTTGATGTCGATACTCGATAGTCCCGCCAATGCATGAATAGACACATCCGGAAAATAATCGGCGCGCGCCACCACAAGATTCTTGCGCGCGACTTCAACACGCCAGCGACTCGCTGCGATGTCGGGCCGGCGTGCGATCAAATCCAGGCGCGCATTGCTGGGGAAACTTTCCGTGACCGCAGGCAACGGATGTGCCGTGAATGTGGGCAATTCGTTGGGTGCTCGTCCAAGTAAAGCTACCAATGCGATGACGTGCAGTTTTGCCGAACCTTGCAACGCCGCACTGTCGCTGCGCGCGACGGCGAGACTCTGCTTGACCAATTGTCGTGCATCGGGAGAATCGATCTCGGCGTCGATACGCAGGTTCGCAATTGCGAGTTGATGTTCGAGGATCGCAACGCGTTCCCGCGCCAACGCGAGACGCGACTGATCGGCCTGCCAACCAAAGTAGTTATCGGCAATCATGCCGGCAAGTAGCAGCGCCGCCGCGCGTTGTTCGGCCTCGACCGCATGTGCTTCATTGACGGCGGCGACGATAGTGGCGCGTTGCTTGCCCCACCAATCGAATGTGTACGAAGCGGAGAAGGCTAAATCCGATTGGTTGTACCAGTTAAAGCCAAGTAACTTCGGCGGAAATAGTCCGTTGTCGCTCAATCGTTGCCGTTGCGTGGTGGCGTTGGCATCGACTCGTATGCCTTGCGCCGCACCCGTGACGCGCACCGATTCGCGCGCGGATGAATAACGTGCGTTCGCGGTTTTTAAACTGGGCGCGTCTTTGATCGCAATGTCGATCAGGTTGTTGAGCGTGGGATCTTGATAGCGCTTCCACCAATCCACAGCGGGCCATGCGCCCGGTTGAATGCCATCGACGCCTTTGTCGGTGGCCACATCTGTGGCTAGCGGCGCATCGTGTCTTAGTTGCGGGTCATCGATTACCGGCGGTTTGAGCGCGCAGGCGGCGAGCAATGAACTGAGCAAAAGTGCGGCAGCGACTGAAAATCTCATCGCCATCCCTTCGACAATCTTTCATCGAAAAGTTGCAAATTCGCGAACCAAGCAAATCGATGTGCACGGGCCTCGTGCACACACAAATCGTAGTCAAGATTACTCACGATCAATCGGGAAAATGGCTCCGGATTTGGCAGGTCGGGCATCTGCGTGGCACTGTGTTGGATACCCTTCTGACCAAGAAGGATTTGCGACGGCGACATGGGAAAGAACAATTCCTTGCTGAAACGATAGAGGCAAACGGGAATATATCATTCTCTGCGTTCGGCGTGACCCGGATTGAGACCCGCCACTGGGTCATGCTGCGCACCAACGCGCAAACATTTCGACGAATTGTGCTAGGGCGCCCAGGCTGTCGATCAGAGGCTGTCGATTACTTCAGCAGCGGATGGTCTTTTGGCAATTGATGTGCATACCAAAGTGTAATCTTGTGGCGCATTGATTTTTCCGCCACCTGATCCTCCGGCAGTGGCTGCATCTTCTTGTCATGTACCAACAGTCGGTAGACGTAGAGTAACTTCTCGCTCGCCGAATCGCCCGGTTCGAAAATCACGGCGCCGCGGCCTTCCGCATACTTCATTGCGGCGAGTAGCGCCTCTTTGAATAGCTCGTTTTCGTGTTTCAGTTTTTTCATGGCGGTTCCCCTCACTGGCATTAGATGCATGGCAGCATCGCCGCGCCGAACTCGAGAACCGAATGATTGTAAACGTTTGCTGGCATTTGCGGAGCATGGCGTCTATTCTAATTGTTGGCAGGCTCCGACAGAGAGCGAGATTCATGAATCAAGACATCGTGCTACCAAACCCGGTCGTCAACGTTCGCGCGCACGCAGCAGCCAATCCAAACGGCATAGCGCTGCGTTTTGAAAACGAGACAATCGATTATGCACGTCTCGACTCGCGCGCCAGCTCGATCGCCAATGCTTTGTTGGCCATCGGCCTGCCAAAGCAATCGCGCATTGCCATCTTGGATTTTAATGATCCGAGCTTTGCCGAAATTTTGCTCGGTGCGTTGAAGGCCGGGCACGCACTTTGTCCGATCAATGCGAGGCTCGCTGGACCCGAAGTGACATGGATTGTGAACGATGCCCAGGCGCCCATCCTGTTTGTGGGGCGAGATCACTATGCATTCGTGGAGAGCATCGAATCGCAACTGACTTACGTAAAAACTATCGTCGCACTGCACGGCGAACATCCGCGGTGGATTGCCTACGAACAGTGGCGTAATCAACAGTCAACTCGCGATCCGATGTTGTCGCTCAATCTTGATGACGACATCGTGCAGTTGTACACGAGCGGTACCACCGGACATCCAAAAGGCGTGTGCCACACTTTTCGCACGTGGGGTTCGTCGGCCGTCGCAATCAAGAATTCTAATCCTTCGGCGTTTGCAGCGGATTGCGTCAATTTGGTTTGTCTGCCGCTATTTCACGTAGCCGGATTTGGTCCGCTGTGTTTTACGCTGTGTGGAGGAGGGCAGGTAGTGCTCACACGCCGCAGCGATCCTGCGGAGATTATTCAGTTGATCGATCGGCATGCCATCACCAATGTGTTGCTGGTGCCGGCGCTGATTCTGGCGATTCTTAATTTACCGACGCGCCCGGAAAAGTTACGTCGCTTGCGCCGTCTCGGTTATGGCGCGTCGCCGATTCCGGAAGATGTCCTGAAACGCGCACGCGAATATTTCGACTGTCCGTTCGAGCATCTTTATGGCATGACCGAAAACTGCGGCGTGGTCACTTCGCTCTGCCCAGAGATGCACGATGCCGCCTCGGGCAAACTGAAATCCTGCGGTAAGCCGCAACCGGGCTGCGAAGTAAAAGTGGTCGACGAACAGGGCAACGCGTTATCCGCAGGAGCAATCGGCGAAATCGTCATGCGCAGTGTTTGGATAATGCGCGGCTATTGGAACAATGCCGCCGCTACCGCCAACGCGATTCGCGATAGTTGGCTCTGGACTAGCGATGCGGGCTATTTGGACAGCGATGGCTTTCTTTACATTCACGATCGCATCAAGGACATGATCAAACCCGGCAGCGAGAACGTATATCCGGCTGAAGTCGAAAACGCATTGTTCGGTCATCCGTCGATTGCGGACGCTGCGGTGATCGGCGTGCCGGATGCTCGGTGGGGCGAAGCCGTGAAAGCGATCTTGGTGCTCAAGCCGGGTGCCGCACTCGATGTCGCCGACATCGACCGTTATCTTCGCGCACGCATCGGTGGGTTCAAAATTCCGAAGTCGTACGAAGTGGTTGCCGCCTTACCGCGCAACGCCAGCGGTAAGGTGTTGCGTCGCCAATTGCGCGAACAGTTTCAAGCCTCGGGTTAGCGCAGTTTCGCGAGAGCTGCCGTTAGTCCCGAGCAGCTCGGCTGGTCGATCGCGAGCTTCAGTATATTCATGAAGTTCTCGGTAGAGTCGGCAACTCGTGAATACGTAATGATTGACTGACGAATGAAGAGGTACACATGGAAACCAAAGGTGGATGTCCCAGAGGTGGATGTCTTTGCAACGCTGTACGGTACGAGCTTTCAAGCGATCCAATCGTTCACATAGCTTGCCATTGTCGTACGTGTCAATACGTCGGCGGTGGTGCGCCGACATTGGCGGCGCTCTATCCGAAATCGGCAGTGTCGATTACACAAGGTGCGGTGAAGACGTATTGGTCGAAATCCGATAGCGGAGTCAACGTTGGCCGCAGCTTTTGCGCGGCTTTTGGTACACCGCTGTTTGCCGGGCCGGAAGAGAATCCGCAATTTGTCGCGATCAAAGTGGGTAGCCTCGACGATCCATCAGCGTTCAAGGTGCAACTCGATATTTGGCGAAGCACTGCCCAACCTTGGCATACACATTACGATGACGCGAAGCAGTTCGATAAGAATCCAAGTCGTTAAACGAGCCCCAGAATACTAGTCAGAATAATAATCGGAATACTAGACGGCACTCATCGATAGAAGTGCAGTTCCCGAAGACATCGCGGCTTCGATCGCAGCAAGTCGTTCCTCGATCTCCCAATTCATTTCCGGGTGCGTAAACAAATAGAGTTGATTCCCGCGGATTGCGGTGAGTGTTCTTGCCGCAATTTCCGACGCATCGCGTCCAGATTGTGAGAGGCGCGTGGAAAAAATCCACAGCGCATCCTGTCTGATCGGGCCAGATCAGGCCAGAAACGAACTGGCGCTCACGTGCAAATCGCTTATCGGACTAGGTAGCCGCTGGCACGAAAGAATCCCAACTCCGACCGCGACTATTTCTTCATAGCGCTGCGGTCAGTTCTACGAATGCTAATTGGGGTTAGTTCGCAGACCATTTATTTTCCGCTCGGCAAATCCTTGAACGCTTTGTCCTTGTCGACACGCGCTTCGCCGGGTAATCCGAGCACGCGCTCGGCAATGATGTTTTGCAATATCTCGTCGGTGCCGCCGGCAATGCGAATGCCGGGCGACGCCATGAAGACGCGTTGGAAAATAGCTTGCAACGGTGCGGACTGCGGATCGTTGACGACGCCGAGTTGATCCATCAGATCCAACGCCGTCGATGCCATCTCTTGTCCTTTGACGCCGGAAATCATTTTGGAAATCGATGCCTCGGGCCCCGGCGTTTGACCGCGAGATAGCGCGGTGATCATGCGAAAGCGCGTGTAACTCATACCCGCAGTCGCGACATGCCAATCGGCGATGCGTTCGCGAAGTGCGGCGTCATCGAGCAACGATCCCGTTTCCGTTGGAATAGATTTCGCCAGATCGATGAGATCGTTCAATTCGGGACCGTAGGTGTCGGTGATTGCGAGCCGTTCGTTCATTAAGGTGATCAGCGCCGTTTGCCAACCGGCTCCGACTTCGCCCAATCGCTGCGAATCTTTAATGCGCAAATCGGTGAAGAACACTTCATTGAAATCCGAGTCGCCGGAGATTTGATGAATGGGCCGCACATCCACACCCGGCGCTTTCATGTCGATCCAAAACATCGTGAGTCCACGATGCTTCGGCAGCTCGGGGTTCGAACGAGCTAGTAACAGTCCGAAATCGGAGTAGTGCGCGCCGGAGG
>JAYTQU010000358.1:0-7514 GCA_043746555.1 Pseudomonadota bacterium | reverse complement strand
TCGCCGATGCCGCTGGGACGCATGTGCGTATCAAAACCCACATGGGTACGATCGTTCTGGAACTCGATGCGGAACGCGCGCCGTTAACGGTTAAGAATTTTTTGCAGTATGCGCGCGATAAACATTTCGACTCGACCATTTTTCATCGCGTGATTCCGAATTTTGTGATTCAGGGCGGCGGCTACACCGACAAGAATATCGAAAAACCCACGCGCGATCCCATCCCTAACGAGTCGGGCAATGGACTCTCGAATCGACGCGGAACGGTTGGACTCGCGCGCACCGGCGATCCGCATTCGGGGACGTCGCAGTTCTATATCAATCTCGCCGACAACTTAGCGCTTGATCCGCAGCCCGGCCGCTGGGGCTATGCGGTGTTTGGCCGAGTGATCGAAGGCATGGACGTTGCGCAGAAAATCAGCGAAACGCCAACCGGCGTATCCGGTCCGTTTCAAGACGCGCCAATCAAGCAAGTCATCATCGAGAAAGTGGAAATTGTGCAGTAGGCCTCGGCGTCTGAACAGGAACTCCAGCAAGTAAGTTCTCTTGCTCAACGCTAATGTCGACGACTCTATTCATTTCCGACCTGCATCTGGACGGCTCGCGGCCGGACATTGCCGATCAGTTCATCGCGTTCTTGCGCGGCGAAGCGCGCAGCGCGCACTCGCTTTATATTCTCGGCGATCTGTTCGAAGCATGGATCGGCGACGACGATCCCGATGAGGACAAGCGACGCATTCAGGCCGAGCTTCGCGCACTCACTGCGTCGGGCGTACAGTGTTTTATCATGCACGGCAATCGCGACTTTCTGATCGGCAAGCGTTTCTGTAAAGCCACCGGCTGCACGCTGCTCGACGATGGATCGATCGCCACGATCAATGGACAACGAGTCGCCCTCATGCATGGCGATACGCTTTGCACGGACGATCGCGACTATCAACGCCTGCGACGAATCGTGCGTAATCCGTTTACCAAATTGCTATTTCGCTGCATGTCGCTTAAACGACGTCAACGGCTTGCGGCGAAAATTCGCGAAGGCAGTAAAGCGCATATCGAGCGGTCGATGGATGCGATCATGGATGTCAACGTCGATGCCGTAGCGCAGGCGTTCAAACAGCATCGCGTCGATCTCATCGTTCACGGTCACACGCATCGCCCAGCGGTGCATGCGTTATTGGTGAATAACCAACCTGCGACACGAATCGTACTCGGCGATTGGTACACGCAGGGCAGCGTGCTTCGCTGGAACGAAGTAGGATATCGACTTGCCGCGCTGAACCGAACCTAGGCAAGCGCTGATTAAGCTACTTCTCCGGCCTTTACCGAAACACGATGCGCGGCGCTAATCGGCGAACTTGGAACGGATGCGTCGATGAAGTTGTTTATGATTCTCGCGGCGAACGACAGCCCGAACTATCCGCAAGGACGAAACGACAACACGCACTTCACGCCAATCGGCGCACTCGAAATGGCAAAACTTGCCGTCAAAGAAATCGCCGAATCGAATCTGCCGTTGACCAAGGAGCTTCACGCCCGATGATAGGGCAGTCCTTTGATGACGCTCACAGCGCGATACAGCGCCTCGGCGACCACGACGCGCGCTAAACCATGCGGCAACGTGAGCGACGACAGCGACCAGCGTAGGTCCGCGCGCGCAACGATTTCCGCAGCGAGGCCTTCCGGCCCGCCGATACAAAACGCAATGTCGCGGCCTTCATGACTTCGCGACTGCAAAAACGTCGCGAGTTGCTCGGTCGATAACGATTTACCCGTAACTTGCAGTGCGACCACATACGGTTTGCTTGCCGGTTTGCTCGCCAGGGCCAGCGACATGCGCTCGCCTTCTTTGGCGATTGCGCGCGCTGCGTCGCTACCGCTGCGGTGTCCCAATGGAATTTCGATAAGCTCGAATTTGTAGTCGCCGCCCTTGAGACGCGCGGCGTAGTCGTTCACGCCGGCGTTCATCCACGCGGGGAGTTTCGTACCGGCGGCGATGAGACGGAGAAGCATGCAATATCGTAAGAGCGAAAGCGGGAGCGGGTCAGAGGAGGAAACTCGATCTCGCTATTTCACGCACTGACGCCCTCGCGTTCATCACTGCCCCGACGCTTCTCTTCTCGCGGCCGTCACGTCCCACAAACTTTCCAAACGGTAAAACTCGCGCACCCGCGGGAGCATCACGTGCACGATGACGTCTTGCAGATCGACCAATACCCATTCACCGTCGCGCTCGCCTTCGACGCCCATCGGGCGATAACCCGCCTTCTTGGCGAATTCGATGACGCGATCGGCAATCGAGCGCACGTGTCGATCCGAGTTACCGCTGGCAATGATCATGACATCGGCAATGTCTGTCTGCTCGCGCACGTCGAGGGCTTTGACATTGACGGCCTTCATGTCGTCGAGCGCTCGCATTGCGATGGCGATGACGGGCGCATTCGGCATCTTTGCGACTTTGCGTCGCGGTGCAGTCGGCGATTTGGCGACGAGTTTTGCGGGCGCCGATGTCTTGCGCGCTTTCGACGCCGGTCGCGCGGACGCGGACCGATTACCGGTAGACCGAGTGGTCGACTTCGACTTGCCGGACGACTTCGACCTACTGGACATCTTCGGCTTGCCGGAAGAAGGGCGTTTCGACCTAGTTGGCGACTGGCTAGTTGACGACTGGGCTGGCGACTTGCCGGTCGATTTGCGGGACGATTTTTTCCGAGTCGAGCTCATGCGGGTCCTCAAGGTTTATCTAAGTTGGGTTTGTCCAAGTTGGGTGTGGCTGAATTGGGTCGTGAATAGCAGGCCGATTGCATGATGATCGTGCGCACGGCGTCGGGCATTAGATAGCGCGGATCGCGCTTGTGCGCTATGAGGTTGCGAACTTCGGTCGAAGAAATTTCAAGCTGAGTGACTGCGTGAATGTAAATGCGCCCCGCCAACGCCGAGTGCAAATCGTTAACGCCGCCGGTACCGCGATCCACCAACAATTCGCCAAGCGGACCCATGGTCGGCGCGCGCCAACCAGGTCGATGCGCGACAATCAAGTGAACCAAATCGAGTAGATCGCGCCATTGATGCCACGTCGGCAATCCCAAGAACGCATCCATGCCCACGATCATGCACAGCGATCGATCGGGAAATTCCTCGCGCAACGATCGCATGGTATCGACGGAATAGGAAAGTCCAATGCGTCGAATCTCTCGATCGTCGACGGTAAACCCACGTTGATCCGCAATCGCCGCCTCAACCATGGCCAAGCGTTGTTCGGCGCTGGCGATGGCATTTTCGCGATGCGGTGGATTGCCCGCAGGCATGAAACGCATCTCGCCAAGGCGTAACGCCTGCAACAGCTCGAATGCCGTGCGCAAATGGCCGTAGTGAATAGGGTCGAACGTTCCGCCGAAGATACCGATGGGAGCCATTAGTCAGTAATCGATGATGAGAAAGAAATAAGTACGAGCGTGGTCAAGCGACGCGCTTGAGCCGTACGCCGGCCATTCGCGCGACCAGCGCTTGCAGTTCGAGCCACGCGTCGCTGCGGCGCACGCCTTTAATGGCGCGATCGACATTCGCGGCGTCACGCAGTAGCGCGTAAATCGTCGGTAACTTCAGTCGCGCCAGCGCCTGTTTCATCGCGGATTGGCGCGGTCGCCAGACGTATTCGCTATTCATCGCCGCATCGGCGCTTTGGCCGCCACGCAGCAAATGGGCCACACGCGCAAGCCATTGCAGATCTTTATTGATGCCCCAGAGCACGACAGTTGCATCGACGCCTTCGGCGCGCAGCCCTTCAAGCACACGAACCGCGCGCGCGGTATTTCCGCTCATCGCCGCAAGGCCCACTTGCAACACATCGTAACGCGCGCTATCCGCGACTGCCTCCAACACAATCTCCGCCGTGATCTTTTCTTGCGGATGCAACAAAGCGAGTCGCTCGATTTCCTGATGCGCAGCGAGCAAATTGCCTTCGACGCGATCCGCAATCAGCCCGGCGACATCCGCTTCCGCCTGCAATCCGTGTTGCGTCATGCGCGCGCGAATCCAAGCGGGCAAGCGCGGCAAATCGATGGGCCAAATCTGTACGAACCAACCTGCGCGCTCGATGGACGTCACCCACTTAGCGCTTTGCGCACGAGCATCGAGTTTGTCGGCCACGATCAGGATCAACGTGTCATCCATTTTTGTCGCGGCGAGATCGCCAATTACGGCGCTGGCCGCTTGATCGATCTTGGCGCCGCCCAAGCGCACTTCTATCAAACGTTTATCCGCGAACAACGACATGCTCCGACTCACCATGCGCAGCGCCTGCCAATCGAAGCCGCGCTCGGCGAATTGCAAATCGCGTTCGGTGAAGCCCGACTCGCGCGCTTTGACGCGGATCGCATCGCAAGCCTCACCCACCAGAAGTGGCTCATCGCCGGACACCAAGGCGATGTGCGGCAATGTGCGGCATAACTGTGCGGCTAAATTGTCGGCGTTAATCTTCAACTGATGGTTGGGGTTAGTTGGTGACGAGTGATGCGTGGTCGGCAAAAGTTATCGAGCGGTAAGTATCGAACGAACGCCGCTCATGATAACCCCCAGACCCGCCAGCGACCACACAATCACAGCGCCTGTCGGCAAATCGAACAATGCCGACAACATCAGTCCGACGACGTATCCGGCGATGCCCAACCCGTAAGCCCATGCGAGACCGGACTTTTCGTCGATACGCCGCGTCGACAAGGCCGGCACGATCAGGCTGGCGAACACCAAATAGACGCCCACCAATTGCACCGACACCGTGACACACAGCGCAAACAACAAGTAGAACCCCACACGCCCCAGTTTTTCCCGAAAGCCAAACCACGCCGTCAACACAACCGCGGCCACAATTGCCGCAGGCAACAAGTTGTGAATGTCCACCCACAAAATCTGACCGACCAACAAATCCTTGAGTTCTTCGCCGCCGTGCGGATTGTTTTCCAGCAATATCAATCCGCCGGTCGCGCACAATACGAAGAACACGCCGATGATGGCTTCTTGCACCTGAGCGAAACGCACGTCGGTCCACGCCAATCCAAGCGCGCCGATAATCGCCGCCGCGAACGCCGCACCTTGCGCTGCGACGCTATGTGGATCCCAACCGAGTACGCTGGCGACAATCACGCCCACGCCAGCGGCCTGCGCGATTGCGAGATCGATAAAGATAATCCCTCGCGACAACACCTGGCGACCCAGCGGTACATGCGTCGCGAGCACCAAGAGCCCAGCAAAAAATGCCGGACCCAGGATCGAGATATCGAGCGCATCGGTATTCATTTTTTCACCGCCGATTTCTCGGCGTCGAGCAAGCGCGCGACGATGACATCGAACATGCCATACAAGGTATCCGTACCGGGCACGCTACCGACCGTATGCGGCAACACGATGGCTTTCACGCCGGTGCGTCCCGACAACCAATCCGATGCGCGCGAGTCTTCATACGACGATCGCACAATGGCTTTCGCGTTTTTATTGTGTACCTGATCGAGTAGTTCCACCAAATGTCCGGTGGTCGGTTCGATGCCCGGTTTCGGTTCGAGACTGCCAAGTTCTTCCAACCCCAGCCAATTGTCCAAGTAAACGTAACCGCGATGATGCGTCACGATTTGCATGCCGCGTAGCGGTTTGGCTTCTTCAGTCCATTTTTCGACGGCGCGATTCCAATTGAGCGCGAAATCATGTTCGCGTTGCGTGTAGTAACCGGCATTCGACGGATCGAGTTTAGCGAGGCGTTCGCTCAATGCCGCCGCGACTTTCCCGATGTTGCGTGGATCGGTCTGAAGATGCGGATTGCCGTAAGGATGAATGTCGCCCTGCGAGCGATCGACACTGGTCGGCACTTCGAGCAATTGCACGGCCGACGCCGCGTCCATGAACCCAAGTTGGCCCGGTTGCACTTTGCCGTTACCCGCTTGCCGTAGCAGCACCGGCAACCAACCGACTTCAAGATCGGCGCCGGTACAAAACACCAAATCGGCGCGACGCACTTGCGCGATTAAACTCGGACGCGCTTGGATGTAGTGAACATCTTGATCCGGCGTGGTCGCCGAAGTCGTTTCGACTTTGTCGCCGCCGATTTCTCGCGCGACCGCGGCCCACTCCGGTTCGCAAGCAAACACACGTAGTGCCGCGTTCGCCGACGTCATCGTCATGATCGTCGTCAAGGTCAGTAGGAGGACCGCATAGAGTGAATTTTTCATGATGATGTCCTCGCTTAAAATTGATGCGCGCCATGAGCGCCGATGCTCATGATGTACTGAAACATGAATTGAGTATCGCTTTGCGGTCGCGACTTGTCTTCGGCCAATTGCATTCGCAGCCGGCTGAACTCGCTGTTGGAGAAATCGATCATCGCGGTCATGCGGCTCGGATCATGCGACGTGTCGTTAAGCGGCGTCGCAATGCCGAGACTCGGCCCACGATTGTCGGCACTTAATCTGTCGAAACGTAACCCTGCGCGCCAACGCGGAATAAATTGATAAACGGCTTGTAAGTAAAAACCCTGCTGCGTGCCGCTGTAGTTAAAGTCCGGCGCGAACGCCATCGCGGCATAATTGATTTGCGCATCGATCACGTCGCCGCGTTCCTGGCGATGTAGATACTCGCCTTGCAAAATGAAATTGCGCTGTCGCGGATTACCGTTCTCGGCCCACTTCCACACAAAATCGGCGATCCAAATGCGATCCGATCCGGTGAACGAAAGCGTGTCGCCGTTTTGAATGGTGGAATCGCGTTCAGCCGCATCGGCATTGAGATACGACACCCCAGCTCTCCAACTGGATGCGTTACTGACATCGCCGCCGGTGTGTGCAAACGCTGTCCACGACCCAACGCCGCCGCGCGCCGCGCCCGCAGCCGGAAACTGCGCGCCGCGAAACGCTTCGGCGCCCACTTCGATTAACAAATCGGTCGGCGCCACAAAACGCGCTTGCACACCGTCGTCGCCGTATTGCTTGTTGAGCATCGCTTTATAGGCAAGCGGTTGGTCGACAAAATCCCACGCATGCGCATGCTTGGAATTGAGATAACCGATCTCGGAAAAAAAGCGCCCAAACTGCAACGTAAATCCATCGGGTAACGCTGTGGTTTGAAAGAATGCCTCTTCGACGCCGATGTCGGTCTTGTCACCGTCGCTGGCTAGCGCGATGGTTGTTTGCGCGAAGAAGCGATCATCGACATTCGCGCTCGCGGCGATTTCGGTCTCGCCGAGCGATAGCCCTTTGGGCGTCAGCCCCGCTTCGCCACCCAACAAAAAACCCGATATGCCGTAATCGGCCGGATCGCGCGAGTAATGCGCGTACTTGCCGTCGAGAATGACACTGAGCGCGGGATTAAAGGCGTTACCGCTGCTGGCGCTTTGCGCGCTAGCCGCACCAGGCAGCGCGGCGATGCCAATGGCTGCAATGCAGCCGGAATAGAAATAAAGTTTCACAGTAGACTCCACTTAAACTTGCAAGGGTCAACACGCGCATCGAGGCACGCATCGACGAAGACGTTGT
>JAYTQU010000357.1:0-13216 GCA_043746555.1 Pseudomonadota bacterium | reverse complement strand
CCTTCGCTGGAGTGACCGGGTCGATCAATTCAACCGCGATCAACGTGAACTATCGCGTGCAAGACATCGTGTATCCGGCCGACATGCCAGCCACATTGTATTGTGTGAACAACTGTCCGACGGCGGCGACGATGTCGGCGTTCTTTGCGCAAGGATCGACCGCTCAGTCACCGTTCACAACCGCGACGTTTAACAACTGGAACCCGACAACCGCGGCGAATGTTGTCACCTTCACGAGCGATTCGGCCAATGCCGTGTTGAAAGACGGCACTTCGACGGCGGTGACGTTCACCGATGCAACCGCCTTGCAATCGCAGCCGATGTATCAAAACGGCGTTCGTACGGGCCGCTTGTTTACATCTCTTGCGGCGGCCGAGTGCAGCACCGGGTCGGGTACTTATTGCGACTACAAGGTGAACGATGCGGATGTGTACTACCAGTGGGAAACCGGCGCGAACAACTGGAATCAATTTGCAGCCGTGAAGGATAGCGGCGGCACTGTCGTGAAATTCGACGCTCCGCTACAGGTGAGCTACACGGTGCCGACAGGTGCGCAGTTCGGTCAATACGCGGGCAAGACTATCGTGTTGCAGTACGGCGGCTTCGGCAATTTGTGGGGCATCCCGGGCAGCTGCGTTTCGCGTCTCACCAATCAACCGATCAGTTGCGACGATTCAAGCGGCAACGCACGTTACGTGTCTGAGTTCGCCATCCCGATGAGCGCTACGACAGGCGTCGTCACTGCAGGTTCGACAAACTACTATGTGAAGTGGCTCGATCGCGAGATTCGCTTTGCCGGTAAGAGCTTGGCCACCTGCACGAGTGACGGTCTGGTCGTACCGAGCAACGTGACACTGCCGGATGCAACGGGTATCCAAAACCCCGCCGACCCGAGTGCCAGCATTTATATCGGTGTCAAGCCCACGCTCACGGACGCACCGCGCGTGATTCAAGGCGAAGTGAAGTACTAGCAACGGCAATTGGCTGCTGGCTAACCGGCGAGAAATCAATCCCTCGTTCGCGCAAGCGGGCGAGGGATTTTCATTTTGGCAAACGCTGATCGAGTGCGACTGAAAGCAAAGTGCTTCTACAAGACTTGGCCACCGCGCGCCGCAACTTTATAGGGGCCGGATAATGGCCGCAGTAGTAGCTTAATCGGCGCTTACTTATTATCGGCGAGTATCGCAGCACGAAATTTACATCGTACTCGGTGTCGATTGAGCGCACTGCTACAATCGAAAGCCAAATAATGCGTATCGCGAGGTTTCCTTGTCCACTGCAACTCCGCACCTTGACTATCTAACGTGGTGTCTCGCTCGTCCAGGTAGTTCGCATCGCGTCGAACTCGCCGGCAATATGATTCACTATCTCGAGTGGCCCGGTCCTGCGGATGCACCGTGCCTTCTGCTGATTCACGGCTTCATGGGTCACGCGCATTGGTGGGATTTTGTCGCGCCTGTCTTGGCGGAAAATTATCGCGTCATCTCGATGGACTTGGGAGGTATGGGCGATAGCGGCTATCGCGAGAAGTATTCGTTAGCCGATTTCGTCGCCGAGATCGCGGGCGTGATCGCACACGCCAAACTTGCGCCGGTCACGATCGTCGGTCACAGCTTCGGCGGCCGCTGCACGATTCTCACCGCGCACGCACATCCAGAATCGATCGAACGCATCATCGTGGTGGACTCTCATGTGGGATTTCGCGATGAAGACCACAAGCGTCGCTTCAATCGCGAGCAGCGCCACGAAAAAAAACGCTATGTGGATTTGCGCAGCGCCAAACTCCGTTTTCGTTTGGTTCCCGACGAGAGCGGCGCCGATCCGTTGGTTCTCGATCACGTCGCGACGCATTCTCTCAAGGCAGAGAATGGCGCCTACGTATGGAAATTCGATGAAGCCGTGATGGAACGCATGCCGCGTCCCGAGATCACCGATGCGCAAGCACTGCCACTTCTTAAGATGCCGATGGACTATGTGTGCGGCGAACACAGCATCGTCTCTCCGCTTGAACATGCCAAAAAAATCGTGGCTGCCGCGCGCAATTGTCGCGGACCCATTGTGGTTCCCGCGGCGCATCACCACGTTCCCATCGGACAGCCGCTTGGCTTGGTCTGCGCATTGCGCGCCCTACTTGCAAAGTGATGTTGCTCGGTGCAACTTAGTGTCCGCATCGCGGTACTCATTGAGGTATCCGGAGTTACCGGTGGCCGCGAGAACTAATTCGCGATGGTCGATAACAGGCGAGTAATGTTTGAGTGAGGAGGGGATATATGCGCATTCGCACGAAAGTTTCTTTCACAGTGTCTTTCTTATTAGCGCTCGCCGCGTTGGTTTTCGCACCGCCAATATTTTCCGCAGCGGGCGGCGGCGGTGGCGGCATCTCCATGCCTCAGATCGATACGCCGCGTACGCCCGAGGAAATTGCGAAGCAGGAGTACAACAGCGGCGTAAGCTATTTGAAAGATGTCGTTAAGCTAGACGAGAAACTCGCGACCGCCAAGGATGAAAAGCAAGCGAAAAAAATCAATGCAAAGATCGCAAAGGCGTACGAGAAGGCGCTGAAAAGTTTTACGCGCGCCGCCGATCGTCTGCCCACCATGCACGATGCCTGGAATATGATCGGCTACTCGCAGCGCCATCTCGGCGATTACAACGCATCGCTTGCGGCGTATTCCAAAGCGTTGGAACTCAAGCCGAATTATCCCGAAGCGATCGAGTATCGAGGCGAAGCGTTTTTAGGTTTGAATGCGGTCGACGATGCCAAGCAGGCGTATCTATCGTTGTATGGCAATGCGCGTCCGCTCGCCGGTCAATTGCTCACCGCCATGAAGATTTGGGTGGAGCACCGCAAACAAGATGCTCAAGGCGTCGATGGTGCGACCGTCGAATCGTTCGCAACATGGATCAACGAACGTTCTGCGATCGCGGCACAAACGGCATCCACCATCGGTGATCCGCCGGCGCGGTGGTAGCACAGCACTAGGCCATCATGGATGGTCGTTGTTTTACCCTACAGGGATGTAGGTCACGTTTTCATCATCTGTTCGTGACGCGCCACCAAAGCGTGCTGTTGCAATTCGCGACGGACGCGGCTGAGCGCGTGCTTCAAGCGCACATCGTCTACCGGCTTGAGCAAATAGTCGCTTGCCTGAGTGTCAAAGGCATCGAGTGCATGCGATCGAAGGCGGTGACGAATACGATAAGCGGCAGTGCGTCCTGCGGCAATTGTTTGACTACTTGCAAGCCCGACAATCCCGGCATTTGCACATCGAGAAATGCAAGATCGGGCTGTTCGCGCGCGATCGCTGCGAGCGCTTCTCGTCCATTCACACACTGCGCGACAACTTATATATCCGAATAAGCGTTGAGCCGCGGCGCGCGAGTCCTTCATCGTCGACATTGATTGTTCGAATCGATTTACTCATGCCGTTGGCGGAAATTGCAGTCGTACACGCGATCCTGGGTCGGCATTGAGTAACTCAACCTTGACGGTAAGGGTGTTGAACAAAAAATGGGGATTGAGTTGATAGCGCAGCATCTTCAGTTGCGCGGATTGCGCCAACACCATGGCGCGCAGGACGGTCTCGCGTTCTTTCTGGTTGGCTTCGCAAAAAATGAAAGCCGAAGTAAAGCCCCATCCAACCGATCAACAAGTACAAGGCATACATCAGACCTACGAATAAATCGTACCAATGCTTTAACGCGATGGGTTCACTCGATACGTACATGCTCGCGTCAACACGTCCACGGCGAGCGGCACTCGTAGCGGGCTAGTGGGCGAATTGGATCGACTGGCCGCAGCGCATCATTGCGCCGGGGCGCAGCGCGAGCTGGGTCACAAAATTCCCGTTTGAATCGATCGGTTTTTAAAGATTGTTGCGCCAGCCGTCGTAACAGTCAGTGTCGATCAAACGTACGTGCGCGCAGTAGCGTTAGCTGCGATAGGGATAGAAGCAACCGAGACTCGCCCTCGGCTGGCGCACGCACTTCCAACTCAACATCGCGCATGCGCTCGCGCGGCATCAGTCGCTCGTCATATGAATTGTTTCTGACGGCATTTACGATAATCGCTAAGTTGATCGAGAAAAAATCCAAAGCAATCCGAAAATCTATTTGACGGAAAATAGCGCCGTACAAGTCGTGATTAGAAGTTGCAATGGAAGGCGCGGCGTTGTGTGATGTACAGATCGCTGTCGTGGTAAGTCAACGGTTGTCCAAATATCAGGGTAGATTTCAGTGTCGGTCATCCGTCCAGCTGCACGCGATAGCGCAAACGAAACCGCTGCGCGCGCATTAAGATAAATTAATCCGCACCTTTTTTTCTTAGAACGCTCCCTGTCGGGCAATGAGACGTGGGGCGCATTTTGTAGATGCCATTGCTCGACCGGCAAATCCACGGTTGGGAGTTGGTTTGCGGTCGCAGCCGAAATTGACGATCGGCGATTTGCCCAGTGAGCAGCATTCCATTCAAGTAGCCCAATTCCAACGACATCTCCTCTAATACTGCAACACTCCGGCCGAGCGGGTTACTACCTATTACGACTACTTATTCGTAGAACGACAATCCGGCCATATTCATGTCGTCGATAGAAAACATCAAGCTGCACAAGCGAGCCACGATAGATCGGTATACCAAGGCCGACAACATCAAAGCCCTAACGCAAGTCGTGACGACGTTACTCCCGTTGACGGCGCTATGGTATCTCGTCGTGCTTAGTGCGGAATTGTCCTATTGGCTCACGGCCGGCGTGACGCTATTAATGAGCTTGTTTCTGCTGCGTGTATTTGTGTTGCTGCACGAATGTGGCCATGGGAGTTTGTTTCGCAGCGTCAAACTTAATTCTGCCTTTGGATTTGTTTTTGGCGTCATCGCGGGAATGCCGCAGTATGTATGGTCGCAGCATCATGCGTTCCATCATGCTACCAACGGCAACTGGGCGAAGTATCGAGGAGCGATAGCCACTGCGTCGGTAGAAGAGTTTGCGGCTATGACATCAACCCAACAGCGCGGGTATTTGCGTGCCCGTCAATTGTGGTTGGCGCCGTTCGGCGGGTTTGTGTATTTGGTGTTTAATCCGCGCTTCACGTGGCTCAAAGGATGCCTAGGTTTGTTGTCGCATGTTGTTCGCAGAAAGTTTGCGCAGCCGAGTGTCTCGATTGCAACCCACGCAGCCGAATTCAAGACTCGTTATTGGGCGAACCGACAAGAGTTTTGGCATATGACCTGGAACAATCTGGTTCTGTTGAGCGTCTGGGCGTTGATGTCGAACTACCTAGGCGTTGGATTGTTCTTCGCGGTCTACGTTGTCAGCGTTTCGTTAGCCGGCGGTGCCGGCATTATTTTGTTTACGGTGCAGCACAATTTCGAGCACGCGTACGCGAGTAGCGATGTCGATTGGGATTACGATGTCGCGGCAATGCAAGGAACCAGTTTTCTGGTATTGCCCGCTTGGCTGAATTGGTTCAGCGCGAACATCGCGTATCACCACGTTCATCATTTATCCGCCAAGATCCCCAACTACTTTTTGGCGACGTGTCACGAAGAAAACAAGCATCTGTTTGTGGATGTTACGCGCGTCAAGTTGTCGAAAATTCCTCATGCATTGAAGTGTCTTCTGTGGGATGAGCGCGCGCGTCGAATTATTTCGGTTGACGAATACCGTCAACAAACGGGGTCTGGGCCGTAGTCAGCTATCCTTGGCGGACGCGATTACGCCCCGCTAACTTTGCTTGATAGAGCGCAGCATCGGCCTTAGCCAGCGAAACATCGAGCGCTTGATTCATATCGAATCTTACCAGGCCAATACTAATTGTTACTTCGAGCGTGGTCGTGCGCGATGCGCCAATCGGAAGTGCCGCCAGTGCGACACGGATTCGTTCGGCGATTACCATGGCCTGTCTTTCGTCGGCATGCGGCAGAAGTAAACCGAATTCCTCGCCGCCCAGTCGTCCGCACAAATCGCCCCCGCGCATCTGCGTTTGCAGCAGATGCGCGACCGTACGCAAAACGACGTCGCCGACTGGGTGACCATAGGTGTCGTTTATGCGCTTGAACCAGTCTATGTCCGCGATGCCAATCGCAACAGGCCATCCTTCGCGTCTTGCGTTCGCCATCACTCTGGTTGCCTCCAATTCGAACGCACGTCGATTCGGTAACCCAGTGAGCGGATCGGTAAGCGACTGCTGCTCCAGTTGAGCCAAAAGCGTCGCGTTTCTAGCTTCGGAAGCCTTGCGTTCGCGTAAATCGCTGAAGAAGGCGCCGAAGAAATGCGATTTGGCGTACATGCCGAGATCAACGGCCTTCAACTCGATTGGAATAAGTTCGCCGGTTCGATGACGCATTTCCAATTCGCGAACGCGTCCCAAGACAGTGGAAGGGCGAAGGCTATCGAGATAGCGACGGACGTATTGGTCGTGTTCGGCGGCAATCGCAGCGGGCAATAAGCCGTTGAGCGATTCGCCGAGAAGTTCACCGGCCAAATAGCCGCTCAGTTTTTCTAATGCGGAGTTTGCATAGCGAATACGGCAGCATTCATCAACGATCAATACTGCATCGAGTGATTCGGCAATAAGTTGCGTCGCCAACGACGCAGATAAGTTCTCGATCATGCTGATCCGCCGGCGCGATATGCGCTTATAGGATCATTCTATAGATCGTATATGCCGTCCATAAGTAGTTCACTCGCGGCGTAGACAGCGAGACAACCGCCGCGAATGTTCAAATGAAATCGCAGAAAAGTTATGCAATTGGGCCGGCAGGTATTGAGGCAATGTCGAGTTAACGGTGTTTATCAACCGGTCTTGCCAGCGACCCTGCATTCCGGATATAGTCGGACGCGCTAACTTTGAGTTGATGTGTTTAAGTAATCCAACGCCAAGAAGCCAATGAGTTTTCGCAGCATTCCCGTCGTCGCCGCTTCCACCACTGTAGTGCCAACCGTATTGCCTACTGTAGTGGTAGTAATCGTATCGGTCGTACCTGGCGCGCCGTAGGGGAAGCTTTTGTAAACAACAAACCCCCTGTCGGCGCTAAGCCGGCAGGGGGTTTTTGCTTTCTGCGCCGGCCAAATTCCGACAGGACTTTTATAGGAGTCCTGTAATGAGTCCGGCATCGAATCTCGCGCCTAATTTTGTCTCTAATCCGCTGCCGCAATTATCGGGAGCGGAAATCATTGTGCGTTCATTGGAGCGTCGCGGTGTAAATGTCGTTGTCGGCATTCCGGGCGGCGCGTTGCTGCCGGTTTACGGAGCGCTCGCGCGGTGTTCGCGCATTCGTCACATACTTGCGCGTCACGAACAAGCAGCGGGATTCATCGCGCAAGGTATTGCGCGCATGACGCATCGTGCTGGGGTGTGTTTGGCAACATCGGGTCCGGGCGTGACCAACATGCTCACCGCGTTGGCAGATGCAAAACTCGACTCGATTCCGCTCGTGTGCATCACGGGGCAGGTGCCGACACACTTCATCGGGACCGACGCCTTTCAAGAAGTCGCCACCATTGAGTTAGCAAAGCCTGTTACCAAAGCGGCATTCTTTGCGGAGTCAGCGGATCAATTGAGCGAACTACTTGCCGAAGCATTTTACGTTGCCGAAAGCGGGCGACCCGGACCGGTATTGATCGACGTACCCAAAGACGTGCAGCTACAACGCGCGAGTTGTGAGATGGCGCGCTCGCAACACGAGCGTGTTCGTTTGCCGAAATTCGATGAAGAGTTCGACAGCGCTAGTGAAATGCTCGCCGCCGCGCAGCGGCCGCTGTTCTATGTCGGTGGCGGTGTGGTGAAGGCGCGCGCCGAAAAGTTACTTAGACGTCTTGCCGAGAAAATGTCGATCCCTACGGTGTCGTCGTTGATGGCGATGGGCGCATTGCCGCACGATCATCCGCTTTATCTCGGCATGCTCGGGATGCACGGGTCGCGCGTCACGCATCATGCAATTGACGAATGCGATTTGTTGATCGCAATCGGCGTGCGCTTCGACGATCGCGCAACCGGCGATCCAAATCGATTCGCTAGCAATGCGAAGATTATTCACATCGACATCGATGCTCGCGAGTTCGGCAAGATTAAAGCACCAACTCTTGCTATTCACGCCGATGCGTGGACGGCGCTTACGCAATTGAATCAACGTGCGCGCAGTTGCGCTCGTAGCGAATGGTTGGATCGCATCGCGACCCTGCGAAGAAAATATCCGGATCAAGAGTGTGATGCAACCCACCCACTCTCGATCATTCGCGCGGTCGGTGCAGCCTTGCCGCACGATGCGATTCTGACCACCGATGTCGGGCAACATCAAATGTGGGTGGCGCAGTCGTATCCTTTTACGCGCGCGGATCGCTGGCTGACGTCGGGCGGCTTAGGCACGATGGGGTTTGGTGTGCCGGCAGCAATCGGTGCCGCCATTGCCGAACCGGAGGCAACGGTTGTGTGCTTCACCGGCGATGGCAGCTTGCTGATGAACATTCAAGAGCTCGCGACGTTGGCGGAACTCGATCTGGCAGTAAAGATTGTGCTGTTCGACAACGGCGGCTTAGGCATGGTGCGTCAGCAGCAGGAATTGTTTTACGGTCGTTGTGTGTACGCCGCGCACTATCAAGCCAACAGCGACTTCGTTGCGATCGCTCGCGCCTTTGGAATTCAAGCATACGATGTGAATTGCGATGGCGATATCGGGTCGCAACTGCGTTGCGCGTTGTCTACACTTGGACCAGTGCTCATTCGAATTCGAGTCGATCATCGCCACGCGGTCTCACCGATGGTCGGGCCAGGCTCTGCGAATATTGACGCTATCGACTGCGAATTTGTTAGTGATCATCGACCGGTCGGTGACGGACCTCACTAAACGATCATATAATTATTGACACGATGTCAACGCTCGCCTAGGCTGCGCGCATGTCCTACGTTGCCGAACGCCGCCAAGAAGAGAAAGACCGTCGTCGCGCCGATATTGTCGATGCGGCGATCGAGGTATATCGTGAAGTGGATTGGAGCGCCGTCACCATCGACCAAGTGGCCAAGCGCGCGCGCTTGAGTCGCGCCTTGGTGTATGTGTACTTCAAAGACAAGGACGAATTGCACGCCGCAATCGTGTTGCGTGCCTTCGAACTGCTCGCCACTCGCTTTGCAGAGGCGGCCGGCCGCGCGCGGTTGGGAATCGATAAGATCGAAGCGATCGGTCGCGCCTATGTGGCGTTTGCGCATGAATTGCCGCATTTTTTCGATGCATGCGCACGCTTCGAAGCATGCTCGCCGCCTCCCGAAGATCCCAACTCCCCGTTTGCCGAATGCGTGGAAGCCGGTGATCGAGTGCATAGCCATGTCGTCGCCGCCATCGCGCAAGGCCAGAGCGACGGCTCGATTCGCGCCGATCTCGGCGATGCCAAGACCAGTTCTATTGCCTTGTGGGGCTTCAGCCACGGGTTGATTCAGATTGCGATGAACAAGGCTCAGGTGTTGGCGCACCAGGGAATTAGCGTGCCGCAACTGATCGACCACGCGGTCATCCTATTTCGCAAAATGCTGACTCCCTGATATGTACCCGATGCAACCTTATAAGCGGCTATTGCGACCAAATTCTAGACACTTGTCTAATTGTTAAACGATTAAATCTAGGAGCACGACCATGAAGCAGAATTGCTATCGCCTGATACCTCTGTTTGTGGTGGCTTTGCTCAGCGCGTGTGTTCAATCGTCGGATCACCAGGAAACTCGCGTGACGCCGATCCGCGTTAGCCTCGCCACATCGGGACCGGCGGCACCGATCATTCGCACCGACGGTCTGCTCGTGAACAAAGACGAGCTGCGTTTATCTTTCAAGGTGGGCGGCGTCGTCAGTCACATATATGCGCAGGAAGGCCAGCGCGTGCAGCGCGGTCAACGTTTGGCGGAAATCGAGCAGGCGGAAATCAATGCGCAGGTCGAGCAGGCGCGTCAACTTGCGGAAAAAACGCAGCGCGATGTGGCGCGCGCGGAAAAATTATTCGCCGATCATCTCATTAGTCTCAATCAGCTCGAAGACCTTCGAACCCAAGCGGCGGTATCGAAAGCGACCTTGCAATCCGCCGAATTCAATTGGGGTTACGCGACGATCGTCGCGCCGCAGGACGGCACGATCTTGCGACGACTGATTCAGGAGCGCGAATTGGTTGCGCCAGGCAATCCCGTTTTGGTGCTCGGATCGCAGGAACACGGCTACGTGGTGCGCGTGGGATTGGCAGACCGCGAGATTGTTCAGGTCCGCATCGGCGATCGCGCCGAAGTCGAACTCGACGCGCATCCCGGCGAAAAATTTCCGGCGCAAGTGACCGAAGTCGCCAGCGGTGCCGACGAACACAGCGGTATGTTTCAAGTGGAATTGCGCTTGCGGCCGACAAAGTTACGTCTCGTGAGCGGCTTGGTCGCAAAAGTGGCGTTGACGCCGACAAGCGCGAGTAGCGGCGAACGAGTGTACGTACCGATTGCTTCAATAGTCGAAGGCGACGGCAAGCGCGCTAGTGTTTTTGTCTTGACGGGTGCAATGGACAAACAAATTGCGATGCGCCGCGCTATCGAAGTAGCCTTTATCGATGGAACCAAAGTCGCCATCGCCAACGGTTTGAATGTCGGCGAAAAAGTAGTGACCGACGGTGCGCTCTATTTACAAGACGGTGAACGCGTAATAGTCAAGGACGCAGGTTAAGTCCAAATCATGAGTCTCTTAGAATTTCCGCTGAAACGATTTCAGTTCACGATCATTGCGTTCATTTTATTGTGCGCGTTGGGTTGGTCGTCGTTCATCAATATCCCGCGACAAGAAGATCCATATTTTCCTATTGCCGGATTCACGATCAACGCGGTTATGCCGGGCGCGGAACCGCAGGATATGGAACGTCTGGTCGCAAAACCGATTGAAGATCGCATTGGCGAGCTCGACGACGTACGAAAACTTGAATCGGGCATTGGCGACGGCGTGGCGCAAATCGTCGTGCAGTTTTTCTCGCAAGTCGATGTCGACAAGAAATACGACGAAGTGGTGCGCGAACTCAACGCGCTGCGGCCCGAGCTGCCGAGTGAGTTGGCTAAACTGGAAGTCAACAAAATTAATCCCGGTCTGGTCAATATTGTCGAGTACGCGTTGGTGTCTGAGGACGCGCCGTATCCGGAACTGGAAGAACTCGCGCGGCAATTGCGCGATGCGTTTCGCGGCGTTGAAGGAATACGAACCGCGCAGAGCTGGGCATTCCCCGCGCGCGAGCTACGCGTAGCGTTGGACCTGAAGCGCATGACCGAACTCAATCTGACGCAAGCGCAAGTGACGCAAGCGTTGCAGAGCGAGAATTCCAATATCCCCGGCGGCGTTATCGATGTCGGCAGCCGCAGTTTTAGTTTGAAAACCTCGGGTGGCTATCGCTCGCTGGATGAAGTACGCGACACCGTGGTTGCTTCGGCCGCCGGGCGCATCGTAAGAGTCCGCGACTTGGCGGATGTATCGTGGGGCACGGAGCAGGAAACTTACGTGGGCCGCTTCAACGGTAAGCGCGCCGTGTTTGTCACCGCCAACCAAAAGGACGGTTTCAATATTTTCGATACGCGCGATCGTCTAGTCAAAGTCGCCGACAAGTTTTCCAAAGGGCTTCCGAAGCGCATCACGCTCGAGCGTGGCTTCGATCAATCCGAAAACGTGGCGCGCCGCCTAAATAGTTTGGGTTTGGATTTTGGCCTCGCTATTGCACTCGTCATGTTTACGTTGCTGCCGCTCGGATTGCGATCCGCGGGCGTGGTGATGATCTCGGTGCCGTTGTCATTGGCGATTGGCGTGTCGGCGCTGTATTTCCTCAATTACTCGCTCAATCAAATTTCCATCGCCGGTTTCGTGATCGCGTTGGGGCTGTTGGTGGATGACTCGATTGTGGTGGTAGAAAACATTTCGCGATTCTTACGCGACGGTTACTCGCGCAAAGATGCTGCACTGCTAGCGACCAAGCAAATCGCGCTTGCCGTTCTGGGTTGCACGGCGACGTTGATGTTCGCCTTCCTGCCATTAATGTTGTTGGTGGGCGACGCGGGAAAATTCATTCGCGTCCTGCCGACCGCCGTTATTGCCACCATTGGCGCATCACTGTTGGTGTCGCTCACCATCATTCCGTTTATTGCTAGTCGGGTGCTATCCGAGCGCCAAGACCCGCACGGCAATCGGCTATTGCAATGGATCATGAGCGGCATACACAAATTCTATCGGCCGCTATTGCATCGAGCACTGGCGCGACCGGCGCGAACAGTGATTGTGTCGCTGGTGGTTTGCGTATTGTTGGTGGTGCCGATCGGCGCATGGATTGGGTTCACCCTTTTTCCGAAGGCCGATACGCCGCATTTCCAGGTCTTCGTGAAAACGCCCGAAGGCAGCAGTCTTGCGGAAACCGATCGCGCATTGCGTTTCGCCGAAAGTAAAGTTCAAGCGATGCCTGGACTAGCCAGTTACTTTTCAAATCTCGGGCACGGGAATCCCAAGATCTACTACAACGTGATTCCGCGGGAAGACGCGCCGAATTATGGCGAGTTATTCGTTAAGCTCGATAACTACAGCTCGCGAACCACCAAGGAACGACTCGATGAACTGCGCAAGCAATTAGAGGGCTATCCCAATGCCCGCATCGAAGTGAAAGAATTCGACAGCGGTCCACCGATCAGCGCGCCGATTTCGATCCGGGTTCTCGGTCCCGAACTCAGCGCGCTGCACGATCTAGCCGCGCAAGTGGAAAAAACCATTAGCGAAGTGCCGGGCACGATCGATGTCGTGAATCCCGTGAAAGTTCAACGGACGAATCTGCGACTGCATATCGACACGCAAAAAGCGGCAATGCTCGGTGTGCCGTCGGTCGAGATCGATCGCGCCGTGCGTTTGAGCGTCGCGGGATTGCCGGTTGGCAAGTTCAAGGAAAGCAACGGCGAACAATACGACATCGTAGTGCGCACGCCGATATCAAGTCGCGCCGACCTAAACGTCTTGAATGAGGTACGCGTCGCGAGCGTGCACGGACAAATATTGCCGCTGAGCCAATTGGCGCGTCTGGAGTTTTCAAGCGCGCCCACGCAGATTCATCGTTACAACCGCGATCGTGCAGTGGTCATCGATGCGCAGGTGAGGAGTGGCTATAACACCGGCAAGGTCACCGATGCAGTGTTGCAGCGCTTGGATCAAATGCATTGGCCTCGCGGCTACTCTTATGTTCCGGGTGGC
>JAYTQU010000356.1:0-5345 GCA_043746555.1 Pseudomonadota bacterium | reverse complement strand
TATGGAGCGCCAGCCGTTCGATGCCTAGCATCCGCCACAGCCGCGCGCTCATCATGATCATCTCGGCATCGACATCGGGTCCAGCGAAGCCGAACGCTTCGACATCGATTTGATGAAATTGTCGAAACCGTCCCTTCTGTGGCTTTTCATAGCGAAACATCGGGCCCATCGTCCATACGCGCCGGCGCTGATTGTGAATGAGTCCGTTGCCAATCATCGCGCGCACCAAGCCCGCTGTCGCTTCCGGCCGCAAGGTGATGTGCTCGCCGCCGCGATCCTCGAAGCTGTACATTTCTTTCGACACGACATCGGTCAATTCGCCGATGGACCGCTTGAATAACGCTGTCTGTTCGACAATCGGTACGCGCATTTCCTGATAGCCATAGGCCGCGAACAACTCGCGCGCCGCCGCTTCCAACCGTTGCCATAAGGCAATCTCGCCGGGCAGGATGTCGTTCATACCGCGGATCGCTTGCGGGGAAGACTCAACGCTCGTCATTGCAGACCTATCTATTTAATCGTTCCGTCGGCCGCAATCGTGAAGCGTGCGACTGTTCCGGAAATTTTCCGTGGAGGAATGGTCACGACTTTATCGTTCGCTTCGGTCGTCACTGCGCCCGCATCGCCTAACACTACCAGCGCGGGCGGTTCGACATCGATCAAGCGCGGGAAATCCGTCTTGCCGACGTCGTAGAGCATTCGATTGCCGCGCGCGTCGTAAACCTCGACCCACGATTCGCGCGCAAAGGTCAATCGCACGCGCAATTTTCCCGGTGGCGGCGCGCCCATCGATCGGGTTGAGCGTACCGGTGTCGCCAAAGCAGCCGCTGGAACAACTCGATCACGTTGCAGCGTGGAAGTAGACGCTGCCGCGCCTTCGGATTCCCCACTCCGCATCGATTCGATCTTCGCCCGTTCCGGAATGGCGATTGCAGTTGAAATTGCAGTTGGCGCGTGGTGCCCAAAATACCACCATGCCAGCCCAGCGGCGACCAACCCCACAAATAGCGTAGTGACTATCCAAGGCCAAGTCTGCTGCGGCTTGTGTTTGCTGTCGGGGCTGAAATTCAGCATTTCGCGAATTGCCGGACGCAGCGCAGGTTCTGGCGTGCGTTGCGTCACCGGCACGGGATCGACTTGACGCGGCGCGTCGTCGAGTCTGGCGTACAACTCCGCAATCTTGTCGACCGGCAAGCCGAGCAAGCTCGCGTATTTTCGCAAGTGGCCTTTCGCAAACACCGGCGCGCCCAACGTGGCGAACCGATTCGCCTCGATCGCTTCGATAGCACTAACGCTGAGATGCATGTCGGCGGCAATGCGTTGAATCGCCAACCCCTGACGCTCGCGTTCTTGTTTGAGCCAATCGCCGGGATTGGTAGGAGTCGTCGCCAGAGTGCCTTCGCTTCCGGTCGCGGCGCCGGATTCCAACGCGTTGATCGTGGCGGGTGAATCTCGTTCGTCGTTCATGACAAAGGCGGCCGCATCCGTGGCAATCACTTACCGCTGCGCTCGAATTCCGCCAACGCCTTGGTCTCGTCGGACGTCGCGTAGTCGGTACGCAAGCGTCGTGCGTAGTCCGCCGCCATGCTCTTGTTGTTCAGCGCCGTCTCGATCCGCACGCCTAACAGCAATGCGGCCGGCGAGATGGGCCCATCCGCCAAGTGGCGTTCGAAAAATGCACGCGCAACTAAAAACTGTCCGGCTCGAAGCTCCAAATTGGCCATTTCGTACAATGCAGCCGCGAAGCGCGGTTGGTATTGAAGCGCGCGACGAAAATGTTTTTCCGCAGCGGCCAGATCGCCGGAATTTCTTGCGCAAATACCGGCGTTGAGCAAAGCCCACTCGGGCGTTTTATAAAGCGGCACCGCAGCAGCGAGTAGCGCTTGTTTCTCGCCTTCTTGATACTTGCCGTGACTGCACAGAAACACCGCCAGCGCATTGCGCGTCTCGGGATTTTTCTCGTCGAGCGATACGGCACGTTCCAAATGCGATTCTGCTTTATCCAATTCACCGAGACGGTCGTACAGCAACCCCGCCACCATGTGCGCTTGGACATTGTGCGAATCTTCTTCGAGTGCGCGGTCGAGCTTGAGCTTCGCCTCTTGCCAGTTGCCTTGACGAAAATAATCGCTGCCCAACTGTGCATTGATTTCCGACGCTTGCTGACGCTTCGACAAATTGCGACTGTCGTCGGTGATCTTGGTTCCGCCGCCCGCGCAGCCGATGACCAACGTTGCTAGCAACAAGAACAATCCGATCCGTTTCACGATCGCACCTCCACATCGAAGCGCTTATTTCCTAAACGCGCCCCTAAACGGTTTATGACCCGATCTTGTACGCGACCCACGAGTTGACCGCAAGCCGCATCGATATCGTCACCCCGAGTACGACGCGTCGTCGCGATCACGCCGTGCGAATTGAGTAGGTCGCGAAACCGTTCAATTACCGGGGCGGGCGATCGCCGGTAGCGTGTCGCCGGAAACGGATTGAACGGAATCAAATTAACTTTGGCAGGTCGTCCCGTCAGCAAACGCGCCAATTGGAGCGCGTGTTCCGGTCTATCGTTCACGCCGTCGAGCATCACGTATTCGAAGGTAATGCTGCGCGCATTCTGTTTTTGCAGGTAGTGCCAGCAGGCATCGAGCAGTTCGGCGATCGGATGCTTGCGATTGATAGGCACCAGTTGATCTCGCAGTTCGTCGTTGGGTGCATGTAAAGACACTGCAAGTGCGCAATTGGTTTCCTCGGCCAGCTTCATCATCTGCGGTACGAGTCCGGACGTGCTAATTGTCACGCGCCGACGCGAGATGTCGAATCCTCGATCGTCCATGAGAATCTCCGTTGCCGGAACCACATTGCGATAGTTGGCAAGCGGTTCGCCCATGCCCATGAAGACGATGTTGGTGATGAGGCGAGAGGTCTTGGGTTGTGGGCTGTGGGCGGTGGCAGGAGGCGCTTCGCGTTCATCATCGAGCGATTCGTCCCGGTATTCGTCAAGGGATTCGTCGATGGGCGGAATCGATAACGCCTGCAATTCCCGATTCGCGAGCCACACCTGGCCGACGATTTCAGCCGTGCTGAGATTGCGATTGAATCCTTGTTGCGCTGTCGAGCAGAAAGTGCAATCCATCGCGCAGCCGATTTGCGATGAGATGCACAAGGTGCCGCGACCCGGCTCGGGGATGTACACCATCTCGATGCATTGTCGCGTGTCGATCTCATCCACGATCGACGCAATCTTTGCGCCATCCATCGCGAGCAGCCACTTGCGTGTACCGTCGGCCGAGACTTGGCTCAGCTTGATGACCGGTGTGCGAACTTCGGCCACCTCGGCGAGTTTAACGCGAAAGCTCTTCGCCAGATCCGTCATCTTTTCGAAATCGCTTTCGAAATGTTTAAACAACCATTTGTACAACTGCCGCGCACGAAACGGTTTCTCGCCCAACCCGACGATAAATGCATCTAACTGGGCCCGCGTGAGACCGAGAAGGTTGGTTTTGGCTAGGCTGGAAGGCATAGGAAGCGATGTGTGATCAGTGATGAGCGATGGGCAAGAATGAAAGAAATTCGAAACTCCTAATCTGACTCATCGCCCGTCACCCCTCACTCATCGCGATTTATCGCGTTCGTGGACACAGGTCCGATGTCGCGAAAAAATATGCGATTTCGATAGCCGCGTTCTCGGCGCTGTCGGAACCGTGGACAACGTTTTCTTCGATGCTGCTCGCAAAGTCGGCGCGAATCGTGCCGGGCGCGGCTTTCTTCGGGTCGGTGGCACCCATCAGCTCACGATTCTTGGCAACGGCGTTGTCGCCTTCCAGGACTTGCACGACTACCGGGCCGGAAGTCATGTACTTGCACAGATCTCTGAAGAATGGGCGCTCGCGATGCACGGCGTAAAATCCCTCGGCCTGAGCTTGGGTGAGCTGCACCATGCGGGCGGCAATAATTTTCAAGCCGGCTTTTTCAAAGCGGCTGTAGACCTGACCGATTAGGTTCTTCTGCACACCATCCGGCTTCACAATAGAAAAAGTGCGTTCGAGCGCCATGGAAACGTCATCCTCCGAAATTTAGGAACCGGATCGCGCAGCCGGCAAAAAGCTTAAGAATTCGCGCGCGGCGCAGTGTATAGGGCGAGAGGCCGCCTGGCCACTGATTAGAGAGTCAGCTGGTCAACCGTCAAGTTGGCGGTAAGCCGGCAAGTGACCAGAAAAAAGGCTCGGAATCTTACATCCGGCCTACTTACCGGTTGCCGGTTGCCGGTTGGCCGACTCGCCCGTCGTCAGACCGTAAAACTCTCTCCGCAGCCGCATTCGCCTTTCACATTGGGATTGCGAAAACGAAACGCCTCGTTAAGTCCCTGCTTGACGAAATCGACTTCAGTGCCGTCGATATAGGAGAGACTCTTCTGATCGACAATGATCTTCACGCCTTGCTGCTCGAACACCACATCGTCTGCCGCTAACTCATCGGCATAATTTACGACGTAGGCGTAGCCGGAACAGCCGGTCGATTTCACTCCCAAGCGCAGTCCCAGTCCTCGGCCGCGATGAGCTAAGAAGTTTTTAACGCGATCGGCAACGGCGGGAGTAATGGAAATAGACATAGAGGGGCGAAGCCAAAGAAGTCGTTAGTCGTTAGTCGTTAGTCGGAATCGAGCCTTTTTTCTGGCTAACTCCTAACTACTAACAACTTCCTGCTAGGCATTTTACACATTATCGTACGCCGCTTTGACAGCGGCTTTCAAAGCATCTTCGACAATGAGAAGTCGGCCACGCTTTTGCGGCGGTACCGCCAATGCCCGCTCCACTTCAATCCATGCGGTTTGCTCCACGTCGGCCAATGCCAGCCCGCGCGCGTGGTGCGCAATCCACGCCGCGGCGGCAATCGTGTGCGGACAGCCATAGGCTTGAAAACTAATGGCCTGAATGCGCCCGCCGCCCGCTTTGAGCCAAAACCGAACGTCGGCGCCTTCGCTCTGCGAGCCGGCCGATCCAACGAACACTCCTGCGCCCATCTCCATTTGCCCCGCAAACGGCGTGCGCTGAAAAAGCTCGGCGACCTGCGGATTGTAGCCGTTCAAGTAAGGACCTCTCATAGCGGTCTCATGATAACCGCATTCGCCATCACGGCACGAGCGCCCGCAGACGCGGCAATTCCTGTCGCATTGTGGTCAACGCAAAGTCGATTTCCTCGGCGGTAGTGAAGCGACCCAAGCTAAACCGCAGTGAGCTTTGCGCCAATTGATCGCTGCGTCCCAATGCGCGTAGTACATAGGAAGGCTCATCGGAATCCGACGCACAGGCCGACCCTGACGACACAGCCAAATCGCGTAAGGCGAATTG
>JAYTQU010000355.1:0-17627 GCA_043746555.1 Pseudomonadota bacterium | reverse complement strand
AATCGGAATTCCTTCTAGGCGAGACGACATGACCAAGACATGATGCGTTGCCCATACATCGGAGATATCGGTAACGAAGCCCGCGAATGCGATTCGGTTTGAAAGTCCGGCGGCATTGACTCGCTCTTCCAGCAGCCTGCGATCGGGGCCGGAGCCACAAATGGTGAGTCGCCAATCGCGTTCGCGCCAGATCGGCGCAGCAAGCGCGTCGACGAGTAGATCGAGACCTTTAACGTGTTCCAGCCTGCCGACAAAAGCCATGCGCAGCGTCGATTCGCGTGGCCACGGTAGACAGTTCAACGATTTTAACTTGAGTGGATTTTGAAAAATACGCACATTATCGAGTCGAGTCCCGAGGTGCTGCTCGGAAAGGCTTCGTAAGTTTTTGGAAAGCATCCCGAGGACAGCCGCATCGCCAAAAACTTTGCGAGCTCTTTTTCTTCGCGCCGAGCGCGGCGCAGCTTGTTGGCAATGACACAGCAGCACGTACGGTGTGCCATTGCGTTTGAGTATCGTGCGCAGTACGTGCATCGCGCCGCTGCGCGTAATGTCGTAGGTGCCGCCTTGGCTCACGCAAATCGCTTCGGCGTCGAATTGTTTCAGCGCGCCGAATGTGTTTTGCACGCGCGAAATGATTGCCGACTTATTTCCCCAATGATTATCGGAGCGAACGTTAATTATTGCGCCGGCTGCGCGCAATTCGGCAATCTGCGGAGCGTTTTCGGATCGTTCATAAACACTGACAAAAACTTCGTGTCCGCTCGTCAATGCCTGTCGCGCCGCATCGGCCCAGAGTTCTTCGCAGGCCGCCCACTCCGATCGCCTCATAATTGATACAAAGGCCAGACGCATCGTTAGCGCGACTTCTCGAGAACGGCGACCGTGCTCAGATAGAGCCGGGTAGGAAGATTGAGCACGTGACGCACCGGTCGAAGAGACAAGATCGCGAGCGCCAGTTTTCGAATCAAGCTGAGCGGGCCCGCGATTAGCCACATCCATGGTTGCTTGCGTGGCGCGGTTATGCGCACGGCCGCCAATACCGTGCCCAATACATCGTAGCCATCGCCTAGTCGCTTTAGGGATACGATATTCAATTCGTTTTGCTTCGCGAAGTGGTCCAGTGCCCAACTAGTGGGACGAAAATAATCGTGCGGTTCTTCGTGAGGCACCCAAATATGCGGGCAGGTAATCAGGAGTCGCCCGCCTGCCTTCAACAGCGTCGTGAGATTGGCGAATGCGATGGGCCAGTTTGCAACGTGCTCGAGCACTTCGGTGCAGACGATCAAATCGAATCCAGACGCTTGAAGCGTGAGCGGTAGCGCCTTATCAATGGTGCCGATATGTTCGACGCCGGCAGCGCTATTTTGTTCGAGATCCAGGCTCGAATACGCAAAGCCCATACTTTCCAACTTGGTTCTTAGCGGTTGTTCGCCGCAACCGACGTCCAAACACTGTGATGCTTGTGCGTAGTGACTTGCATGCTCATTTAGTGATGTCTCGATGGCGTCCGCGAGTAATGGTGCCATCCAGCGATCCTGCCGATGCCGTGACCGATAATCGGTACGACGCGCCGGTTGCACCGCGATTGTCTTGTTAACGGTCACGATTAGGCTCGCACCGCAATGCGCCCGGTATCGTCGATGACGTTGAAAAGTGGCGCGGCTTCGTGATCGGCGAAATACTCATCGACCGCACGCCGCGCGCCTTCCCACCAACCGTAGTCGTCGATGATCAGTACGCCGCCGGGCGAGAGTAGCGGATATAAATGTCGCAACTCGTGCAGTGTGGACGAATACCAATCGGTGTCGAGTCGCAACAATGCAATCTGTTTCGGAATGGTCGACGGAATCGTTTCTTCCACCTTGCCCACGATCATGCGCACTTTGTCTGTTGGATAACGGGACAGAGACATGGTTTGCTTGACGATCTCGATGCTCGCGATCGCACGCGTGCCGTCATCTTTCGTGTCGTTCTTGAGGAGCTCACTTGCCGACACCTTATCAAATTGCCGAACGTCCTGATCACCGGGCTCCGGCATCCCCGCATAGGTGTCGTAGAGAAAAAGTTCGCGCTCGCGATCGCCTAATTCACAAAGCGTGCGCGCCGCCGTCAACATGCTTCCCCCGCGCCACACGCCACACTCGACGATTGCTCCTGGAATCTTTCGTTTAACGATATGACGAACGGCAAGAATCAACGCTTGCAGTCGTTGCACCGAAGTCATGGTAAATGGCTTGGCGAACGCAATCGTCTCTTTGTCGAACGAGCTCAGCTCTACGGCCAACTCGGCATCTTTTGTTTTCGTTTTGCTTGCTCGCAAGCCGAATAGTTTCGATACCTTACTCATGAATGATTCTCGCAAGGTCTATGCAGAAGCCGTGAATACAGAGGGGCGCTTCTTTGACTTTCGCAGTCTATACAACTTCTATGAATATATGTTTGCCGCTTCGGTCGTCGTCTATGCTGTGACACTCACTCGGCATGTAAGGCCAATTTGGGCACAAGTTCTAGTATCATTCGCGTCCGCCGCCTTTTTAGTAGTGCGACTTAAAGGATATCGCGCGGGGCAATGAAATCGGCATTAGAAAATCGGGGAGCAGGTTTGAAATTTCCAACTTATCGAAGCCTCCTGGCCGGTGCGATCATCGCATTGTTAATCCAGGACGTTGAAGCGAGCGGCGTTTCACCGTATCTGCCTCTAAGCATGTCGCCGCAAATAGAGCGTCAAATTGAACGAGTGTTGATACTCGCCGATAAGCCCGTAATGCGCCGACCTATTCCGGCGGCGGTTGTATTGGAGGCGCTGCCAATAGCTTGTAGACGCGATCAAGTGCTATGCGATGAGGTTTCCGCATATTTAGAGCGATACATGCATCGTTCTGCCCTTACGAGCTTGCAGCTTGGCGCTGCATACACCCACGGCGACTCAACCGCAACAATTCCTAATAGTCATGGTGAGTCAGTGAACTCGCGGTTGCTGATGAGCGCGTCGGCTTATTTTCAACCCAACGATTACATGCTGGTGAGCGCGGGCGGCATCGTTCACGACGGCGACGCGACTCCGACAGGTTCGGTGATAAGCCTTGGATTCGACTACGCACAACTCGATGTGGGATTTCGCGATCACTGGTTTTCGCCACTCACGGACAGTAGTTCGCTCATCAGTACCGAAGCGCCGACAATGCCTTCCATCACGCTATCCAACTATGCACCCATTACGCCGCTTGGAATTAGTTACGAAGTGTTTCTCGCATCCATGTCTAAACAAGACAACATTAGGTATTTTGATTCGACGACATCGGGGCGACCTCATTTGGCGGGAATGCAAATTGGCATCGAGCCGGCGAGCGGCTATTCGTTGGCGATTAGTCGACTCTTTCAATATGGAGGGGGCGCACGAACTGGCGGGGGGTTGTCACAATTCATTGATGCTTTGACAAAAAATAGCAATCGACCAGATGTGTTGGGCCAGTCGCAAGAGTTCGGCAATCAAGTGGCATCTATCACTAGTAGTGTGCTTTTTCCAGGCCGAATTCCGTTTGCCGTTCATATAGAATATGCCGGTGAGGACAACGCCTATGCTGGCAGCTATCGTCTCGGCGATACCAATATATCGTGGGGAGTCGATATCCCGGTTTTGTGGCAGGATTTCGATGTCGGCTACGAAATATCTGAGTGGCAGAATGGATGGTACGTCCATAATTTGTATCCGCGCGGTTTGACGAATTCCGGAAACGTAATCGGTCATTGGTTCGGAGACGAACGCCTATTTGGAAATGCCATCGGCGGGCAAAGTCACATGCTGCGCTTCGGATGGCGGCACCCACATGGAGAATACATTCAAGCAACCTATCGCACTATGGCGCTCGATCCAGCCTGGGCAGGCGGATCACTAGTGCCAACGTATGAACGATATCAAGCGCTGGGCCTAAGCTTGTCTACTGCTTGGCGCGATCGCGAAATTCAAGTGGAATTGTCTGGAGGACGAGATGTATTTGGAAAATCGTTTGCCAAGCTCGCAGGCTCCATGGACTTGGCTGAGCGCAAGTTTGCGGGAAACAGCCTGTATGAAGGTGGTGAAGACGAAAAACAGACGGACGTATTTCTCGATGTCGGCGCGAGCGATAGCGTTATTCGCAAGATTCTCGATTCGACAATTCCCAATTTCTCCCTTCCATCTCAAACCAGTCTGCATCTAGGAATAGGCGCGAGACGTGCTGTTTCAACTCGGAGCGATCTTGGTACGCGATTGGAATTTGATCAAATTGACGGGCACAGTCTGCTTTCACTACGTGCGTTGGACTATAGATATCGATTTACGCGTAAGTTTGCGGCAAGTGGTTTTTTTGGCGTGGGCCGTTATAGCGTCGGGCTACCCGCACACGGTTACTATTGGGGCGCAGGTTTGCAATACATGGATTTTGTCCCAAAATGGGATTTGGGATTCGATATTCGACATCACGAAAAGTTGGGAAGAGACAAGGAGCTGCCAACCGATCCGGTAGTATCTCCCAATCGCACTCGCTTGTTCTTTGACGTAAACGGAGTGGCCTTGTACGTTAGTCGACGATGGTGACGCGGAAAGATCGAAAAGCTCAATGTCTCAAGATGGACGAAGGTCTCCGCCGAGTTATTTCTGCGATTCTGTTGTCTTAGGCGCACTCAAGTGTCTAAATACCCAGGCCAATCATCATGGAATTTGCGCGCGACAAGGTCATCAAACTGGAGACGATTTTCGGGACAACAATCTCGCCCATAGACGTCCACACTAAGAGACCATTGGTTTCGGTAGTGTTTCCCGTTTATGAACCTAATCATTTCTTTATCGATGCCTTGGCTAGTGTATTGCATCAGGATCTTGGTAGTGAAGACATGCAAATTGCGGTGGTCGATGACGCGTCACCAACGTCCGATGTTGTAGGGCTTGTCGCGCAGGCAGTGCCACAAGGGCGCGTTGAGGTCTATCGCGCATCAGAAAATAGAGGGCTGGCGGAAAACTGGAATCAATGCGTGCGCGTAGCGCGCGGCCAAATCGTACACATCTTGCATCAAGACGATTGGGTTGACGCGGGATTCTATAGGCGCCTACTGTCGGGACTTATGAGTCGCCCAAGTGTTGGAATGGCATTTTGTCGACACGCAATCTTTGAAGATGGGGAAAACACGGTGCGTTACTCGCATCGTGAAAGGTGGCGCGCAGGAGTGTTGCCGCGTTGGCTTGAGAGAATTTCAGAGCGTCAGCGTATTCAATGTGCGTCGGCCTTGGTGCGACGAAGTGTATATGAGCAATTGGGAGGGTATTGTTCGGACCTTTGTTTTGCTCTTGATTGGGAAATGTGGGTTCGCATCGCCGCTCATTTTCCAGTGTGGTACGAGCCGAGAAAGCTCGCCTATTATCGCCGCCACGCTCAGAGCGAGACCCAGAGGTTAGTTGTTGATAAAAAGGCCGATCACGATGTGCTCAAAGCAATTGAAATTTTCTCGGAATATTTGCCGGCCGATGTTCGGGGGCGCCTGGCGAACGCCGCATATGCGTCGTTCGCTCGACGAACACTTAAGCGGCTGAGTCGCAGTGGCAAGGATTGCCAACAAAATTTGATTGAACTTCTTGAATCGATAATTGGTGCTTTGGATCGTGTGACTGGCCCGGCAACACAGGTTTCGAGACTCCGTCGCGATGTGCGTCGACTTGAAGGGCGACTCCGACAACAATGAGATTGGCGATCGAGTATCGTCGACAACAGACATCCTCGTAACCGTAGTGGAGATTTTCGATGCTGAAGCCGACCGGATGGTTCGAGGTAATCTGTGAAAGCTACAGTGCGGCGGCCGTTGTCGCCGGTGAATTGTTGCCCGGATTTCCCTCCGATCAAATCCAAATTAAAACATCCATCCGGGGCTGGCATCAACACACTCAAAGAGGCTTTCGTCTTCTATCAGGATTGCGTAGAAAGTTTCGCAAAAATTCGTTTGTCGATAGAACGACATCATCGGCTCCTGGATTTCGGAGTTGGCAGCCGGGGATTGCGTTGCGGTTGATAGTGAGCCTGCGTTATCATTCATAATGCGGATGTCGAGCTCCGATTGGTTAGCACGATCACTTTTGACGTTGCGAATTTGATTCTCGCGATGTATCTGCCCCAAAATATCTCGTAGGAACAGTTTTGTGCGCCGCATGAGCCCAAACGGTCGTTTCATTTTCGTGCCTACAACTTCGTCTTGGTATCCGACCGCGTTCTTATCCCCTCGCCAATTGCCGAAATTTGTCAAATCGATATTTAGGCTGTGTTTCGCGTAGAGCGTTTGAATACGGTCCTGTCTCAAAAAGACGAATTTTTCCGGTGTTTCCTTATCTGCCACAAAACCTCCGTCAATTGGAAAATATTGAGGTTGTTTGCCGAATTTACGATTACGGTTTCGAGTGAGCAAAGAATACGTCGCATAGGCCCACTTCGCAAAAGTCGCCAGCGCCTATGGCGTTTATCTCCACTACTTGTTCCGGGGGCGCTAATCTCCAGTTTCCATTGGCAACCGTTTTCATCTCCATTTCGTTATTGGCCTTTCGATATTTGGCTTTTGCCCCGTGAAGAACTCGAATCATACTCGGCTGCACGATTGAAACCGTCAATCAAGATTTCATCATTGCGCACTAGAGTATCAATTGCGGTGTGTCGGCGACGAATGCCGCAGGAAATCATAGGTCAATCTCATGCCCTCCATTAAATCCATTTTTGGCCGCCAGTTCGTTGCAGCCTCGTATCGCTTGGTACTCAATACATTTACTGCAATGATGTAGTCCTTAGCTGGTGCAAAATCGAGTCGCGGATCAATGCCTGTCACTCGTGCCACCATTTCGGCAATCTGAAGAAGGCTCTTACCGTCACCACTGCCGACATTGTAGATGCCAGCCTCTAGTGTGGGATGCCCGCAGGCAACGGATAGCGCTTCGGCGAGATCGCCAACGTAAAGGTAGTCGCGTACAGACTTGCCGTCTCCCCAAACCGCCAGCGGTTGATTGTGTAAGGCGGACTGCAGCCATACGCCAATGACGCCCTGATTGTTGCGACCGAGTTGATGAGGTCCGTACGGGTTGGCGGCTCGCAACAAGATGTACTTGATGCCGTTTTGTGAAGCCCATAGCCGAGCCAAGTGCTCGATTGTCAGCTTGCCCAAACCGTATGGCGTTATTGGCATAGTGGGGTGGCTTTCGTCTATGGGGAGGATCAGTGGCCGCCCATAGACAGTGCCGCCTGACGACAAAATGACAATGCGATTTACAGGAGTATCTCGGAGCAGCTCCAGCAAATTTAGAAACGGAGAGAGATTGACCCGCAATTCCATCTCGAGATTGGTGGCGCTTCGCGAAGGCGTGGTATCGGCTGCAAGATGTAGCACAGTATCGCAATCACTTAGCGCAGGTCTAAGCGAAGCCGCATTGTCGCGAAGATCACCATGAATAACCGTTAGTTGGCGATGCAAGGATGGAAGAATGTTGCTGTCGCGCTGCAACGCTACGACCGAATGACCTTGTGTCAATAGTTGCGGAACAACATTGCGACCGATAAAGCCACCGCCGCCAGTTACAAAAATGCGCGCCATATTTTAGCTATTCAATTTGACCACCGGACCATGCCACGCATCGTTGACGAAATCGTTCGATCACTTTCGCTCGTTCGTACTTTGTTAGTTTCAGCAATTCGCCAACCTCTTCTAGTATTACCCGCCCTTCCTTCCATTCGAGTACGCCCGGAACGCGGGTCCGAGCGTTCGAAGAGTTTTGACGCCAATAGTTGATCTCTTTGTTAATGTAAACATATTTTCCGCGAGTCAGTAGGCGAATCCAAAATCGCCAGTCGGCGCACAAACGCATTCCATCATCAACCAGCAGTTCAATACCGGGAAAATTCCGAAACACAACAGCGCTGGCGTTCGGAATTGTATTCTTTTGGCTGAGGTAGTCGCGAATTTCAGAGAGCCCCTCGACGGCCAGATCGGAATTCCAACGTCCCAATGCGAGATCATTCAACCACGCGTCCGGCCTGCCGAGGGTCTTCCCATTGAGGTCTATCATTAGTGATTGCGCGTGTGCGATCATCACAGAAGAATCATTTTCGAGTTCGGCAACCATTCGCGACAAAAAGCTTCGATCCGCATCGTCGTCGGATTCGGCGATCCAGACATACCGTCCCTGTGCCGCAGCTAGTCCTTTCCGCCATTGCTTGAATGTCGAACCGCTATTTAGCTCATTGCATATCAATTTGGCGCGAACATCCGATGCTACAAAACTTTCCAGCACAATGCGGCTAGCGTCGGTAGACGCATCGTCAAGCACGATGATCTCAAGATCGTCTAGCGATTGTCCGGCAATGCTCGCGAGGCGAGTTTTGAGAAACGCTTCGTGGTTGTAGCTCGGCACGATGACGGTCACAAGTGGCGATCCTGGAAGGTTTCCGAGGGATTTCCATGGCAGTTTGACAACCTTAGTTATGGCGTTTTCAACAGCGATCGAAGCTGATTCGGTGCTGTGGTTTCTTTGTACGCGGTCGTAACCTGCTTTGCCTGCTCGTAGTCGCCATTCGGCATCGTTGGACAATTTGAGTAGTGCTTCCGCGAATGCGGTCGAGCCTTGGAACGCAATTACCGCTCCACATTCTGCTCCAAGTGCAAGGGGAATGTCGCCAGCCCCGTCGAAACAGACGACGGGAAGTTTCGCATTCGCCGCTTCGAGCGCCACCAGAGGACAGGGATCTTCTCGGGAGGTTAGTGCAAATATGTCGCCTACATAGTAGTAACGCCTTGACATCGAACGGTTGCCGAGAAACTGGATTCGATCACCCAAGTTGTTCGCTGAAATCTTCTCGAGATATGGCGCAGGCGACTTCTCTCCGCCAATCCAAAAGAATTTTAGTTGCGAATTGTGCCTGCACGCCAGAAGAGCTGCATCGACAAAGAGATCAGGACCTTTTCGCCAATCGGTCGTACCGCAACCGAAGACGACGATGTCGTCCTCAGAAATTCTGAGTTCATTGCGAAGCGATGCACGCTCCGCAGCCGTGGGTTCATCATCGGCGTTCCAGAAATGAATAAAATCGTACACAACCCCAAGCCGTTCGCTGGGTACTTGATGACGGATTTGAAGATTTCGTGCAACTGCCGGGCAGCCACTTAGAACATAATCGCTATTTGCCAGCGTAGCGGCCATAATATTTCCTGGTGCCCAACGCTCAATCGATGCCTGAAGTTCGTGGCAATGAGTGATCGTAGGAACTCCGAGAGCGCGAAGTTCTTCCAGTAGCGGTCCGTTGACTACTGTGCTCGAATAGATTGCGCGAGTCGGTCCACCAATGAATTTGACCAGCGCGGCATCGCGATCTGACTTTGATCTAAAGTCGGCCAATACCAACGTTGGAAATAGCCGCTCGAATTGGCCGCGCAGCACGCCTGTCCCAACGCATATTACTTTTACCGGAAACGGCTGGCGTATTTTCCAATCGGCCAGTAGGTTGAGCAGCAGCTGCTGCGCTCCGGCTAGGTGTGCATCATGGCTAACGACCAATACCTGCGCATTTGACGAGTCTGGACTATCTGATCCGTCAGCTAGCTGGAGAATAGCAAGCTTGTTTAACGCTTCCGTCAGTCGTCTCTTGCGACGGTTGCTTATGGAGCCAAATAGCTTTCGCCAATTCACGTTCGCTTCGTCCGTTTACGCCGCATAGAGAATGCTCGCGGTCGCTCGTTGCTCACGAGACAACCTTACTCGCTTGCACGCGTTGACGAGCCGCTTTGAATTTCATTTCGCGAACCATTCAGTGCGTCGCGAATCGTTTCTAGGAAAAAAAGCCCGCGGCCTTCGTCAGGTTCTAGGTAAGCACCTTCAGCCCATTCATTCCACGCGTTGATGAATATAAAGGGTGCCCCGGCATCTTCTGCTTTCTTTATTTGTGCGCGTATACCTTTGGAAAAGGCATCGCCGTCGAAATTCCTCATGACGAGCGAGCGATCCAATCCTCTGCGCGGTGAGTTGTCCCAGTCTACGAAAGCGCCCGGATAATGATCGGGAGAAATAGAGCGCTTCTCTATAAGCTTCCATATGTTTGCGTAGTCATAGCTTATCGGCGCACGCATTGTGCGACCAAACACTCGGCTAAGGTGCGTCCACCGTGAGAGCCAGCGTTCGAATCGCTTGCGCGTCGGTCGTATGTGACGAATCACCGTCAATAGCGGCTCGAAGTCTGCAAAAGCGTTGAAGAGATGACTGCGCGGGTCCGGTTTGAAATGCGTTGACATAGCGACCAAGTGAACCCCGGGAATGCCTTCCTTGTGCAATTCCACATTCCAAAGCTCGACCATGGGCTGAAGGTCGCGTATCGCAGTACTGCGGTAGATAAGGAGCATCGGCTTGTCGTACACCCGGATATAGCGCGGATCACGGAATGCTGTAATTAGATAAGCAACGTGTTGTCGCCAGTCTGCAGGTCCGCCGTAAGTCTGCGGCATCAGTACTTGCTTGTCGCCGCCATCCCAGGCTCGCGTCCAAGGCTCATTTGCCCAAGCCAAGCAAAATGGAAAGTCGGGTTTGCCCTGCTGTAATAACAATTCGACGGGTCGTTCAAGAAGGCGCTTCCCATTGAACCAATAGTGGTAGTAGCAGAAACCATGAATCCCATACTCCCTGGCCAATGCAGCCTGCCACTCGTGGACTTTCGGATCGCGCAGGTCGTAGTAGCGTCCTTGCGCCGGCACACGAGGTTGATAGTGATTGCGATACAACGGACGCGCCTTCTTGACGTTGGTCCACTCCGTGAATCCTTCGCCCCACCACTGATTGTTTTCCGGGATCTGATGAAATTGCGGCAAATGGAACGCAACGATCTTTGGGCTATTCATATCCGACATTGGTCCCAACAGAGGCGGTTCGTCGACAGCCAATCAATTAGAGGGTGGCAACTGCTTCTGTTGATCGTATAACGACTTATACAAGACATTCGATTCGTATAGTTCGGCATGCGTACCTTGCGCCACAATTTTAGCGCTATTAAACACCAAGATCATGGTCGCGTCGCGAATCGTGGAAAAACGGTGCGCGATGATTAAAACTGTTTTGTTCTGCATCAGCTTCTTGAGTGCGCGTTGGATGAACGCTTCACTTTCGGAATCCAACGCGCTGGTAGCTTCGTCCAATATTAAGATCGGTGCCTGGCGCAAGAAGGCGCGAGCCAACGCGATGCGTTGACGTTGTCCGCCAGAGAGTTTGCCGCCGCGTTCGCCGACGATGGTTTCGTAACCTTGCGGCAGAGTCATGATGAAGTCATGTGCGAAGGCGTCCTTCGCGGCTTGTTCGACTTCGTCGCGAGTCGCCCCGAGACGACCAAAGGATAGATTGGTAAAGATCGTATCGTTAAACAGCACCGGATCCTGCGAAACGACGGCGATATTCTTGCGTAAATCGGCAACACGCATGGCGCGTAAGTCAATGCCATCTACTGTAACGCTGCCGCTGTTGGCTTCGTAGAAACGCGGCACGAGATTGGCGAAGGTCGATTTGCCCGCACCGCTCGGGCCCACCAATGCGCAGACGGTGCCCGCCGGAATCTTCGCGTTAATTCCTCGCAACACGGCAACGTCTTTGTTGTAAGCGAACATGACATCCTTAAATTCGATCGCGCCTTTTAGTCGATCTACCGGTATGGGATGTTCGGGATCTTCGATCACTATGGGTGCATGGAGGATTTCTTCGATGCGCTCGAGAGATACCGCTCCCCGTTGCAGCGCCGCGCTAATGGCGCCTAGTTGCTTCACGGGATCGTAGCAGGTAAACAGCGCAGCGACGATCGCCAAAAACGTCTCCAGCTTGAGGCCGGTGCGATACGCGTAGACGAAAGTGACGGAGATACCGACGGCAGATATGAATTCGATCGAAGGCGAAAGCAAGAGCGCGTACTTGGCGACCTTCATTTGCACCTTGACCATGATGGCGCTTGCGCTCGCGAAGCGGTTCGATTCCATCGTCTCGAGACCGAAGGCGCGAACCTCTTTGACGGCGGAGAGGTTTTCCGTAAACCGATCCGTGATCGAACCGGCTTGAGCGGCCATGCTTTGCGCCTTCTGTACGATTTTTTTCCCAACGAAGCGAATTGGTAACACGGTGATAGGAATGATAGCAATGCTCAAAAGGACGAGAGGAACGCCTTTAGTAGTAAATCCCAAATAAATTAGAAAACCCAAAGCACCCAGCAATGTTGCGGGTTGTTTGATGAGGTCGTTGGCGATCAGCGAGATGATTGCTTGCAGTTGATTGGTGTCGTTAAGTCCGCGCGTAATCAGATCGCCGGTAGACTTGCGTTGAAAGAAGGCGAGCGGCAGCAGTTGCAACTTGTGGAAGTAGTCAAAGCGGAGTGCTTCGAGGACGCGAACGCCGACGAACTGCGTGAGATAGGCATTGGCGTATCCGGCCAATCCGCGAACGATAAATATCAAAGGCAAGTACAAAGAGATTGCGATGAGTTCCCAGGTTTTCAGTCGTATCGCATCTACGCCGAAAATTGTCGGGAATACGTACTTCAGCATGTAGGGCAAACCCGCACCGCTGGCAACACCATAAATCAAACCGCTGACGATGGCGCCGACTAGCGGCTTTCGTAGGCTTCGAAGATATCTAAGATAGGGAAGGAATCTGCGCATGAGAGAGTCGGTGCGGTTTCTGCCGAGGAGCTAGTGTGACTGAGAGCTGATGCATGTTCGCCACCAATCTTCATTGGCAAGATACCACGCGGCGGTTTTGGCGATACCTGTCGCAAAACTTTCCGAGGGCTTAAAGCCAAGTTGGTTTGCGACCTTTTTTGCATCGATGGCGTAGCGCCAATCGTGTCCCGGCCGATCGGTTACAAAGTTCAGTAGAGAACGCGCTTCTCCACCGTGAGCCGAAGGACAATTTGGGAAACGCCGCGCCAAGGATGCGTCAGTGGCAAATCGTTGATCCATTAATTTGCAAAGATGCGTGACGATGTCGATATTTCGCCATTCGTTGCAGCCGCCGACGTTATACGTTTCACCGATGCTGCCGCGTTCGATCATGAGGTCAATGGCGCGGCAGTGGTCTTCGACGTACAGCCAATCGCGGATGTTCTCGCCGCGACCGTAAATGGGCAATGATTTTCCATGCAGCGCGTTAATCAGCATGAGCGGGATTAATTTTTCCGGGAACTGGTACGGGCCATAATTGTTGGAACAGTTACTGGTCATGACCGGCAATCCATAGGTGTGATGATAAGCGCGTACCAAGTGATCAGAGGCGGCTTTACTTGCGGAGTAGGGCGAGTTTGGGGAGTACGAAGTTTCTTCCGTGAACGGAGGATCGGCCGGAGACAGCGAACCATACACTTCGTCGGTGGAAACCTGATGGAAGCGCACCTGCTTTGAAAACGCGCCGTCTGTTCGCCACGCGTTAAGCGCCGCCTTGAGTAGCGTATGTGTGCCAATGACGTTGGTGCGAATGAATTCATCCGGCCCGGTGATCGAGCGATCGACATGCGATTCGGCAGCGAAGTGAACGACCAGCGTCGGCTTTGACTCTGCGAACAATTGATTGACGAGCGCGGCGTCACAAATATCGCCCTTAACGAATTGAAATTGCGGATTCGTCTGCGCAGATGCCAAGCTGTCCAGATTGCCGGCATACGTGAGCGCATCCAAAACGACAACTTTGTCGGCGGGATACTTCCGAAGCCAGTAGTGCACGAAATTGACGCCGATAAAGCCGGCGCCGCCGGTTACGAGAACTACCTTACTCACGCTGCCAGTTTCCTGAATTCCGTGATGACTTCATGTAGGGCCTCACGCCAATGAGGCTGATCGAAGGACATAGCTTCAATCGACGATTGTGTGGCGAGCAGGCTCATCGCCGGTCGTTTTGCCGGCGTTGGGTACTGCGTCGTGCCGATAGGTTTCACGATCGCAGCACGTTGCAGCACGCCCGCCGCGAGCGCCTCCTCATTGATTGCGACGGCGAAATCGTACCAGCTCGCGACACCGGCATCGGCGTAATGAAAAATACCATTAGCCTTAGCCTTAGCCGCAGAAGCGGTGTTCCATAGAAAGCGAGCCAACGATAACGCACTGGTCGGCGCCCCAATCTGATCGCTAACCACTGATACTGCGCCCCGCTCCTGCATCAGTCGAATCATGGTTAGTAAAAAGTTGTGACCCCAAGGCGCATAAACCCACGATGTTCGCACGATGGCCCAGTTTAAGTTTTTAGTCGCGACAATTGTTTGCTCGCCGGCGAGTTTGCTCGCGCCGTAGGCATTTATCGGGTCAGTCGCGTGATTTGGTTCGTAGGCGTTGACTGACAGTCCATTGAACACGTAGTCGGTGGAAATGTGTACTAACTTTGCGTTGACGACCGCGCAGCTTTCCGCAAGCGTACCGACTGCCTCGGCGTTAATCGCGTATGCTCGATTGCTTTCGGCTTCTGCGCGGTCGACAGCAGTATAAGCGGCGGCATTGATGACGACGGACGGGCGCGTCGTAGTAAGATATTCACGAACTTGATCGCGATTCGCGATGTCTAGTTGCGCATGCGTGAGCGCACCGATTGTGCAGCCGTCGGGCGCTGTCCGACTCAAACTCCGACCGACTTGTCCGCTCGCGCCTGTGAGCAACACTTTCATGGCAAGCACTCGATCTCGCTCATCGGGGATGCCGCCGCATCTTTTTCGTTGAGAATGGGTTTGATGCTCGGCGGCAGCGGCCAATCGATCTTGAGAGAAGGATCGTCCCAGGCAAGTGTGCGTTCATGCTGCGGCGCGTAATAGTCCGTGCAGTAGTAACTGAATTCGACCTGCTCGCTCATGGCGAGAAAGCCGTGAGCGAATCCGGCGGGCACCCACAGCATGAGTGGATGACCCGCCGTCAGCACAGTGCCAACCCAATGGCCAAAGGTTTTTGATGAGCGCCGCAAATCGACCGCGACATCGAATACTTCACCCGATAACACTCGCACCAATTTTCCTTGTGGATGCTTGACTTGATAGTGAAGCCCACGTAACACCCATTGCTTCGACGTGCTGTGATTGGCTTGTACGAAGTTTGCGTTTATTCCGGCGGCGGCAAGTTTTTGTAATTGCCACGTCTCCATGAATGTTCCTCGCGCGTCTCCAAATACACGAGGCTCCACCAATACAATATCGGGGATGGCTGTAGGCAAGAACTTCATCAATACACTCGCTCGTCCGCAACTCGTAGCAGATAATGACCGTAGGGCGATTTAAGCAATGGCTTGGCCAGCGCACGCAGTTGTTCCGCGTCGATGAAGCCGAGGCGAAATGCGATTTCTTCCGGACACGCAATCTTGAGTCCTTGCCGTTTCTCGATTGCCTGAACGAATATTGATGCCTCGATTAGCGAGTCGTGCGTGCCGGTGTCGAGCCAAGCATATCCGCGGCCCATGACTTCGACGTGCAAGGCATCGCGCTTCAGATACTCGCGGTTAAGATCGGTAATTTCCTGTTCGCCGCGCGGCGAAGGTTTGAGACTTTTGGCGTATTCAAGCGCGTTTTCGTCGTAAAAATAGAGTCCCGTGACCGCGTAACTCGATCTCGGATGCGAAGGCTTCTCTTCGATTCCACGCGCCTTGCCATTTGCGTCGAATTCCACGACACCGTAGCGTTCCGGATCTGTCACGTGATAAGCGAACACGCTTGCCCCTCTGGTGCGCTTCACGGCAGAGGAAAGTAACTCGGCCATGCCATGGCCATAAAAAATATTATCGCCCAACACCAATGCCATCGGAACGGCGCCGAAATACTCACCCGCGATTAATATTGCCTGCGCGATACCTTCCGGTTTCGGTTGTTCCGCGTATGAAATCTTAAGACCCCACTGCGTACCGTTTCCCAATAACTGCTGTATTCGCGGCAAATCCTGCGGCGTGGAAATAATCAGATGCTCGCGAATGCCCGCAAACATTAGAACGCTTAACGGGTAATAGATCATCGGTTTGTCGTAGATCGGCAATAACTGCTTGGTCATCACGTGAGTGAGAGGGTGCAGTCGTGTGCCCGATCCGCCGGCGAGAATGATGCCGCGATAGGTGGAGTTTAGATTCATAGAGACTGAAAGAACTGGTATTGAAGAATGAGTGATTGCTAAGTTTGCCCTACAAACTCATTGATATGTTGATCCAACCCATCGTTGCACCATTTAGACTTGCTCGCCGTGGTAGCGTAAAAAATAGCGTCGTTGGGGTTGTCGCTAACGAGTCTTCGGGACGGGTGATGCAAATGAATCGCCAGCGCGGCAAATTTGAGGTTCTTGCGTCGAACGCCGGCGTTGTACAGACGCTGAGCAAGTTCGTTGTCCTCCCGACCGTAACCGATCATGGCTTCATTAAAGCCATTCACTTTTATTAAATCCTCGCGCCAGTATGCCTGATTGCAACTGCGGATCGCCTTTTGGTTGCTGTGGGTACGCCGCCTGACGACCCAACTGAGGAATCGATTGCGAATGGCATGTCGGCGACGCTTAATATCTCGTGCGAAAAAGTTGAGATCCATGACGCCGTTGTCCAAGAGATATTTCCCAGTGACGGGGCCCGTAAAAAGTCTAACTCCTTGCATGAAGTAGTTGCGCCGCGCCGCGCGTCGGTGGTCTTCGATAAAGCACGGGTGCAATATCATGTCGCCGTCAATTATTACGATGTAGTCGCCGCGAGCAGCGGCAATGGCGAGATTGCGTGCACGTGCGACTCTGAAGCCACTATCCTCTTGCCAGAGATGACGGACCGGAACGGGCAGTCGCTGTGCCCAACGCGCGACGAGTTCGCCGGTGTCCGGACGCGAACCGTCGTCCGCGACGAGAATCTCATCGGGTGGTTGAGTCTGTCGCGCGATGCTTCTGAAAATCAAATCGAGCGCTTCTTTCCAATTGTAAGTGCTGATGACCAAACTAATCTTCATGGTATTGCGTTCCGGCGCATTCATTACCGAAGTACGAGTTCTTTAACCCAGGTTTTCAATCCGTCGCTCGTTCAATTAAGAGTTTTCTCATGTTGCCGAGCGATTCGGCGTAGATCGCCTCTGAGAGCGACTTTAGCGCTTGCTGCATTGCCCCGTATTCGGCTGAATTCATGTTTATGGCATCAACCATGCTTGCAGGTAGTGCCGCGTTGTCAGTATATACGACACTGTTTTTCGCGTTGAATCCATTCGCCGCCGCAAATCTGTCAGCGATCAGGCAGGGTTTGACGAATCCATAAATCAATTGAAAGCTGCCGCTCGTGCCTGTGCTCAAGTATCGGTCATGTAGAGGATTGCTCGGATCGAGCAAAGGCAAGAAGAAATCTGCAGCTTCCAGTTCCGCATACAGTTGAGAAAAATCAACGCGGCCTTTGATGTCGAAGTGTTTGCGTAGATTCGGCGGAACACCCCGCAAGTTGCCTCTGCCGATCACGGTGATTTTAAAGTTGGCTATTCCTTTGGAGTGCAGCACTGCGGCCGCCTCAATGAGGAGACTGGTGTTGCGGCGTCGAGTACGCATTGCCCCGATCGTGATGAAATTCACGACATCGGCGCTTTTGCCGGTGATATTGACGTCTCCGAAATAGTGCGGATTGACGACCGAGGTGACGG
>JAYTQU010000354.1:0-28102 GCA_043746555.1 Pseudomonadota bacterium | reverse complement strand
AAGTAACTTTTACTTTCGATGCTAGGTGCGGCGTTAGCCCAACTTGCTCCTGCGGCAATCGCAGCATCCATTTCGCCAAGGTGGTGCAAACTTCGTGCGAGATAGGCGAAGTTACTGGGAGCTGCAAGTCCCGCTTCAGCTGCACTCGCGAAGTGTTTGCGCGCTTCATCAAAACGGTGCTGGAAATAAATAGCCAGCCCAAGATTGTGTTGTAGTGCTGGATCAGTGTCGCCGGCAGCCACAAGTTCGGACAGAACGCTCTCGGCATCGGCAAATCGGTGCTGAGAGATCATCACGGATGCGGTACGACTGCGCGCTTGCACATTGCCCGGTTCGATTTCCAAGCAACGAGCGAACGCAGCTAGTGCATCGTCGAATCGTCCCGCTTGATGATAGAGATCTCCCAATTGCAGTTGCAGCGATACGTTTTTCGGATCGACTTTAGCGTATTGCTCGTAGCGGCGAATGCTGTCGACTGATGTGTCGTTTGAAGGACTGGATGATTGCATACGAATCAATTGCTCAATTTGATTAGAAACTCAAGTAATTTTGGATACAGCACATGATCGACTGGCATAAATTGTTGTGCGCTCTGAAACGCCGCTAGTGCTTCGCTCGGTCGGTCGAGCTGCAACAATGCCAATCCGCTGTGGTATTTCACCAAGTAATCGTTTGGGCCGTAGTTACCCAGCTGCCACGTTGCCAACGCATCTTCGGCGTGACCGATTTCCAGTTGTACTATCCCGAGCTGAAAGCGCGCTAGAACATTGTCTGGATTGATCTCTAGCACTCGCCGAAAGTAGTCACTCGCTCGGTCGAGTGTCTTCAATTCTGCATACACCGCCGCAAGCATGCCCATCGCCACCTCATGTTGCGGCTCGATGTCGAGCAGCTCGGTCAAGTGAAGTCGCGCTTGCTCGAAGTCTTGAGCTTTGGCGCATTCGGTAGCTGAGCGCAACAGGTCGAGAGCTTGATCGCTGTGGGAGGACGACGTAGACATGACGCGCAGCTTACACGGAATCGCGCCGGAATTTGTGGTCCAGATGCCTTCGTACCCTAACGATTCTGCACGATTAGTCTTGGGGTTCATTTTTCATAACTTACCTAATTCTGCTTTGTCACATTGCGATCAAGCGATGCAGGGCAACGCGTAACCGGTTGGAAAAACGCAGCGTACACGGGGCCGTACGAGAGTATTTTCCAACCGGTTGCAACGCCGCCATGCGCGCTTCAGCACAATGTGACAAAGTAGAACTAATAAACGACTGGAAAACCGTAACAGCCAAGACTTTTAGTGTTTCGGACATCATCATCCCGCCCCTTTTTAGAAGACTTCAATTACTTAAGGGGTAACGACGATGCCTATCCGCCCGCGAAAGTCAGTATGTAACAAGCTGACCGCGTTGAGTACCACGGCTACGCTCATGCTCGCGGTAGCTGCATCGCCCAATGCTCGCGCGCAAGAAGCGACAGCGAACAAGGATGACGATCGCAAGACGTTGCTTGATCGGATCGAAGCGCTGGAAAAACGGCTGAGCGATCTTGAGTCGAGCGCGGTGCTTTCGGAGCCGGAGACGCGCGTTAAGAAAGTAGAAGTATGAGTCGACAAGAACGGCAACGAACACGATCAGCAGGTCGCTGATGCCGCTTTGAGTGTCGCAAGCGTTCGGTTTGTCGACGCTGGTGACAACGCGAGTCCGTCGCGCCAGCCTTTGATATTCGGCGTTCGGAGTTTGGCGGGTGGTGTCGTGCCGAATCTCCCATGTGTTTCATACAAACAGGGACAACCAAAGACGGATATAATGCATTCACGCGGCCGTGGTCGTTGGTTCAAAACCACCCCCCACCAATCTTTGGTGTTCGATTGCCATGGCAATTAGTCATTAAAAATTGAATAAACCATCGCGATCGCAATTCCAACTGTAGCGTCAGCGTTTTTCAAAGAATAAATGTCTATCCGCACTCGCTTCGCACCCAGTCCCACCGGCATGCTGCATATCGGCAGCGTTCGTACGGCACTGTTTTGTTGGCTTTACGCGCGACATCACCGCGGAACGTTTGTTCTGCGCATCGAAGACACCGACCTCGAGCGTTCGACGCCGGAAGCGGTGCAAGCGATTCTCGAGGGAATGGAGTGGTTGGGCATGACGCCCGACGAGGGGCCGTTTTATCAAACGCAACGCATGGATCGCTACAAGGAAGTGCTGGAGCACTTCATTACGGCGGGGAAGGCGTATCGTTGCTATTGCAGTCGAGAAGAATTGGACGCGATGCGCGCCAGGCAAACCGCTGCAAAGCAAAAGCCGCGTTACGATGGCACTTGCCGTCATCGTCTCGAGCCGAGGACTGGTGTAAATCCGGTGATTCGCTTTAAGAACCCGGAATCGGGCGCAGTTGTCGTTAAGGATGTCGTGCACGGGGATGTACGCTTCGACAATGTCGAACTCGACGATCTCATCATCGCGCGCTCCGACGGCACGCCGACATATAACTTCTGCGTGGTCGTCGACGATTCCGATATGAAGATCACACATGTGATCCGCGGCGACGATCATCTCAACAACACGCCGCGTCAAATCAATATGCTGGAAGCGCTCGGCGCAACTCCTCCGGTTTATGCGCACGTGCCGATGATTCTCGGCGCTGATGGCGGCAAGCTTTCCAAGCGTCACGGCGCGGTTAGCGTGTTGCAGTATCGTGAAGACGGATTTTTGCCCGAGGCGTTACTGAATTATTTGGTGCGACTCGGCTGGTCGCATGGCGACCAAGAAGTTTTTTCTATCGATGAGATGATCGCGTTCTTCGATATTTGCGATGTCAACAAAGCAGCGTCGGCTTTTAACGGCGAGAAACTACTTTGGCTCAATCAGCAGCACATGCAGCGTGCTACGCCTGAGCGATTGGCTCGCTATCTGGAGCCACAGCTTACCGCGCTTGGCGTTGCGAGTCCGGATACCGCGACGCTTACTGCCGTTGCGATCGCCCAGCGCGAGCGAGCGAAGACACTGAAAGAGATGGCACAGAATAGTTTATTCTTCTTTCGCGATTTTGCCGCGTACGACGAAAAGGCGGCCAAGAAAAATTTCGGCGCGGATGCCGCTGCGCCGTTGCAAGCGGTGCGCGAACGACTTCTTGGACTCGCCGCCTGGGAGGCAAAGGAAATTCATACGGTGATCGAGCAAATCGCAGCGGAACTTGGCGTTGGCTTGGGCAAAGTGGCGCAACCGATTCGAGTGGCGGTTTCCGGTACCGCCGTTTCGCCGCCGATTGACGCCACACTGGAAATTCTCGGCCGCGAACGTACGCTTGCGCGGATCGACACAGCCATTCGGTATTGTCAATCCGCACGGTAATCCCTCTCTTTTTTGTTGACTCGCCTTCGCTCCTCACATACATTGCGCGCCTCTCGCGTGGGGCTATAGCTCAGCTGGGAGAGCGCTTGCATGGCATGCAAGAGGTCGGCGGTTCGATCCCGCCTAGCTCCACCAATCGCCGATGCGAAGCTGCACTTAGAGCTTCGCATCGGCGATTGAATACTCCAGCGTCAGCTACCGACCGTAGCGTTAGCGTGGTGAGCGTTCGCGATTTGGCCATCGCTAAGGATCTGCGTCCCCATCGTCTAGAGGCCCAGGACACCGCCCTTTCACGGCAGTAACAGGGGTTCGAATCCCCTTGGGGACGCCATTTGCGCAATGCAAATGGCGAGTTTGGCTGATCGGTCTCTATCCCCATTCGATTTCCAAGTTCCGCGCGATTGCCGATGCGGCAACAAAACGTGAACAGCGTCGCAACCGCTTGCGACATAAGCGAAAAACCCTTGTCGACCGACTTTACGTGAACCGTGTTTTCGTTTCGGCCCGCGTCGAAGCGAATTTGCTAACACCTAGTTTTCAAAGACTCTTTCGGCGTTGGCACGTCGATTGCTCTATCTCTGCGCAAATACTCGTGTTCGCCGGCTGCGCAAGACGAGTTCTCTATTAAGACAGTGCAACGAGGTTAGACGCGATGACGAAGATTCATGGGTGGGTGGCAGTGTTAGCGATGGCAGGCTCCAGCGCCGCGTTGGCGACGCCGATTTCGGGACCAAGCTTGCAAAACGCCATCACGGCGCTCGGCGGCGTGGTCGATGTGCAAAACCAGCAAGCCGCTCCGGACGAGCAGTTTCAAATAGGCGCAACCGGCGTTGCCGCGGCACGAATTCAATTCGAAATGAGCGCATATGCAGACGCCAACATCTTCGGTATCTATGATATTTACGATCCGGCGACGCGCATCACCATTTTTTCCGGCAGCGACGGCGCGGGAACATTCGGGTTTTTATTCAATCCCACTGCCGACACATACTGTACCGCCACTCTGGCGACCATTTTGACGCCGACGTGCGCGGTATTCGGCACCGATCGATTCGGATTCTTTTTGAATACGCCAACGGGCGACACGTACTTTTCGGAAAAGTCCATTAATCAAGACGGCGTTGATCATATGGTCGCCTTTCAAGGCGGCCCAACGCGAGGAAACATTGGTTTGAATCCGTGGTTGTCGAATGAATATTTGTTGGCGTGGGAAGATACGTATGGCGGCGGTGATCGCGATTACAATGATTTTGTCGTGATGGTCGAGTCCGTGATCGGTGTGCCGGAACCGAGCAGCATCGCAATTTTCGGAGCGGGTCTGTTCGCGATCGGCATGTTCGCGCGACGTCGTGTGCGCAACGTGACGGGCGCTTCGACCCGACGTAGCTAAATTTACGAACTTTTGTTCGATTTCAGCCGGCGCCCTTGGGCGCCGGCTTCGTTTTGCCCGTCGGTACACTTGAACGCTGTGATGGATGTGCGAGTATGGCCTGTGAACTCACTCACGCGCGGCAGAGCTGCCGGCACTTAGAATTACCGCCGTGGCTATCAAAGTATTTCAACATTACCTACATCTGCCGTTGGCGTTGCTTGCGTGCCTTGAGGGGGGGCTATTCTTATCCGCCCCGTATCTAGCGGCGATGGTTCGATTTCGGACCGCCGACATCGCGGCGGTCGAGCACATTGCCGGTTCAATTCTGCCACGCGCAATTGTTTTCGCCGGCGGAATGTTGGTCGCGATGGCGGCCATGGGGATGTACAACGCGCGTCAACGCTCGCGTCTTCTCGGGATGCTGACGCGCATTTTGGCGGCGCTGACCGCAACTTTGCTGATGTGCGCTGTCGTCTACTACGCTTTGCCGTACCTATTTTTAGGTCGTGGCGCGCTCCTGATTACTGCGGTGATTGCGTTTGGTGCCGCCGCACTGATTCGCATTGCGTTCGACAGAATGGTTGACGAGGAAATGTTTAAGCGACGCATCGTGGTGTATGGCGCGGGTCGCCGTGCGAGCAGCATCGCTAAATTGCGTCGCCGTTCGGATCGGCGCGGCTTTACGGTCGAAGGCTATCTGTCGGCCGAGGGCGATGAACCGGGGTTGGTCCCGAGTGAGTTGTGTATTGTTGCGCCCAACAGTTTGCTGGCGTTCTGCCAAGAACATCTGGTCGACGAAATAGTGGTTGCGATGGACGATCGCCGGCGCGGATTTCCGATGGATCAGTTGCTCGAGTGCCGGCTTGAAGGGGTGGATATTACCGAGCTTGTGACGTTCTTCGAACGCGAGACGGGCAAGGTACGACTCGACGTGCTCAACCCAAGTTGGATGATTTTTTCCGACGGCTTTCGGCAAGGCCGACTGAATGGTCTTCTGGAGAGATCGTTCGATGTGATGGTCAGTCTCGTGTTGTTGGTTGTGACGTTTCCGGTGGCGTTGTTGGCCGTGCTTGCAATTAAGCTGGAAGACGGACTGCGTGCGCCCACGCTGTATCGCCAAACGCGCGTCGGTCAATACGGTCGGCCATTTAAGTTAATGAAGTTTCGCAGCATGCGCGTCGATGCGGAGAGCGCAGGCAAGCCCATTTGGGCGGCAAAGAACGATTCGCGCGTGACGCGCGTCGGCGCGTTCATGCGTAAAACGCGTATCGACGAGATACCGCAAGTGCTGAACGTATTACGCGGCGAAATGAGTTTTGTCGGTCCGCGTCCCGAGCGCCCGGAGTTTGTCTCGCAACTCAACGAACGGATACCTTATTATCGCGAACGACATTCGATCAAGCCGGGGCTGACGGGTTGGGCGCAACTGTGTTATCCATACGGCTCGTCGGAACAAGATGCCGCTGAAAAACTGCAGTACGACTTGTTTTACGTGAAGAACCACAGCCCATTATTCTATTTGGCGATCGTCGTGCAGACGGTTGAAGTGATTGTTTGGGGTAAAGGCGCTCGATAGATTCGCTCGATAAGTTCAATATGCGGCCGTGGCAATCGGTTGGTCGGTGACACGGCAGCAATGAGTCGGCGTGCGGTGAATCGGAGTAAAGTGGCTCGCAACAAGACGAGCCGAAATCATTCAGCGAGCGCGGTGACGACATCGAAATGAACTTCGTCGCAATCAGTTATGCAATCGCGGGATCGGCGTATCTCGTGCTATCGCTGGTGTTTCTGTCGGGTTGGCGTGGGCGACCGCTGGCCACGCGGTTAATCGCTGCGACCTTTGCAACGGCGATTTGGGCCGCAGTCGATACGATTTTTGCGAGCAGCGAGCGCGTGCCGTTTTTGCTGGTGTTCGTCGTCGAGGTTGCTCGCGATGCTGCCTGGTTGCTTCTATTGACGGCGATGGCGCGCGGATTCTTACCGCGAGTCTATGCAATTTCGGTTCACGTCTTGTGTGGCGCGGCATTGATTGCGGGTGTGCTATTGCCCGCGTTCGGACCTTCGGTAGTGGTGACATACGGTGCCGCGCTACTGTCGCGATCGGGACTGCTATTGTCGTTCGCCGCGCTGGTGCTTTTGGAGCAAATTTATCGAAATGCAACCGGGGGATCGCAACGCGCGCTGCGCAACTTCGTGCTCGGCGTGGGTGTGCTGTTTGCATACGATTTCTTTTTATATGCGCAAGCCGAACTGCTGAAAGGGATCGACCAAGACGCGTGGGCCGTACGCGGCATTGTTTGCGCTTTAGCGGCGCCGTTGATTGCGTTCGCGGTGCGCCGCAATCCCGATTGGGCTCTCGATATTTTTGTGTCGCGGCAAGTGGTTTTTTACACGACCGCCTTTCTCGCGGCGGGATCGTATTTGCTGTTGATGGCGATAGGCGGTTACTACGTGCGCGCAATGGGCGGCACGTGGGGCGGCATCGCACAGATCATGTTTGTCGCGGGCGCAGCGCTGGTGTTGGCCGTCATGTTGTTCTCGACGGCGATGCGGCGGCGCTTGATGGTGTTCATCAGCAAGCATTTCTTCCGCAACAAGTATGACTATCGCATCGAATGGTTGCGCTTTATTCAAACCCTGTCGGTACGCGGCGATACCGATATTCGTCGCACGTCTTTGCGTGCGATCGCACAGATTTTTGCCAGTCCCGGTGGAATTCTGTACACCTTGGACGAAAGCGGTCAACGCTTCCTGCCGGTAGCGAATTGGGCGCTCGACGAATCGAAGCTACACGAAAGCTGTGCGGCGACAGAGATCGACGGCGCTGATGAGCTGGCGTTTTTTTTACGCGACCGTCAATGGGTGGTCGATCTTGTCGAGTATGCGCAAGCGCCGGATCGCTATCAGAACATCGTGTTGCCAGAATGCCTGCAGCCGCCTTCTAAGCTGCGAATTGTTTCGCCTTTGCTGGAGCTCGATCGGTTGGTGGGATTCGTGGTGCTGCTGAGTCCGCCGGTGCCATTCGATTTGACGTACGAGGACCGCGATCTACTCAAGACTGTTGGCCGACACGTCGCCACTTATCTTGCACAACATGAGGCCAATAAAAAGTTGGCGGAGAGCCAACAATTCGAAGCGTATAGTCGCCTGACCGCGTTCATGATGCACGACTTGAAAAACGCCGCAGCACAGTTGTCGCTGATTGTCGCCAATGCCGAGCGACATAAACACAATCCGGAATTTATCGATGACGCCATCGGGACAATCGGTAACGCGACCGGTCGCATTACTCGCCTCATCGAGCAGTTGCAGCGCGGCACGTCGATCCAGGCCGGGCGTCGCACTGATTTGTGCGCAGTCGTGCGTCGCGCCGTAAGTCGCCTACAAGTGCGCGCTCCTGTGCCGCAGTCGAACGTGCCTGACCAACGAATCAATGTCATCGCCGATCCCGAACGTCTTGGGATGGTGGTCGAACATGTGATTCGCAATGCTCAGGACGCGACGCCCGCCGATGGCGACATCACCGTTTCGATGGAGCGCAATGGCGATCGCGTGTCCATCTGTGTGAGCGACAATGGTCCCGGCATGACGCCGGAGTTTATTCGTGATCGATTGTTTCGGCCTTTCGATTCCACTAAGGGCTCGAAGGGCATGGGTATAGGCGCGTATCAAGTTCGCGAATATGTTCGTTCGTTGGGCGGCGATGTGTCTGTTTTTTCGACAGTCGCGGTCGGTACGCGCTTTACGATTCAACTGCCGATCGTCGCGGACAGCCCATCTGCCGATACCGCGCAAGATTCTGAGACGCACTCCCAGGTGACGTCGGCGCCGACACGGCATGCTACAACATTAACTCCTGACATCGTCGCGACAACGACCCATCACACGGCGGAACAATGACCGAAGCCGCGGACCCACGCAAATTACTCATCGTCGAGGACGATCTTGGCCTGCAAAAACAGCTCAAGTGGTGCTTCGTCGACTACGAAGTTCTGTTTGCCGACAGTCGGACGTCGGCCATCGCGCAATTGCGTAGATACGAACCGGCAGTAGTGCTTCAAGACTTGGGATTGCCGCCCGACCCCGAGGGCGTCACCGAAGGTATGGCGCTGCTCGGTGAGATTCTATCGCTAGCGCCGCAAACTAAAGTCATCGTAGTGACCGGCAATCAGGACAAAGACAATGCCGTTCGTGCTGTCGGCATGGGCGCGTACGACTTTTATCAAAAGCCGCTCGACACCGATGTGTTGCAACTGCTGGTGTCACGTGCGTTTACGCTTTACGAACTTGAACAGGAAAATCAGCGTTTACGCGGTGCGCGCCGTTCGCCGTTGGCGGGCATCATTGCAGCGAGCGAATCGATGGTGCGTGTGTGTCGCATGATCGAGAAAGTCGCGCCGACGCAAGCGACCACATTACTACTGGGTGAGAGCGGGACGGGCAAAGAAGTGCTTGCGCGCGCGTTGCATGCGATGAGCGCCCGCGTATCGGGTCCGTTCGTGGCCATCAATTGCGCGGCCATTCCGGAAACTCTCCTGGAAAGCGAATTGTTCGGCTACGAGAAAGGCGCGTTTACCGGTGCGCACAAGCAAACCATCGGCAAGTTCGAATCGGCAAATGGCGGCACCTTGTTTCTCGACGAGATCGGCGACATGCCGCTCGCGTTGCAGGCAAAATTGCTGCGTTTCTTGCAAGAGCGCGTTATCGAGCGTATCGGCGGTCGCGATAGCGTTCCGCTCGATTTACGAGTCGTGTGCGCGACCAACCGCGATCTTAGCGCCATGATCGCGGCGAGCGAATTCCGCTCCGACCTTTACTATCGAATCGGCGAAGTTGCCATCGAAATTCCGCCGCTGCGTTCGCGCGATGGCGACAGCGTGGTGATCGCGCAGGCAATTCTCGAGCGACGTGCGCGAGAACATGGCCGACCTATCAAAGGATTTTCACCGGATGCATTACGCGCAATCCAAACCTATTCCTGGCCGGGAAATATTCGCGAGTTAGAAAACAAAGTTGGCGGCGCCGTCATTATGGCCGAAGGAAAACAAGTCACTGCTGTCGATTTGGGATTGACGGCCGAGTCGCTATCGAATCTCGATTTCCTCAATTTGCGCGCCGTGCGCGCGCAGGCCGAGCGTCGCGCCATTGAGCGTGCAGTTTCGGTAGCGCATGGAAATTTGTCGCGGGCGGCTGAGTTGCTCGGTATTACGCGCCCAACGCTGTACGACTTGCTGGAGAAGAATCAAATGTCGCCGCAGACGTCTAATCAGACGTCTAATCAGACATCTAACCAGGGATCGAATCCGGGGCCGAATCCCGGATCGCCCGGCGCATCTCAAGTGACACCTCAAAGGGAAGAGCCGTGAAAGAAATCTATCGCTCCCGCGTCAATCGAGCCGACGCTTTGATGCGCGTCATTTTGATCGGGATTGTCGCAACTGCGTTGACTGCGTGCGGATTATTTCTCAGTGAAGACGCACAATTGACTCGCGCTCAAGAAGCACAAAAACGCGGCGACTTGCGCGCCGCCGCCATCGATCTTAAGAGCCTCCTGGAAAAACATCCCAACAATCGCGAAGCGCGCTTTTCGTTGGGACTGGTAGATTTGGATTCGGGCGATGCGGTGGCGGCCGCTCGCGAATTCGAGCGGTTGCGTCAAGAGGGCGTTCCGGATACGCGCATCGTCGAGCCATTAGCGCGTGCATATCTTGCGCAGCGCGAACTAGACACAGCACTCGCACTGTTGGATGGCCAGCTTGCGAAAGAATCGCCAAAAGAATCGCCAAAAAATTCGAAAGCCGTCGCTGTCGACGCCGAGACGCAATTGCGATATCAACGTCTACGCGGCGAAGTATTGCTTGTCAAAGGCGACTTTGCGGCGGCACGTACGGCATTTGACTCTGTGATCGCCGCGAATCCAAAAGATGTGCGCGCGCTACTTGGGCTCACCAGCGTGATTGAATCGACCGACGGCGTGTCTGCGGCGTTGGCGGTAACCGATCGCGCGGTTGCGGCGGATCCGAACGATCCGAACGTGCAGCTTGCACGCGGCGCATTGTTTATGAAGAACAAACGCGTCACGGACGCGGCTGCTGCGTTTCAAGAGGCCGCACGACTGGCTACGGCGCCAACGAAAAAGGGCGTATTGCTCGAGGCGCTCGGCGGGCTTGCGCAGTCGCAGGCATTTCTCGGTCAAGTTAATGAGGCGCTCAATACTTCGGCGCGCATGCAGAAAATCGCGCCCAATTCGCCGTTGACGCGTTACATTCGAGCTTACGCCCTAGTGCAACACGGCGATCTCGATGAAGCGAGAAAATTGCTGGAACAAAACGTCGCGCAGGCGCAAGACCTTCGCAGCAAATTGTTGCTGGGCGCCGTGAATCTGACTCAGGGTCGCTACGCGCAGGCTGAGATGCATTTGTCGAGCGTCGTCGCCGCAGCGCCGGACAACGTTGAGGCGCGGCGGTTGCTCGCGCAATCGCGGCTGCGTCAGTCAAAACCGAACGAAGCGCTCGATGCATTGCTGCCCGCCGTCGGCAGCGATAAGCATGTCAGTGGAGACTTGTTGGTGTTGGCCGGACAAGCGAGTCTGGCTGCCGGTAAGACCAAGGAAGGAGTCGCGCTTCTTAAGCGAAACGTTGAACAGCATCCTGACGAATTGAGCGCGCAATTGGATTTGGCCGGCGGCTATCTGGCGGCAGGTCAAGCGGATCAAGCTCTCGCGGTACTCGGCGGTGCGGCTGCCGATAAATCTAAATCGTCCGCCAACTCGGCGCCGGACGAAAGACAAACTGTGCGTCGCGAGTATTTGGCGGTTCTAGCGCGCATCCAAAAGGGCGATATAGCGGGCGCCGCCGAGTATGCAATAAAAGTAGCGGAACAACAAAAGCAGAACTCAGCTTTGCAGATGTTGGCGAGTTCGGCTCTAACTGCGCAAAGGCAATACGAAAAAGCGCGACCATTTGCTGAGTCTGTGATTCGGTTGTTGCCGGATCAAGCGGTAGGATATGCGAATTTAGGGAGATTAGATCTGCTGCAAGGCAACGCTAATGCGGCACGAGAGAACTTTCAAACCGCTTTGAAAAAGAAACCTGACGACGCGACCTCGGCAACTTCACTTGCACTAATCGAATTGGCGGCGCAGCACGGCGATGAGGCGCTTGCACTGCTCAGCGAGTTTCGTAAACACAATGCGACCAGCATCGAGCCGCGAATACTTGAAGCGCAAGTTCTATTGTCGCGCGGCAAAATAGATGAAGCCGAAAAGCTCGCGCGTGAAAACGTTGCGATGGCAAGCAGCAATGCATCGGCGCTAGCGGGATTGGCTCGCGTGCTGTCGGTAAAGGGGCTCCATGCGGAAGCGCTAGATACGTTTGATCGTGCGCTGCACGTTCAGCCCAACAGCGTTCCGCTGCGATTCCAAATGGCTGTCGAACAAAGTGTGGCCGGTCACGTTGACGATGCAATTCGAACAGCGCGTGAAGCGCTCAAGCGCGACGCTAACTATGCGCCGGCCATGCAGCTCGACGGCGTGTTGAGCGTTGCAAAAGGAGATTTGAGTACGGCCAGTCGCTACGTCGAGATCCTGACCAAGACAGCGGACGATCAATCGGCCACCCATGAATTGATTGGCGTGTTGCGCAACGCGCAGCGGCGCTTCGACGATGCGGCGGGCGCGTTTCATAAAGCCGGTGAACTTAATCCGCAACCAAGATACGCGATCGGTGAATACCAAGCGCGAGTACGAGGCAAATTGGGGTCGCCCGAGCAGCCGTTGGCGCAGTTTCTCGCAAAGCATCCGAACGAGTCGACCGTGCGCATCATGTTGGCGCAGGCCCAACAACAACGCGGCGATCGCGCCGGCGCCGCTCGCTCGTATGAACAAGTTCTGTCCAATCAGCCGCGTAACCCGATTGCACTTAACAACTTAGCGTGGATGCATCATGAAGATGGAAAGGCAGATGCTGTAGACTTGGCGCGCAGAGCGCACGAAGCCGATCCCAACACTCCCGCCATTGCCGATACCTACGCTTGGATATTGGTCGGTGCCGGAAGAGTGAATGAAGCGTTGCAGCTTCTCGATCCCATCGTGGGCGATGTATCAAAAAAAGGAACTCAAAAGGAGACTCAGGGAGTAGCGCCGGATATTCGCGCTCACTATGCCGTCGCGCTAGCGCGCGCGGGCCGAACCGCCGAAGCGAAAGCGCTCGCCAAGGAATTGACCGCCGCAAACGCTCCGGAACTGAGTTCCGAAGTGCGAGCGTTGATCGCGGATTTGGCGAAGTCCTAAGTATTGGCGTTCTTTACAAACGGCTAGCCCTGGCCGAATGGGCAATGGACGCCGCCCGACAACGAGATTAGGGTGCGCACCGGCAAACATTTAGGCGGAGAGCATATTGATGATTGGTTTGGCGACACATTCCGGAATAGCGCGATTGCGAGTCGCAGTCGGTGCCTATTGCACGGCGACCATGCTTACGATGTTGGCGGCATGCGGCGGCACCGTTCGCCCGCAGAGCGCTGCCGACGATGCGAATTCGCAGTCGGAGTATCGGATCGGTGCCGGCGACACGCTGACTATATTTGTCTTCAACCATCAGGATCTCAGCACCCCAGTTCCCGTTCGTCCGGATGGCTTGATTTCAACTCCGTTGGTCGAAGACATGCGTGCCGCGGGAAAAACGCCAAGCGAATTAGCGCGCGATATGGAAAAGGCATTATCCGATTACGTGCGCACGCCGAAAGTGAATGTCATCGTCACCGGGTTCGTCGGCGCATTCGGCGATCAAATTCGCGTTGTTGGTCAAGCCGCGCACCCGCAAGCGCTGCCGTATCGGTCGGGCATGACATTGCTCGATGTCGTAATCGCAGTTGGCGGCTTAGCCGAATTCGCCGCCGGCAATCGCGCCAAACTAGTGCGGCGCATCGACGGCAAGGAAGTGACATTCAAAGTCAAACTAGACGACCTGGTGCATAAAGGCGAAATCAAGGCGAACATGCCGGTGAGACCCGGAGACGTACTCATCATTCCGGAGTCACGGTTTTGACGCGGCGTTCGTTGTCGGCATCGAGGTAGGGTCATGCGCGAGCAGTTAATGCAACTATTGGCGCAGGCGCGCGGCGCGTGGCGTTTTCGTTGGACGGCGTTGATCGTCGCGTGGGTTATCGCCATCGGCGGTTGGATCGTCGTGTCGTTGGTCCCCAATCAATACGAAGCGCGGGCGAAGATATACGTCGATGCCGAATCGGTTCTCAAGCCGCTGTTGCAGGGCTTGGCGGTAAACACCGATGTGATGAATCAAGCCAACATGATGTCGCGCGTGCTGATGAGCCGGCCGAACTTGGAGAAGGTCGCGCAACAAACCGACCTTTATTTGCGTGCACCGACGCCCGAAGCATTCCAACGAATGATCGAAGGTTTGCCGCAACGCATCGGACTGAACGGCGGTGGCGGGAATATATTCGCCGTGTCGTTTGAGGATCGAGATCCACAAATGGCGTATCGCGTTGTTAAGACGTTGGTCGATACCTTTGTCGAAAGCGCTATCGGTGTGAAGCGCGAGGACGCGTCCGGAGCGCAGCGATTCTTAAAGGAACAGCTTGCGGATTACGAACAAAAATTACGCGCGGCGGAAGATCGTTTGGCGGAATTCAAGAAAACCAATATCGGACTCATGCCGGGCGAGACCGGCGACTACTATCAACGGCGTCAGACTGCGGTCGAGGAATTGTCGAAACTGAAAGCGCAAATGAGTCTCGCCGAACAGCGACGTGACGAGTTACGTCGACAGTTGCAGGGCGAAGAGCCGACATTCGGTTTGTTTTCCGGCGTCACTAAGAATACCGCTACGACGCCCGTGGACGCGAAAGTGGCTGAGTTGGAGCGCGAGCGAGAGCGACTCTTGCTTGAATACACCGAGAAGCATCCGCGCGTGATCGCGCTTGAGGAAACGATTCGCCAGTTGAAAGAGCAAAAGGACCCAAATGCGGTACCGCCTCCGCCAGCGGAGACCGATCCGTCGCGGCTCGCGGCTCGCGCGCTGGACGTCAATCCTGTCTATCAATCGATGAAAATCAATCTCAGCCAAGCCGAAGTTGAAGTCGTTGAGCTACACAGCAAAATTGAGCAGCAGCAGGCGGTGCTCAGTGATTTACAGAATAGGGTGAATACGATTCCCGAAGTGGAAGCGCAGTTAGTTCGACTCAATCGCGACTACGAAGTGAATCGCGCACAATATCAGGCGCTGCTGCAACGGTTGGAATCCGCGCGCCTCTCCGAAGAGGCAGAAGGCTCGCGCGAACAAGTTAAATTTCGCGTGATCGAACCGGCGGTTGTACCTCTGGTGCCTCTGGGTCCGAATCGCATTCTTTTAGCGACAGGCGTTTTTGCATTGGCGTTGGCAGCCGGTGTCGCAATGGCCGTGTTTCTCAACATCATCAAACCCGTTTTTTCCGATCGCAACACGTTGACGAGCATTGCTCAAGTTCCCGTAGTGGCCACGATTTCATTGGCGCGCGGTGCGTCAGCTGCGCTAACCGGTCGATCGGTGCAATGGTTGACCGGTGTCGTCGGTTTGGCGGCGCTCTTCATCGCGGTATTGGGCACTGCTTCGCGCTTGGCTGCGCTATTAGGCGCGGCAACGAGGTAAGGCATGAGCATTGTTGAAAAAGCCCTGTCGAAGTTGCAAGAATCGGGCAAAGCCGTTAACGAATTGCGTCCAGGCGGCAGTGCGCCGGAGGGCGTACGCAATACTGCGAATGGCGCCGCTTCAGGTATCGGTGCGGCGACGGCTGCAACTCATGCGGCAATCGTCGAGCCTAGGCGAGCCGAACTGCAAGCGCGCGGGCATTTGGTCGTCGATGTTTCAGCGTTGCAAAGCGCGGGGCTGTTGCCGCAGCAACAGGATGCACTCGCTGTTCGCAATCAGTTTCGACGGCTCAAGTGGCCCGTATTGGACGAGGTCGCTTCGCGTCGGCGGGAAGCCCAGGCGTGCGCCGGTGCTATCATGATTGCCAGTGCGTTACCGGGCGAAGGCAAAAGTTTCGTGACCTGCAACTTAGCTATGAGTATTGCTCGCGAAGAAAACCACCGAGTAATCATGGTCGACGCGGACGTCGCCAAGGGACATCTTAGCGATGCCTTCGGCGTGCGCGAAAAAACGGGACTCGTCGACTTTCTTGGCGATCCGTCGATCGAGTTGGCCGATGTATTGTTAGCGACTAGCATGGAACGATTGTTCGTGCTGCCCGCGGGCAAATTCGTGCCGCATGTTTCGGAGTTGATGTCGAGCGCACGCATGCTGCAACTTTTGACGACGCTGACCAACGGCGGGCCCGGAACAATCGTTTTGCTGGATAGTTCGCCGTTGCTAGCTACCTCGGAAGCGCAAGTCCTGTCGCGCATCGCATCGCAAATCCTAATGATTGTGCGGGCCAATAGTACACCGCAACCTTCTGTGCTCGAAGCCTGCAATTTGCTATCGCGCGACAAAGTCTCCGCCGTACTCAATCAAACTAGCGCCGCATTCGGTGGCGAGTCTTATGACGCTGCCTACGGAACGTACTACAATGAACAGAAATAACAACAAAAATAACCTGGGGAACTTGAACCGACATCGCGCTCAAATTGCCTGCTTGTTCCTGTTCGGCAGTTGGAGTCTAAGCGCGGGAGCGGGCACCGAATTTCATCCGCATGGAGTTGTGAGCGGCACGTGGATGGATAACATCAGCTTGGTTGGGGATACCGATCCGAACAGGGAGAGTGCCTATTTGTTGCAGGTCAACCCGGGATTCACGTTGTTGGAGAAAGCGCGGCGGTTTAACGGCGCACTCGACTATACGATGCAGAATCGATTTTTCCCTCAAGAAAGCGATCGCAACTCGACGTTTCATCAAGCGACCGCCAATTTCCAAGCGGAACTGGCGCAAGACTACTTGTTCCTAGATGGAGTCGGTTCGTATTCGCAGCAACTTATCGATCCGCGCTTACCGACCAACAACGGCAATTTGTTCGAGACGACCAATCAGACGGATGCGCTTACCACCAGCTTAACCCCCGCGCTTCGGCACAATTTCGACGCGTTGCACGTCGAAGCGAGCTACACGCGAGGCCACGTCGAATACAAAAAGACAGTGGCCAGCGGCTTATTGCAGAACGCCGATACAGAAACGCGTGATGCTTTAGTCGGGTCGGTGGACGATGACGCAGTCCTTACGTGGCACGCGCACTATCAATCGCAACGCGCAATCTACAAGACCGCGCAGGAATTTCGTTACGATCAAGCCGATGGCGAGCTCGGTCTGTTGTTTGAGAAATCGTTGCGTATCATCGGGCGCGGCGGTCGCGAAAGCGATCCCCGCCTCGACTTGGGGAAAGGTGGGCTTGATAGCTCCTATTGGGAAGGCGGCTTTCGTTGGCAATCAAGCGAGCGCACTAACGCGGAAGCGTTTTACGGCAAGCGATTTTTCGGTAATTCCTACAATGGGCGGCTGCGACACGAAGGACGGTACGCAACTTGGAATCTGAGTTATTCGGAAACGCCTCTGACGCAAGCACAAGAATCGCTGCTCCAGCCGGTCGCATTCGATCCGCGCACCCAAGGAGGGTTTACGCCGGGCACGCAAGACTTTGCTCGCGCGACGGCCGACGTGTTTATTCGCAAAACCGCCGAAGCAAGTGTGCATATCGCCGGGCAGCGGACCCAGATCGACCTTTCGGTATCCGACTACCGGCGCGAATACCTCAACTCGACGCTGGGACTCGAGCATCACAGAGCAGGATCGCTCAGCATCATTCGCAATCTGTCGGCACGCACGCAAATGATCGTCGGCGGCACAATAGACCGAACTAATTTGATCGGCGGATATCAGTTTCACGAAAATTCGACTCGAGTAGAGTTCGATCATCAGTTGGGCGATCACATATCGATAACGCTCGGTGCTTTTCGACGCTGGCGCACCGGGAATCTTCCGTTCATTGTGGATTGGGTGACACTGGGTGTTACGGGTCACTATTAGATGAAGCTCGATGGCCGGCTGCGCATCGTCATGATTCCTGTGGCGATCGAGTATGAATAACGACGCGCACGGCGGCGCCATTCGAAACGCCATGAGTGTCGACGTGGAAGATTACTTCCAAGTCTACGCATTCGAAGATGTCTTGCGCGGTCGCGATTGGGATGGATTCGAGTGTCGAATTCCGCGAAACGTCGACCGCATCTTGAATTTCTTTGCCGCTGCCAACGTCCATGCCACGTTTTTCACGCTGGGTTGGGTCGCGACGCGCTATCCCGATTTGATAAAACGCATTGTCGCGGAAGGTCATGAACTCGCCAGTCACGGAATGAATCATGTCCGTGCGACTCAACAGTCGCGTCACGACTTCCGCGATGATGTCAGGCAGACCAAAGCGTTGCTCGAAGATATCGGCGGTTGCGAAGTACGCGGCTATCGAGCGGCAAGTTACTCGATCGGCGCAAGTAATTTATGGGCGCTCGACGTACTTGCCGAATGCGGTCATCAATACAGTTCGAGCATCTATCCGATTCGTCACGATTTTTACGGCATGCCTAGTGCACCGCGATTTCGGTTTCGCGCCGCGCAGGAACGTTTGTGGGAAGTGCCGGTGACCACCGTAAATGTGTTTGGACAAAAAATTCCGTGCGGCGGCGGCGGTTACTTTCGTCTGCTGCCGTATGGCTATTCGAAATGGGCAATTAAGCGCGTGAATCGAGTCGATCGACAAGCGGCGGTGTTCTACTTTCATCCCTGGGAAATCGATCCGGAGCAACCGCGCATCGCAGGCGCGAGTTTGCGTTCGCGATTTCGTCACTACACCAACTTGACCACCATGGAATCTCGTATTCGCCGCTTGTTAAACGACTTTCGCTGGGACCGCATGGATCGAGTATTTCTCGAAGGCGCTGCTCCATGAGTTTACCAAGCGCCGAAACGGCGAATATTTCGATTGAGGCTCTCGCCGCGACGGATTGCGATGCGTGGGATACATTTGTTGTGGCCCATCCCGATGCGAGTTTTTTTCATCTATCGCGATGGGCGCGGGTCATAGAGCGCGCCTTCGGGCATCGGACGCACTATCTTTTGGCAAAGGAATCCGAGCGCATAGTTGGCGTACTGCCTCTGGCTCGCGTTCGCAGTGTCTTGTTCGGCGATGCGCTATCTTCGACGCCGTTCTGCGTTTACGGCGGCGCGGTCGCCAACAGCGAAAACATTCGACGAGCGCTCGAAGATCGAGCGGCCGAATTGGCGCGTGAACTGCAAGTCGATCACCTGGAATTACGTAACACCCGAGTGACGCGAACCGATTGGCCGACCAAGGATTTGTACGCGACATTTCGTAAAACGCTTGATCCGGATCCGGAAAAGAACATGTTGGCGATTCCGCGCAAACAACGCGCGGAGGTGCGCGCCGGCATCAAGAACAATTTACAAATTGAATTCGATCGCGATTCGAAACGATTGTTCGATATTTACTCGACCAGCGTACGTGCGCTGGGTACGCCGGTTTTTTCGCGGCATTATTTCGATGTGTTGCTTGAAGAATTCGGCGACGCCTGCGAGATTGCCACCGTCGTTCATCAAGGGACGCCGGTCGCCGGCTTGTTGACGTTTTGGTTTCGCGACGAAGTATTGCCTTATTACGGTGGCGGCCTGCCCGCGGCACGACCATTGTCGGCGTACGATTTCCTCTATTGGAATTTGATGCATCGCGCGTGCGAACGCGGCACACGCATCTACGATTTCGGACGCAGCAAGGTTGAGACTGGTCCGTATCGCTACAAAAAACATTGGGGATTTGAGCCGAAGCCGCTGCCATACGCCTATCACTTGGTTCGTAGCGCTTCTGTTCCCAACTTGAGCCCGACCAATCCGAAGTATCGATACTTCATCGAAGCCTGGAAGCGGACGCCATTACCGGTGACGCAGATGCTTGGTCCGATGTTGGCGAAGTATCTCGGTTAGGGTATTGCGGAATCTCCTTCGTGATCGCCGATCTGCTGTTTCTGTCGCATCGAATTCCGTATCCGCCGAATAAAGGCGACAAGATTCGCTCGTATCATATTCTGAAGTACTTGGCATCGCGTTATCGCGTGCATCTCGGTGCGTTCGTCGACGATCCCGACGATTGGCGTTACGGCGATGAGCTGCGAAAACTTTGCGCCAGCGTCAAGTTGGTGAAGCTAAATCCGAAAACCGCATTGTTGCGGGGCGCTATCGGCTTACTTACCGGCGAGGCGTTAGGCATGCCGTACTACCGCGATCGCGCGATGACACGTTGGATCAACGAGCTGCGCGAGCGTGTGACGCCGCAAGCGATCTTCGTCTTTTCCTCGACGATGGCTCAGTACGTCGATGACACTCATGCGACGAGTGTGCTCGACTTATGCGATGTCGATTCGGAAAAGTGGCGACAATACGCCGCGCGACATCGATTTCCGATGAGTCTTATCTACAACCGTGAAGCTCGCTTGTTGGCGCGCGCGGAACGGGAGATGAGCAAGCGATTCGGCGCGGTTGTTTTAGTCTCCGACGGTGAAGTCGATCTGTTCAAGAAGATTGCGCCTAATGCGGCATCGCGAACGCATACATTACGCAATGGCGTCGATACCGCATACTTCGATCCGCAACTTAAGTGCGAAAACCCGTTTGCGCTCGACGAACACGCCATCGTCTTTACCGGCGCGATGGATTACTGGGCGAACGCCGATGCGGTGACCTGGTTTGCCAAAGAAATTCTTCCCACAATCCGCGCGCAGCGTCCTCATGCTCGTTTCTATATCGTGGGTTCTCGTCCCTCGGAAGCGGTGCGCAACCTGGCGTCCGATTCTGTTGTGGTGACGGGAACAGTAACCGACGTACGACCGTACATGCATCATGCGCGCGTGATCGTCGCGCCATTGCGCATCGCGCGCGGTGTGCAGAATAAAGTGCTTGAAGCCCTCGCTATGGCGCGTCCCGTGGTTGCGACCGATGATGCACTCGACGGTCTCGACGGCGCGATCGACGCAGGTGCGCTGTCGGCCAAAGACGCAACGTCGTTTGCCGCTGCCGTGAGCGCGAAGCTCGCCGATGAAAGCGACAATGAAGCGGGACGGCGCTATGTCTGTGAGCGTTTCGGTTGGGGCGCAAGTCTCGCGCTGCTCGACAGTTTATTGGCGCCCGTAAAATGAACGCGCGTTCGAAAGCGTCGATCCTCTCCACTTCCGCCGTTGCCGGCGGCTTAGCCGTCATTGCGGTGCTGTTGCTATTCGCGCCGACGTTTTTTTCAATGGCGGCGATTTGGAATCGCGATGCGACTTTCACGCACGGCTACATTATTCCGCTGTTGAGCGCATGGCTTTTGTGGCGCGATCGTGATGCTTTGGCGGCGCAGCGCATCGCCCCGGATTACCGGGTGTTTTGGTTGATTGCCGCGCTATTGATTGCATGGTTGGCTGCGGATTTGCTCGATGTAAAAGTTATTCGCCAAGCCGCGGCGACGGCACTGATTCCTGCCGGGCTATGGGCGACATTGGGTTCGAAATGGGCGCGACGCGCGACGTTTCCACTTGCGTACTTATTGTTCGCCGTGCCGTTCGGCGATTTTCTCGTGCCGTCACTGGTTCAATTCACTACCGAATTTACGGTTGCCGCGGTTAGGTTGGTCGGCGTACCGATCTATCGCGACGGCAATACCTTCAGTTTGCCAAGCGGAAATTTCGAAGTCATTAAGGCTTGCAGTGGCGTGCGCTATCTCATCGCAACCATAGCGCTCGGCACTTTGTTCGCGGCGTTGTCGTATCGCACTTGGCCGCGTCGCATAGCCTTCATGGCGTTGTGCTTAGTGGTGCCGGTCATCGCCAACGGCATGCGCGCGTTTGGCATCGTCATGATTGCTCATCTGTCGAACTTGAAGTATGCGGTTGGATTCGATCATTTAATTTATGGGTGGGTATTTTTCGGCGTCGTGATGCTCCTATTGTTTTGGTTGGGTGGAAAATTCGCGAACCCATCCCCGCCATATTCCGCCGCTCCAGATACGCAGATATCGCATCGTATTCCGTGGACCGCGTTGAGCGCGTTTGTGGCATTGCTGCTTGTTGCGACCGCAACTTCGTGGTTAATTCAGCAACGCAGTACGATTGGCTCGATGAATAACGCTGCACCGCGCCTGAAAGATGCGATGCAGGTTGCGTTGGGGGGATGGCGGGGGCCACTCGCGATTGTCGATGTGTGGCAACCCGCTTTTGTCGATGCTACTTTGGCCAGCGAGAGCGGTCGTTACCGCGCCTCCGTGGGAGAAGTCAGTGTCTTCGTTCGGCAATACGCGTGGCACTTCCAGAACACCGCCGAGGCGACAACTGCACCGCTAGTCACAGATCAACAAATGGATTGGCGAGTCGATGTGAAAGAATCGGAAACGCACGGCGATCATGTTGTCGACGTCGCCGAGATTGTCGGGCGCAACAATAATAATGCGCGCTGGCGAGTGTGGCGTTGGTATCTCATCGACGGACAAACGGCACGCGGGAGAGTGCAAGCGAAGTTACTGGAATTGAACGCATGGCTATATGGACGGCCACCTCGCACCACCGTGATTTGCGTGGCGGTGTCGATGCGCGATGGTAACAGCAACACGCTGCAAGGTGCCGAAGCTGTCCTTGAGGATTTCAGCACGGCATTCTCTTGGCAGTTGTTGTCGCAACCTGTGTTATCTCAACCGTGAGCGGCTCGTGAAAATCACACCGCCTTTGATAGTGCACGTGATCCATCGCCTTGATTTCGGCGGCTTGGAAAACGGTTTGGTGAATCTGTTGAACACCATGCCGACGCAGCGCTATCGACATGCGATTGTGTGTCTCACCGCGTATACCGATTTCGCAAAACGTATTGCGCGCAACGACGTTGAGCTTATTGCGCTCAATAAGAAACCCGGCAAGGATTTATCTTGCTATTGGCGATTCGCGCGCACACTGTGGCGGCTCAAGCCCGCGATCGTGCACACTCGCAATCTCGGCACGCTCGATATGCAATTTGTTGCGAGAGCTTGCGGCGTACGAGGTCGAGTGCACGGCGAACACGGTTGGGACGTTTACGATTTGAACGGTCAGAACCCCAAATATCTACGTCTACGCCGCTTTGCGAGTCGTGTCGTGCAGCATTACGTTGCGATGTCGCGCGATCTGGCGGACTATCTGGTTCGCGACGTGCGCGTGCCGTCCAAACGTATTACGCAGATTTATAGCGGCGTCGATTGCACGCGTTTTCATGCGCGAGCGGAGGGCGATAAAGCGCCTTGGCCAGCTGGGTTTGTTCCGCGCGATGGGTGCGTGATCGGGACCGTGGGTCGCATGGAGCCGGTAAAGAATACACTCGTTCTCGTGCGTGCGTTCGCGCAACTGATTGACGCAGTTCCTGGTTCGCGTGACCGCCTGCGTTTAGTGTTGGTGGGCACAGGCCCGTTGCAAACGAGTATCGAAGCGACGATTGCACAAACCGGTATTCGCGATTTGGTTTGGCTCGCCGGAGGCCGCAACGATGTGCCTGATCTGGTGCGCCAATTCGATGTCTTCGTCTTGCCGTCGCTGAACGAAGGGATTTCGAATACGCTGCTCGAAGCGATGGCCAGCGGTGTTCCCGTTATTGCCGGCCGAGTCGGCGGCAATCCCGAGATTGTTCGCGACGGCGAGACCGGCGCGTTATATAACGTGGCAGACGAACGAGAATTAACGACCATATTGCGACGCTATATCGATAATCGATCTTTGCGTATCAGGCAAGGCGCGCGAGCGCGAAGCGTTGTTGAGCAACATCACTCGCTTGACTCGATGGTGAATGCCTATTTGCAGGTTTACGATTCAGTGTGCGCGCGCCGGTAACGGTGCGATAGTAACAGCGCGACAGTAACGGCGAGAAACGACAATCATGTGCGGCATAGTGGGAATGTTCGATACACAAGCGCAACGCGAGCCATCGCGCGAGGTGTTGCGGCTGATGAATCAAGTGCAATTGCATCGCGGTCCGGACGAAGGCGGCGAGCTGTTCGCGCCGGGCGTGGCGCTTGGGCATCGGCGCTTGTCGATCATCGATCTGTCCAGCGGCCAACAACCTTTATATAACGAAGACGGCAGCGTAGCCGTTTCCTATAACGGTGAAATTTACAACTTTCCGGAACTCACCAAAGAACTCGTTGCGGCCGGTCATACGTTTCGTACGCATTCGGATACCGAGGTGGTTGTCCACGCCTGGGAGCAGTGGGGCGTGGATTGCGTAAAACGATTCAACGGCATGTTCGCCTTTGCGATTTGGGATAGCCGACAACAAGTATTGTTTTTAGCGCGCGACCGACTCGGTAAGAAACCGATCTATTACACGACGACGTCCGATGGTTGGTTGTATTTCGCATCGGAGATGAAATCGCTGCTGTGCTTGAAAAACCTCGATCGACAAATCGATCCGCAAGCGGTCGAGGAATATTTTGCGTTCGGCTATGTGCCCGATCCACGCAGCATTCTGAAATCAGTGCACAAAGTGCCGCCCGCGCACACGTTGCTATGTGCGCGCGGCAAGCAGCCGCAACTTTGCGAGTATTGGGATGTGAGTTTCAAAACTCATGGCGTCTTGAGCGAAGCGCAAATGCAGGCGGAGCTGATTGAGCGCTTTCGTGAAACAGTTCGTGTGCGCTTGATGTCGGAAGTGCCGCTCGGCGCTTTTCTGTCCGGCGGCGTCGATTCGAGCGCCGTGGTTGCGATGATGGCCGGGTTGTCGTCGACACCGGTCAATACGTGTTCCATTTCATTCGACGATCCGCGCTACGACGAAGCGGTGTACGCCAAACAGGTCGCCGAAAAATTTGCGACCAATCATCGCAGCGAACAAATCAGAACCGACGATTTCGATTTGCTCGACACGCTGTCGGATGTCTATGACGAGCCGTTCGCAGACAGTTCCGCGATTCCTACTTATCGAGTGTGTCAGCTGGCGCGCAAGCACGTCACCGTTGCGTTGTCCGGCGATGGTGGCGACGAGTTGTTCGCTGGCTATCGCCGTTATCGTTGGCACATGCACGAAGAGAAAATTCGGTCGATACTGCCTTTGGCGTTTCGTCGGCCGGTGTTCGGTTTACTCGGCAAGCTGTATCCGAAAGTCGATTGGGCGCCAAAGATATTTCGCGCCAAGTCCACATTGGAGTCGTTGGCGTGGGATTCATTGCAGGCTTATTTTCATACTGTTTCCGTGACCCCGGATCGTCTGCGACTGCCGTTGTATTCGCAACGTTTTCGCCGCGACTTGCAGGGTTATCACGCGTTCGATGTATTTCGTCGACACGCACAGCAAGCGCCGACCCGCGATCCCTTGGCATTAGTTCAATATCTTGACTTCAAGACCTATTTGCCGGGAGATATTTTGACCAAGGTAGATCGCGCGTCGATGGCGCACTCGCTGGAAGTTCGCGTGCCGCTGCTTGATTACACGTTAGTCGATTGGGCATCGGGATTACCTTCGTCGATGAAGCTTCACAACGGCGAAGGGAAGTACATTTTCAAGAAGAGTCTTGAGCCACAGTTGCCGCGCGACATTTTGTATCGCAATAAAATGGGATTCGCCGTGCCGATTGCCGAGTGGTTTCGTGGCCCACTCGCCGCGCGTCTGCGCGATGCGGTTAGCAGTCCGGCATTGTTGGATACGGGAATCTTCGACGCCGACAAGTTGGCGCAGTTGGCCGACGAACACATTCGCGGCATTCGCGAGAACAGCGCGCCGCTGTGGGCGTTGTTGATGTTCGATCGCTTCGTGCAGCGACAATCGCGTGCGACGTGAGCGCTCGCTGATCGCTTAGCATTGCTTAATATTCTCTATGAATCGCAACGAAAGCCTCGGGCTCATTAGCTACACGAGCTTGTATCCAAATAGCGAGATGCCGCAACACGGATTGTTTGTGGAACAGCGTTTGCGCCGCATTGTCGCGACGGGAAAAGTTCACGCGACGGTTGTCGCGCCGGTTCCGTGGTTTCCGAGTCGCTCGAAGCGTTTCGGTTACTATGCGCGATTGGCGCGCGTGGCTCGAAGTGAACGTCGCGGCGACATAGACGTTTTGCATCCGCGTTATCCCACCATTCCAAAATTCGGTATGGGCGTACAGTCGAGATTGCTGTCGATGGCGACAAAATCCGTTGTCGAACAAGTGCGCGCGACACGAGGTGGCACCGTGATAGACGCGCATTACTTTTATCCCGACGGCGTTGCCGCCGCGGAAATCGGGTGCGCATTGGGTATGCCCGTCACGATTACGGCGCGCGGCAGCGATGTGAATACGATCGCTGAATTTCCCGGCCCACGCAGTTTAATTCTCGCTGCAGCGCGCCAGTGCGCAGCCGTGATTGCGGTGAGCGATGCATTGCGAGCGCGATTGGTAGCGATTGGCGTTCCCGCTGATCGCATTACGGTGTTGCGCAACGGCGTCGATCTGGATTTTTATTCACCGGGTTTGCACGCCGAAGAACGCCGCGACTTGGGAGTTGAGGAACACGCGATTCTATCGGTCGGGCGTTTGGTATCGAGCAAGGGGCATGCGCTGGTTGTCGATGCGCTACGACGTTTGCCCTCAAGCAATTTGTATATTGCGGGCGAAGGACCAGAAAACGATTCGTTGCGCCAACAAGCGTTCGAGTCGGGTGTGTTAGATCGCATTCGCTTTCTGGGCAGCATTTCGCCCGATAAATTGGTTCGTTACTATCGCGCTGTCGATGTGTTGGTGCTCGCATCGGAGGCCGAAGGCATGCCCAATGTTGTTTTGGAAGCGATGGCTTGCGGTACGCCCGTTATCGCCAGCAACGTCGGCGGTATACCGGAAGTGTTGCATCCGACGCTGGGGCGATTGCTCGCCGAACGCTCGGCGGATGCCATCGCCAATGCGGTCGAAGAGTTGTTGACGTCGCCGCCGGATCGCGACGCGGTGCGTGCGTGGGCCGAACAGTTTAGCTGGGACGATACCGTTGCAAAGTCGGTCGCGTTGTTCGAGCGAGTGGCGGCGACGAGTTAGGCGATCAACCGAGTTATTCAAGAATGAAAATCCTCTATCACCATCGCATTCGATCCAAAGACGGACAGTATGTTCATGTCGAAGAACTCACTACCGCGCTGAAGAGCTTGGGTCACGAATTGATCATGGTTGGGCCGCGTCATGTCGATACGGCTGGATTTGGCGCAGACGCGGGATTCGTCGCCCATCTAAAAAAACTTTTGCCGCGAGCGGTCTACGAAATTCTGGAGCTCGCTTATGCGATTCCCGCGTGCATTCGTGTACTACTGGCTGCGCGGAAGTATCGGCCAGATTTCATTTACGAGCGATACAACTTGCTGTATCCAGCGGGCGCCATCGCCAAACGAATTCTCAAACTACCGTTGTTGCTTGAAATCAATGCGCCGTTATTCGAAGAGCGCGCACGCTTCGATGGCATCGCCTTGCGAAGCTTAGCGCGATGGAGTGAGCGATTTGTCTGGCGCAGCGCCGACGTTGCGCTGCCGGTCACCGAGGTGCTAGCGAAACACGTGCTTGCAGCGGGCGTTCCACGCGAGGGCATCACTGTCATTCATAACGGCATCGATGCTAAAAAGTTTCGACCGTCCGAGTCGAGCGAAGCGGCAAAGGCGCGATTAGGCTTGGGCGGACGCTGCGTGTTGGGGTTTGTTGGGTTTGTGCGATCGTGGCATGGATTGGATAAAGTGCTGGCATTCTTAGCAAGCCAGTCGGATCGCAGTTTACACCTGCTGATTGTCGGCGACGGGCCGGCGCGATCGGATTTAGAACGAACGGCGCGCGAATTGGGAATTTCCGATCAACTCACCTGCACCGGCATTGTCGGTCGCGACGAGGTCGCTTCCTACATCAACGCATTCGATGTGGCGCTGCAACCCGCTGTGGTTGCGTACGCCTCGCCGCTCAAGTTATTCGAGTACATGGCAATGGGTAAGGCAATCATTGCTCCGGCGAGCGCCAATATCTGCGAGATACTCACGCATGAACGAAATGGTTTGTTGTTCGAACCCGAAAACGACGAGTCGTTTATCGTGGCGCTACAAAGAATGACGGTGGACGGCGATCTGCGTGAACGGCTCGGCAAAGCAGCGGCCGAGACATTGATCGAACGTGGGCTCACATGGGACCATAATGCGGCGCGCGTAACGGATTTGGCGATCAAGGCGATCGCCGGCGCACGAATGGTTCAAACGACGCCGGACGTTTAGGGCTTTAGACAATCCTCGGTCACTTATGCGCGACATTGCTCTTACGATCTTTGTATTCGGACTGTTGCCGCTGTATTTCAATAATCCGGTGCTCGGCTTGCTTATGTGGTCGTGGCTCGGCTACATGAAC
>JAYTQU010000353.1:0-4044 GCA_043746555.1 Pseudomonadota bacterium | reverse complement strand
CAATCTATCGCGGTCCCGCGCCGCCGCCCGGCAAAGTGCATCACTATCATTTCATCGTGTACGCGCTCGATACGAAAATTGTTACGCAGCCGGATCAACCGCCGCTTAATCGCGCGCAACTGTTGGAAGCGATAAACAGTCACGTCATTGGACAAGGCGAAATTGTCGCAACCTACGAACGAAAGTAGCAAAAGTCGTAAGCGACGAGATATCGGAGAACGCCATGAGCGACCAATCGCACTTCACCAGGCGCACAGTCCTACGCGGCGCTACGCTCGTCGGCGCGACCGTTGTCGCAGCACCAACCCTGCTTGTCACTCCCGACACCGCGACTGCCGCTGCGTCGGCATTCAAGACACTGACGGCAGCCGAAGGAAAATTGCTGGACGCGATTGTCGATCGCTTAATTCCCAGTGATGCGCATGGACCGGGCGCGAGGGAAGCTCACGTTGTTCACTATATCGATCGTGCGCTCGGCGATGCATTGGCGTCATCGCGTTCAGCGTATGCATCGGGATTGGCGGCGTTAGATCGATACGCGACGTCGTCGCGCGGCAAATCGTTTTTGGAACTCTCATCAATCGATCAAGATTCGGTATTGATCGATTGCGAAACCGGCGGCGCGACTGGGTTTACCGGAAGCTCTGCGCAGTTCTTCGCGATGATATTGAATCACACACGACAAGGCATGTTCGGCGATCCGTTTTATGGCGGCAATGTCAATCAAGTGGGTTGGGAGCTGATTGGCTACCCCGGCGTGCGCACCTTCGTATCTCCCGACGATCAAAAAATGCTGGAAGCAAACAAACTGACATCCAATCACAAGTCCGCTTACGACTATCGCGGCTTCAGTCAGGACGCGCATCATGGCGACTAAATTGAAAGGGACTGATGTCGTGATCGTCGGCATGGGCGCGGCGGGCGGCGTTGCGGCGTTGCCGCTGACGCAAGCGGGCGTTAAAGTGATCGGTATCGAAGCGGGCACGTGGTTAACCAAACGTGACTTCGCGCCCGATGAACTCAGAAATAATTATCGCGGTTGGCCGATGGCGGCGCAGAAAGCGAATCACGAGGCGCCGACGGTTCGTGCAACCGCATCGCAAAATGCAGTGCAGGGCAGTCATCCGATGATGAACGCCGTGGGTGGGACGAGCTTGCACTATTGGGCGCAGCACTGGCGATTGAATCCGTGGGATTTCAAAGTCGTCAGCGAAACGACGAAACGCTATGGCGCTGCGCGAATTCCCAAAGGAACGACAGTCGAAGATTGGCCGTTCGGTTACGACGAGCTGGAACCCTACTACGACAAACTCGATTTCGAACTCGGCGTGTCGGGCCAGGCCGGCAATGTAAATGGAAAAATCGATTCGCGCGGCAATCCATTCGAAGCGCCGCGATCGCGCGACTATCCGATGCCGCCGCTGCGTTGGACCGCGTTTCACGACAAGATGGCGGCGACGGCGCGTTCGCTCGGCTGGCATCCCTTTCCGGGACCGGCGGCAATCAACTCCGGTTTCTATCAACATCGTTCCGGCTGTATGTATCACGGCTTTTGTAACACCGGTGGATGTCATGTCGATGCCAAGGCGTCGACGGCGGTGACGACGATTCCTCGCGCACAAGCGACGGGAAAATTGCAAGTGGTCACGCGCGCAACAGTGACCTCAATCGAGATCGATCGCCACGGACGCGCCATCGGCGTGAAGTATCTGTTGGACGGCAACGAATATTTTCAACCGGCTAAAGTCGTGCTGCTTGCGAGCTACACGTACGAGAATGTGCGACTGCTGTTGTTATCGAGGTCGAAAGCGTTCCCGAATGGGTTGTCGAATAATCAAGGCCAGGTTGGCAAACACTATTTTAGCCATCATCAAGGCGCGCCGGTGCAAGCGTTGTTTCCGTTCGATCTCAATGCGTGGTATGGATTACCGGCGCAAGGCGTGGCTGTCGACAACTGGGCCGACGATAACTTCGATCACAGCGAATTGGATTTTATCGGCGGCGGCAATTTGTGGGTGATGTCCGATCGGCGTCCGATTGTCGCGTCGAGCATGAACACATTCGGTTACGCGCCGAACTGGGGCTCGCAGTGGAAGGCATTCATCAAGCAAAATGCCGATCGATCGCACACTTCGTACATACAAAAGACCACGTTACCGTACGACGAAAACTTTCTCGATCTCGACCCACAAGTCAAAGATCCGCTTGGGCGACCGGTGATTCGCATCACCGGCGAATTCAAAGAAAATGAACGCAAGATTGCGGCGTTCATGCAAGATAAGATGGAGCAATGGTATCGCGAAGCAGGCGCAATCGCTATTCAACGTTATTCGGTCGGCGGAGCGATGGGCGCATCGACGCACACGTATGGCGGCACGCGGATGGGCGACGATCCGGAGACGAACGTTGTCGATCGCTTTGGGTTATCGCACGAGGTGCCTAACCTCGGCATATTGAGCGGTTCTGTAATGGGAACCAGCGGTGCGCGTAATCCAACACACACTATTCAAGCGCTCGCATGGCGAACTGCCGAACACGTCGCGAAAAACTGGCAAGCGATCACGCTGTAATGGAGTTTGGCCGCGAGAATGTTTCATTGAAAGGCTCGAACTATTGCACGTACGCGCCGCAGCCAACACACACATCGCCAGCCCGTTTCACGAAGGTCCGCTTGCGCATCATGTCGTGAGTGACCGGGTGATTATACTTATAATCCACCCACCCTTCGCCTCTTGTCTTGGCCAAGTCGACAGCTTCGCGCATGTATTCCTTGCCGTCCGGGTCTTTGACTAGGCGGCCATCGTAGTTCACGGTGCCGGCATTCGTGCCATGTCCGACAAATTTATAGTCATCGAGATTCAGCACCAATAGATAAAGGTCGCGCTCGACAAACCGGCCTTGTTCACGTTTGTTGACTTCGTCGATCAACGATTGTTTGCCGTGTGCCTGCATGAATTCGATGCTACGAAGAACCATGTCATGAGCCTCATCCGTCGTTCCGTGATCGCGAATACCGAGATTAAAACCGCCGATGGATTTGAGCAGCGTGGACGCATGTTCGCTCAGTGTCTTGGATGCTGCGATCACATCCAAGAACATACTCGAGTTGCTCTTGTTAATGCGCGCCATTTCGGTGATCGCGCCGTTCACTTCGCTGATGTCATCTCGCTGCGTGTTACTAGCATCGGCAATGCTTTGAATAATCTGCGTCAGCGCCTCGACCGAGGCGACAATCTCCTCCATCGTCTTGCCTGCTCCATCCACCAGTTTGCTGCCGGTATTCACTGTTTCCACCGCGCTGTGGATGAGAGTCTTGATTTCCTTGGCCGACGTCGCCGAACGTTTCGCGAGTGTTCTAACTTCGTTCGCCACGACCGCGAACCCGCGACCGTGATCGCCGGCGCGTGCTGCCTCAACGGCGGCATTCAGGGCAAGAATGTTGGTTTGAAAGGCAATGTTGTCGATGACCGCAATGATGTCCACGATCTTTCGCGAGCTGTCGCGGATCGACCTCATCGTTGTAACGACTTGGCCCATCGCCGTTCCGCCATGGCGCGCGTGTTGCGAAGCCGAGGTCACTAATTCGTCCGCTCGGTTCGCTTGGTCGAAATTCTGTTGGACAACGGCGTTGAGTTTCGTCATCGCTTGGCTGACTTGTTGCAACGATTTTATTTGCAAGTCGGTGCGCACTCGCAGCGCCTCATTATCGCGGCTCATCTTTGCCGAAGTTCCCGCAACGGTAATGGTTTTCGTGCGAACATCGTTGACGAATTGAAACAGGCGATCCTTTACTTTCTTGATGGCGTCCAGCAATTGACCTTGCTCGCCTGCGACTTCCACTTCGATTTGCTTGGTGAGATCGCCGGCCACGACAAGCTCGGCGGCCTCAATCGGTTTGCGAAAAACGCCTTGCAGTTGACGCAGCGCGAACCACATTGCCCAGGCTGCCACGGCAAGCGCCGCGATACCGCCGAAAGCAAACCACGTGCGCAATTCCCCGTCGCTATGCATCAGCGCCGCGAACCACATGCCGCAAAACAGGGC
>JAYTQU010000352.1:0-8618 GCA_043746555.1 Pseudomonadota bacterium | reverse complement strand
CAATTTTCGCGAGTCGAAGTGACTGACGCCCAGATCGGATCGTTCTCGCTAACGCTTGCTAGTTCCCCGATATCGCCGCGCTGAGTTTCATGCGACCAGCGTTTGACGCGATTGAACACGCGTAATTGTTCGCGACGCCGCGGACTCAACGCAAGCTCGCGTTCCGCCAACTCCAAGCGATGCAAACATAGATAATTGGCCCGGCCTTTGAGAATGGCCACGCGCGCCGCGCGACCAAGCGCGCGCGTCATCACCGGCAGATCGCGATGAAACAATTGATCTTGCAGCGTGCGCGTGCCGGTGGACACGACGATTCTTTTTCCCGCGAGCAGAGCCGGTGCGAGATACGCGAAGGTTTTGCCGATCCCCGTCCCCGCCTCGATCGCGCAACGTTGTCGCAGCGCAAGCGTATCGGCCACCAACTCCGCCATCGCGACTTGTTCCGCGCGCTCGGAAAATCCGGAAATCGATTCCGCAAGCGGCCCGTCGGCGGCAAATAGTTCGCCGATCATTTTGGCGTGAGTTCCTTTAGCTTGACGTTCTTTGGTCTGGCTTACGCGATGATTCATGGTTACTCGAATACGCCACGGAATCGAAGCAATGCGGTAGCGCCCGCGACCAGCGAATAACGCAACTGCCACCGAATGTGCGTGTAATCGGCGGTGGTCGCGATGCGTGTTGTCTCACCTGGCTCCATCACGACGAGCGCGTCGGGTGACGCGAATGATTTGCCGCCATCCACAGAGAAACTCGTTGAGGCCGCTGGACCCGCCGCGGTCTCGGCGACATAGCGAGCGTTGCGTGGCACGGCTTTGATGATCACGACATTTTGCAAATCATGATCGGTCGCGTTGCGTGCTCGCAGGGTATAGAAAATTTCGTCGCCAATGTGCAGGTTCGCGGCGGGGACGTAGCGAGCCCCGCTTTCAGTGGACGCATGAATCTCCGCAATCGTCTCAATCACCAGACCCACACTGGATTCTTCGGCAATTGTCGGCTGTGCGTATGCCAATACCAACGCGGCGATGAGCCCAATAAATTTCAGCAAACTCGATCCGACTAACCAGTTGCGATCGGGCACGGCGCGAAGAAACGGTCTATGAAAACCGCATTCGATCTGATTGGCGTCACGCCAATCGACGCTACTCAGAGACGGAACGGAAAAAAACTTTTTTCGCATCCTCGAAACTGTACCGAACCTTTGGCGGTCGCGCCTGTCTCATTGATCGTATTGCTGCGAGTTATGTGCGACTGACAACAGCTGTAACGGTAGACAGTCTCCGTAACAGCCTGACAAATCTTCCGTGATTTTCGTGTTGACAGTTGAGCGGCTCGTGATTATGCTGCAACGCACAAGCTGGCTAGATACGTGACGCGCGAAGACTGAATGCCGTCCGGAGTCGAGTCCTCCGAGATTTCCGTGAGGACTGATGTTATGCCAGCTGACCGGTTTTTTTCGATCCCCCTGTTGCGCCCGCCTTGTGCGGGCGTTTTTTTTGCGCTCCTACGTTCCTACAAGCCGTGACATAAGCGCGAACCCGAAATGTCTTTCGATGTCCACAAACTGTCTTCGTGGACATATCTCCCTAACTTTTGCGCCGCAAGACAACTCTGTGATTCCGGATGGGGCGGGTATACTGCGCGCCGCCCGGAAACCTTGAGCCTACATTAACGTAGAACCCGTCGAAATCATGCCAACGACATGATCCATCGCAGGCGACCGGCTTAACCGTTTACGACAGTGGAGGCGTGCAGCCCGCGCGTATCGACTGTGTGTTGTTTGCAGGAGTGTAATACCGAGATGAGCACGTCGAATGCGGCCCTCAAAGCCTGGGTCCAAGAAGTTGCGCAACTAACTCAACCCGATCAGATTCACTGGTGCACCGGCTCGCAGAGCGAGCACGACGCGCTCATCAAGGAAATGCTGAATAGCGGCGACCTCATCGCCCTGAATCAACAAACGCACCCCAACTGCTATTTGCATCGTTCGAATCCCTCGGACGTCGCTCGCGTTGAGCATCTGACGTTAGTGTGCACACGCACCAAGGAAGATGCCGGCCCCAATAATATTTGGATGGATCCGGAAGAAGCGCACACCAAGATCGACAACCTATTTCGCGGCGCGATGCGTGGCCGAACTCTGTACGTTATTCCGTACTGTATGGGGCCAATCGACTCGCCCTATTCGCGCTGCGGCGTTGAGATTACCGATAGCCCGTATGTAGTTGCCAACATGCGCATCATGACGCGCATGGGTACTGCGGCACTACAACGGATCGAACGTGACGGCACGTTCGTCAAAGGATTGCACTCCATCGGCGACTTGAACCCCGATCGACGCTTCATCATGCACTTCCCCGAAGAACTGACCATCAAGAGCATCGGCTCCGGATACGGCGGCAACGCGCTGCTCGGCAAAAAATGTCATGCACTGCGCATTGCGAGCTGGCAGGCGCGCACTGAAGGATGGCTGGCCGAACACATGCTCATCATGGGCGTGCAAAACCCGCAAGGCGAAACGCATTACATCGCGGCGGCATTTCCGTCGGCGTGCGGAAAAACCAATCTCGCAATGCTGGTTCCGCCCGCATCGATGCCGGGATGGAAAATTTGGACGGTGGGCGACGATATTTGTTGGCTACACGTGGGTGCCGATGGCCGTTTGGTGGCCATCAATCCCGAGTCGGGCTACTTCGGCGTGGCACCCGGTACGAACGCAAAGACCAACAAAAATGCCTTCGAAATGGTGCAACACGACACCATTTTCACTAATGTCGCGCTCACTGCCGATAACCAACCGTGGTGGGAAGGCATGAGTGGAACACCCGCAACCGACTGGCAAGGTCGTCCCTACCAAGTGGGCAGTGGTCCAGCGGCGCATCCCAATTCGCGCTTTACAGTTTCGGCGAAACAAAATGCCGCGTATACCTCGCTAGCCGATGCGCCGGAAGGCATTCCGATTTCCGCTATCTTGTTTGGCGGCCGTCGTCGCGAACTCGCACCGCTCGTATACGAAGCGCGCGATTGGGCGCACGGAGTGTTGATCGGAGCGGGCATGGCATCGGAAACTACCGCTGCCGCGACCGGACAGGTTGGCGTGGTACGCCGCGACTCGATGGCAATGAAGCCGTTTGCCGGTTATAACTTCGGTGATTACTGGCAACATTGGTTGTCGTTCGAAACGCGCGCTAAGAAACTGCCTAAGGTTTTTCACATCAATTGGTTTCGACAGGATAAAACCGGCAAATTCATGTGGCCGGGATTCGGCGACAACCTACGCGTGCTGAAGTGGATCATCGAGCGTTGCGAAAATCGCGTGGGTGCTGTTGAAAGCGCTATCGGCAATCTGCCGAAGGAACAAGATTTGGATGTCGCGAATCTGGGTTTGACCACCGAGACACTCAAAGAACTGTTGTCGATCAATCAGGCTGCATGGCGCAACGAAATGGAAGAGATCGGCAAGTACTTCAGCGACTTTGGCCGACGGATTCCATCGCGCCTCAAGGAAGAACACAACGCGGTAAGCAAGCGCTTGGTCTAACGGAACGCCGACTTCATCAATCGAGCGCAGACGTCTCTGTACTGCGCTTCGCTCTCACTCCTCGCAATTAAATCGCAGAGTCAGCGGCGAGTTGTCTTCGGGCGCTTTGCCGAAACCGATCATTCCTTCGCCCTTGAGCGGCATGCTATCGCGACGCACGAAGGACTCCTCGCCCTCGCCCGTCATCACAAAAGTCCCATTGGTGCTTTGATCCACCAAAATGAACTTATTACGATTGAATTCGATGCGCGCGTGCAGTCGGGAAATGAGATTGCCTTTGACGACCACATCGTTTTCTTCCGCGCGGCCGATGGCGATGTTGGTGTGTCGGTCATCCACCACCAGATCCAGTCCCTGAATATTCAGGTGTAAGCGTCGCGGACGTCTCTCTTGCAATCGACCCATCGCCAGAGCCGGCAGCATGCTGGTAGCGTCTTCCTTTTGCCACAACACTTCGAATAACTCGTCTTCGTTCGCCTTACCCCGCAACATCGCGATGTCGATTTGTCGACAGGCCGAGCGCCACTCGGGTGCCAAGCGATCAACCATCGCCGCCGTGACCATGATTTGCCCGGCCTTGGCCTGACTCGTCATGCGATTGGCCGTATGCACGGCCGCGCCGAAAATATCGCGATTCTCAAGCACGACCGGGCCAAAGTGACAACCGATGCGAATCGCGACCGACTGGCCTTCGACTTGCAGCTCGGAATGCGAGCGGATGTCGTGTTGCATGCGACTGCCGGCATTGAGCGCCGAATCGGCGCTGGGAAAGGTCGCCATGATCTCGTCGCCAATGGTCTTGATCACCGTGCCCTGATTGAGCTCGGTGGCGGTTCGCATGATCTCTACGCACTTCAAAATCATGTCGCGCGCACGCGCGTCGCCCATGACCTCATAGATACGTGTGCTGCCGACCACATCGGCAAACAAAATGGCTAGTTCTATATCTTTTCCCATACCCTACCGTCGCTAGGCCTTGGTTTCGGGGTCCCTTTCGGAGCCCAGAACTCCCTGACTGCAAGGGACATTATATACATAACCTGGCGGCAACCTGGACCCGTCATGCGCATGACCAGCGACGCGGCCGAACACTGCGAGCGTATTCCCGCATCAAAACAGGGAAAATCGCAGTTAGGCGATGCTTTGCGATCTCATACCGGGCACCATCGTGCTCGACGGCGATAGGCCCGACAGCGGCGCTACAATTCGCAATGCTTCAAGCAGTATTTCCGGCCTTGTGCTCGCAAGTGTGGCGCGTTCGCTGATGAAGCGGCGCCAAGACCGAGCGCGCGGCAATCCCGCATAGAGAGTCAATACATGTCGCAACATCGGTGCAAGGCGATGACCCTCAGCCAGTCGCGCGTGGCAATACGGAAGATATCGCTCGATGACCGATTCGCGCGTCGGCACCCACGTCGACTCATGAAGTCGTCGATGCAATTCAGCCAAGCGATAAGGATGATCGCAGATCGCGCGCCCCATCATCACCCCATCGAATGCTTGCAATTGTTCTTGTGCTTGATCGAGCGTGCGGATGCCGCCGTTCACGATTAGGGTGAGCTGGGGGAAGTCGCTTCGTAAGCGTCGAGCCACATCGAATCGCAATGGTGGAATTTCGCGATTTTCTTTCGGACTCAACCCCGTGAGGATTGCCTTGCGCGCATGCACAATAAAAACGTCGCATCCGGCTTGAGCGATCGTCGCGATAAATCGGCACAGGAACTCATAATCGTCAATGGCGGCACTCGGTTCAATCCCAATCCGACACTTCACCGTCACGGGCACGTTCACGACCGCGCGCATCGCGGCGACACCGTCGGCAACGCGCGGTGGTTCGGCCATCAAGCACGCGCCAAAGCGTCCGCTCTTCACGCGATCGCTCGGACACCCGCAATTCAAATTGATTTCATCGTAACCGAACTCGGCGCCGATCTTCGCTGCTTGAGCCAACTCACTCGGTTCACTGCCCCCTAATTGCAATGCAACCGGATGCTCACTCGCATCGAACTGCAAATGACGCCTCACATCGCCACGCAGTATCGCCTGAGTCGTGATCATCTCCGTGTAGAGCAGCGCGCTCGGACTTAAACATCGCAACAAATAACGAAAATGGCGATCCGTGTAGTCCATCATCGGCGCTACACATACACGCCGATCCAGCGAAATAGCTTTATTCGCTGCGTTTGGTTCTATTTTTTCCGGCGTATTCATGCGGGCTAATTATGCGATATTTCTGCGGGTTCGTGTGAATTTATAACTTGCCAAGGTGCCATAAAGGTGACAAGAATAGCTTGTCACCTCAAGGAACAGATTATGGCCACGATCAGAGCCCGTAAACAAGCCGACAAAACCATACGCTACACGGCGATTATTCGCATCCGAAAGCAAGCGGAAGTCATTCACCAAGAAGCGAAGACATTCGCGCATCGAGCTGCCGCCGAGAAGTGGGCGAAGAGTCGCGAGGTAGCCCTCGAAAATCCCGGGGCTCTCGTGGCTGCACAATACGGAGAAACATCGCTACGCGAATTAATTCGATGGTATATCGATGCATTCAAGACCGTCTCCAAGTGGCAGCGTACGAAACAGGCACAACTCGAGTTTCTAGAGAAACACCCGATAAGTCTGAGTAACGCGCTGGCAATGACTTCCGCGGAGCTGATCGATCATGTGCGATCACGTCGCGCCGCAGGCGCAGGCCCTGCCACCGTCGGCAACGACCTAACCTGGATTGGTGTGGTTCTACGCGCCGCCAAAAGCGTGCAAGCAATTCCGGTACGACCGGAGATCGTTCAAGAGGCTCGCACGGCGTGTCGCGAATTGAGGCTCGTAGCAAAAAGCAGGCGACGTGATAGACGTCCAACAAACGATGAACTTGCGACACTCGATGCGCATTTTCGAAGTCGCGACGGCCGCTCGAAAATTCCAATGCGAGACATCTTCTGGTTTGCAATCCATTCGGCGAGACGTGAATCAGAAATCTGCCGCCTTGAGCGACGAGACGCCAATGCAGAAGTGCTGACAGGACTACTCCGCGACGCAAAACATCCGACAGCGAAAGAAGGTAATCACAAGCGGTTCAAATTTACGCCCGAAGGGTGGAGCGTTCTGGAACGACAACCCAAGAGCAGCGACTACTTCTTTCCATATGATCCGAAGAGTATCAGCGCAGCGTTCACGCGCGCATGCGGAATTCTTGGCATCCAAGATCTGCGCTTCCACGATCTACGACATGAAGCGACGAGTCGATTGTTTGAACGCGGATATCAAATTCACGAAGTTGCGCAGTTCACGTTGCACGAATCGTGGAACGAACTAAAACGCTATACGAATCACAGTCCCGATACCCGGGAGCACCTTTCTCGTCGTCTTCATGATAGCGACTAATCAGAATGTTTGCGATTGGTCAAATTGCAAAGTTGACTCGACATGCCGTACGGTATACTTTTGGCTAAGAAGTTCCAGCGCACGTTATGGCACCGACTATGCAACCTGCAAGCGTGTTCGTTGTCATTCAGACGCGCGTAGAGAAGAACCCGCGCCAATCAATATGGACGCAGCGACAAGCAGCCAACGGATAGTAGGCGTATGACCACACCAGCGACAACCGATCTGGCTTTGAGCCCAGTTCAACTGTTGATTTTGGCAGATCTACAGAGTCACCCCGAAAAAGCACAGGCCTACAACTTAGCCGACTACGTTGAATTCCAAACGTCGATCGATGTAGCGCTGCTTGAAATCGCCATCAGCCGAGTCGTTGCAAGGCGCGTCTCCTTCAGATTACGGCTTGTAGCCCGCGGCCATCGAGTCATGCAGATCGTTGATCTCAACGTCTGCCCTCGTGTTATGCAAGTCGACGTAAGCAATGCGCAGGATCCACATTCGAAAGCAATGGAATGGATGGAGCAGCAGCGGCAACAATGCTTCGATCCATTAAGTACAGAACTATATCGTTTTGGCCTATTGCGTCTGGGCGACCAGAAACTCTATTGGTATTGTCAATTTCATCATCTAATTATCGATGGTGTCGGCCTCAAGTTGTTTAAGGACCTTGTCGCTGACACCTATGGCCGGCTGCAAACAGACGCGTCTCATTTTCCTAGCGATGATCAATCGCAGTTCGAAGACTATCTTCGCTATCACGAGAACTATGGTTCGTCAGAACAACAATCTCTTGATCGAGAGTATTGGAGCAATACTTGTCCAGTGCCCACGACGTTGGCAGCTCGCCGGATCGCTTCAATGCAGAATCGGCCAACTTTGCAGTCCTCGCTTTTGCGACTTGACCAAACGTTGTCTTCGAGCCTTTCGGAAATTGCGAACTCGCTGCAACTAAGACTACCGCAGCTTTTCATCGCTGCGTTTTGTCTTTATCTACACCGCGCAACGCAGTTCGACTACGTCACAATCGAGCTGCCGACTCACGGCCGTGTCGAGCCTTGGATGAACATGCTCATCGCCGCCTGCGTCAATGTTTTGCCGGTCACGATTAAAATGAATCCCGATCTCGGTCTTCAGGAATCCTTGCAGTCGATTAACGAACAAGTTCGCGCGGCGCTTACTCATCGGCGGATGAAGCGGGCGGATATTCGACGATTTCAGAGAATAAAATATGGCGAGCTGAAACATTGCTCGGTCTCGATCAACGCCTTGCCATATTCGACCAACATCCGCTTTGGCGATGTATTCGGTACACCCCGGCTAATGTCAACGCTGTATGTCGACGATTTCTCGATCTTTGTTTTTATAGGCGCGTCCGGCAATCAAAGTATTAGATTGGATGCCTGCCCTATCAACTATCGGGAGTGGGAACTCGAAGCCCATCTCGAAAACTTTCATCGGTTCCTGATCGCGCTGGCAAATGGCGAGTGTGGGCGACTGCGTGAATTGTCATTCGCCGAACCGAAACGAGTCGAACCTCTCGACGTGAGGAGTCAAGTGCAAGTTGTCGATTCTCATTCGTCTGGTGCAATACACGAAATATTCGACGCATACGCAGATTCGAATCCAAAAGCGATTGTCGTTAAGGACCGCGAAAGGGATATCTCCTATGCGGAGTACGAACAACGAGCAAATCAAG
>JAYTQU010000351.1:0-3311 GCA_043746555.1 Pseudomonadota bacterium | reverse complement strand
ACAGGTAACCGCCGATTTATTTCCCGACGTACTTTGCATCGGCGACAATCAACTTCCATTAAGTTACCGGTTCGAACCTGGACAAGCCGACGATGGCGCGACGCTGACGGTTCCGGAACCGTTGCTCAAAACACTGGACGCGAATCAACTTGCCTGGGCAATTCCTGGTTGGCAGGTAGAAAGAATTACCGCAATTCTGCGCGCATTGCCCAAAGAACAACGCAAACACTTTGTTCCAGTTCCGGATGCGGCCGCGCGTTGTTTACAAGAATTGCGTGAAAGGTTCAGTTACGCAGCCCTCGCAGAGTGGATCACTCGCGAATCGAGTCAGACCATATCGGTTGAGCAACTCGCGAAACTGTCAACGTCGGATCACCTGAAGATCAACGTGCGCGTGCAGCGACTCGACGGGCAATTCGTAACTCAAGGTCGCGACTTTGTAACGGTACGGCGTGCCTCGCGTGGCGTGAGTGCGGCAATGCCATCTGCGGATGCTTCGATTTACCGCTCTTGGGACTTCGGTGATTTGCCAATCGAAAAGATTGTCGAACGACGCGGCGTAACATTCACGGTATATCCGGCAATTCGACTGCAAGGCGATGGAGTCGCGATTGACGAATGCGGATCGCCGCAAGAAGCTGATGGCATCTCGCGACGCGGCATCGTGCGATTGGCGGAGCTTGCGTTACCGCAGCACGCAAAAATGGCGCACAAGCACTTCACCGACAAGCGTGAACTGGTTTTGTTGAGCCATGGCGTCGGCACGCAAAAATCGCTGGCCGATGCATTTGTGCAAAGAGCCTTTCAAGAATGTTTCTTTGCCGACGATATGCCGCTGCCGCGAACGCCCGAAGAATTTCGAATGCGACTCGAAGCGCATCGCGGCCGAATCGGCGAGACCATCGAACGGATTGCTGCGCAAGTAATCGATCTGCTTAAAGCCTTGCGCAAGGTACGTCAATCGCTCGGCACGTTGCAGGCGTCGGCATTCAATGCGGCGTTGCGCGACATGGAGTCGCAGTTGACTGCACTCATGCCGACGGACTTCATCGCCGTCGTTCCGAGTCCATGGTTCGGATACTTGCCGCGCTATCTGCGTGCGCTGCAACGACGCATCGAGCGATTGCCCGGCAACACCCAGCGCGATACGGAATTAATGCGGTCGATCAGTTCGTTTACGCAGCTCATTGCCCAACTCAAAATCAAAACGATAAGTCACCCCGAGCTCGATAAGCTTTACTGGATGATCGAGGAATACAGGGTCTCGCTCTTTGCGCAAGACCTCAAGACATCGATTCCGGTATCGGACAAGCGACTCGCCGAACAAGTTCAACGCGCGATGGAAGAATCATCGCGCTGAACTTTTCTTCTACGCCGCACTCACAATAATCGTCGGTCGATTGACGATAAGAAAAGGGGTGGTTCATGAAAGTTCCGATACGGGCTTGCTGCTTGGCGGCTGCCTGCGGTGCCAGTGAACATGCACTCGTCGCGGAGTCGCACCATGGGGTAGAAGAGCTGGATCAGCGCGAATAGTCGCGGTGCAGATGAACTCGCGTTTCGCCAAAAGTGCGGTGTTCGTCGGTGTGGTCATCATTCATGCGCTCATGGTTTTTATTGTTAGTCGAATTCCGGCTCCTAGCAAGGAGCGACGAAATTCGTTTCAGAGCGATATTTTCTTTCTTGACTCACCGCGTCGAATCGCAACCGGCGTGACGCCACCGGAAAAGTCGGCGCATCCCTCGATGATGCATCAGGCGGAAATAGACGTTCCTGTCACCACATCGCCGGAAATATCGACGGTAATTGCGATGCGCGCTCCAATCGATTGGCGAGCTGAAGGCGCGCAGATTGCGCTCGATATCGCACAACAACTGGCGGATGAACGAGCGAAGAAAACTTCGTTGTCGAAATTGAAGGATAGTGAATCGACGGACTTTGGCGAACCGGAAACAGTGTTCGACAAGCCGTTACACCAAAATGGCGATACGCAACATTTCGATAACGGGGAGACGATCACGTGGACCGATGACCTCGAAGGTCGGTGCTATTACACCAATCAACCTTCGCCCAATCCTCGTTTGGACGAGCGAGCTGTCGTAAAAATTTGCAAGCACGCCACCCGACCGGTGCGTGACGATTTAGTCAAGCGAGCACAGCCGCGGTATTTGCAAAAGGAGCCGTAGCTTTATATGGATTCGCAAGATCATCATCGACGCGCGATCATCTCGTTTCTATTGGCAGCGTTGGTTCACGTCATCGCGCTCTACTATTTCGCACTCGGTTTGCGAGAGAAGGTGCCAAGAGACGCCGACGAGTATCGCGGTGAGATATTTTTCATCACAAGAAAAGCGGTCAAGTCACCGAGCGATACTGTCGAGACTTTGCCAAAGAGTAATTCGGCCATGCGTGAATCGAGCGTCCACAGCTCACTAAACAGCAAGCGGTCAGTATCCCATGACACAGAGATCACCGTCACTGCACCCATCGATTGGCCTGCCGAAGCGAAGTTTGCAACGGCAAGTCAACTCAATGAGCTTGAGAAAGCGGCGAAACAAAAACAGTTCGCGGCTTCAGATCGACCGCCGGGATTGCCGCTACCGAAGCGCGCTGAGCGCAGTGACATTCCTTGGGATCGATTGCATGGAAAGCGAGCAGGCTTGACGGATGAAGGGCTGTTCTTCGTAAAACTCTCGAAGAAATGTATGATCATCACGGTATTCTTGGTATGTGGATTCGGTGGCGACATCAGGCCGGAAGGAGAATTGTTTGAAAACCTTCCCGCTAAACTCGATGCGGCGCGCGAAAGAGAAGTGCCGTAGTATTTGCAGTCAGCAAGTCGATCGATGAGGAACATTCATGCGCAGCAGTCACTTGATCACCATCATTGCATTGCTAACGTTGGCATCATCGAGCTTCGCGCAGGATAAGACTGCCGCGCCGGCATCGGATCGTATCGTACCGAGCGCCGTTCTCGATGAGTTGTTGGTCAGCGGCGAACAACCGGGTCCTGGTTTGTGGAAAGTAACAAAGGACGGTCACGTGCTGTGGATTCTCGGTTCGTATTCGCCGTTGCCGAAGAAGATGAGTTGGCGCGCCAAGGAAGCCGAGGAGCGGATCGCTGAGTCGCAGGAGTTGTTAGCCAATGCATCGGTGGATGCGGATATCGGTTTTTTTCGCGCGCTGACGTTACTACCGTCGCTGATCGGTGTTCGCAATAATCCGGACGGTGCCAAGCTTCGTGATGTCGTGCCGCCTGAGTTGTATGCGCGTTGGTCGATATTGAAGGAGAAGTACATCGGTCGCGACAA
>JAYTQU010000350.1:0-8353 GCA_043746555.1 Pseudomonadota bacterium | reverse complement strand
CCTCGCTCTACGCCGATAAGCACCAGCAGCCCGTGCTCGATCGCAGCGATGGTCTCACCTTCGACAACGACGCTCGCCTTCGTAACCCGCTGTAGAAGTCCGATCATTGCGAATCGGGTACTCCATCGAAAAAATCCACGACACCCGTTTCAAGCGAGTACTCGGCGCCCACAACCAACAGACGGTCTTTCTGAATGAGCTGTTCGAGAATCTCAGAACCATGTCGCAGATGATTTGCCGACACGCGAATGTTGGCGCGAACGGCCCGCTCCTCCAGCGTTTTGGAATCGAGGTCGTGCCCTGCTTCGACCAGCGCTTCCACCGACGGTCGAATGCGATCGACAATCGCACGCAAATTGCGCGATTGCTCTCCCGACTTGCGACCGAGTTCCTCCAGAGTGGCCGTGATCGCACCGCACTTCGAATGACCGAGCACCACCACCAGGCGAGTACCGAATCGCGCAGCGGCGAATTCGACGCTACCGACTTGCGATGGTGCGACAATATTTCCGGCCACTCGAATCACAAACAGATCGCCGAGCCCTTGATCGAACACAATCTCCGCCGGTACTCGCGAGTCTGAGCAACCGAGAATAATCGCAAACGGTTCTTGCCCCGCCGCGACTTCGCGGCGGCGTGTATGGCTCGTAAGCTCATCGCTGTTACGCACGTCGGTCACGAAACGACGATTGCCTTCGCGTAACAATGCCAATGCTTCTGTTGCCGAAATCATTTAGACACCACCAATCCTGGTCGGATTATTTTTCATCCACCCAATTCATCCACCCAACGCTGCCGCGCGCGCATCCGCATCGCGAGCCTCCGGATTGCGCCCGCGTGCGCGATAACTTTCCGCAATGATACGCCACGCGCTTGCTTGCACTCTCGCATCGCCGCTCGACATCGCGAGCGCTTTGCGCGCGAGATTTTCGGCCTGCGATGCGTTGCCCTCGTTTTGTCGAACCTTCGCCAGTTCAATCCACAACAATGGACTGTCCGGTTCAATGCGCAACGCGCGTTCAATTGTGGCCGCCGCTAAAGCATCGTTGCCCGCATTCAATTGCGTCTGCGCCTGCGCAACCAACGCCTTCGTCGCCGCGCTCAACCCGCGCGGACGCGCAACCGGTGCAGGCAGCGGTTGCGCAGCGCCGGCAGAATCGGGCGTCGTAATCGCTTGTGTTTGCACACCCGATTCAGGAATCGATTGCGTTGGAGACGACGCGGAATTCCGCGGCGCGTAGGGACTCGGTACAACGCACGCGCTGAGTAGGCAAGTTGCGAGAGCCGCAGTGGGCAAGAATCTAAGTGCGGATATCGGAACTGTGGATAGGGGAAGAGTCGACATGGACGAATGATACCGTCACAAGTCGGACTGCGGCAAAATCTATTCTCGATTGACCGACGCCGCATATCCCGCTCGCCACTTACGAAGTGTGTCGCGATAGCAATTCGAAGCGATACTCCTTGCGCCGCTCCATATGGCGTCGCGACAACGATCAATGGGAAATTGGCTTCCACCAAGGGACGGCGATTACTGCGGATCGCTGATTCGCTTTCGCATCACTGACGCTTTCCGCCAAATAGCCTGCGCAATCCTTCGACAAATCCCGCTTTGCATTTTTCGTAAACCGATAGCTGCACATCCTTTGGGATGGCGACGGCAATCACATCGTCGCTACAGACGGTAGTCGCCGAATACCCCGTTGCAAAGTCGATGGTGACTTCTTGCAGACTCTCGGGCAAAGGCTCGTTCCACGAGCGCAGTTCGATGTTATTCATCAAGCGTGACCAAACACGCGATGCACCCGAAGATCCCGTGAGGCCGGTGGGCTGATTATCGTCGTAGCCAACCCACACGACGGCAAGTCGATTGCCGGAAAATCCCGCGACCCAACTATCGCGATAGTCGGACGACGTGCCGGTCTTGCCTGCAACCGTGATATTCGCCGGCAAACCGGCGCGCGCATTGCGTCCGCTACCGTGTTCCATCACTTCGACCATCATGCGATCGACTTGATACACCGCCGCCGGATCGGCGACCGGCGTGACCTCAAGCGGAAAAGATTTAAGTGGCGTGCCGTTCTGATCGACCACGGCGCGCACCGCGCGAAGCGGTGAGCGAAAACCACCGTTGGCCAAACTGTTGTATATCTGCGCGACTTGCAGCGGCGACACATCGACGGCTCCGAGCAATACGGCCGGTAATTGCGGTGGTTCGGTTTCAAGTCCGAGCTTGACGAACTCTTTGGCCACCAATGGCAAACCGACATCCATTCCTAGTCGCGCGCTCGCCAAGTTCATCGATTGCGCCAGTGCACGCACCAAGGGAACGGGACCGTAAGTCTGGTCGGTAAAGTTCTTCGGTTTCCACACCTGCGTCCGCGATAACTTCACTTCGAGTTCAGAGTCTTCGACAATGCTCGCTGCGTGAAAGCGACCCGTTTCCATGGCCGCAAGATAAATCACCGGCTTGACCAACGACCCGATGGAACGTTGCGCGTCGAGCGCGCGATTAAACCCGTCGAATCCCGTGTGTCGGCCGCCGACCAACGCAATGACTTCACCACTTTGCGGCGCGGTAACCACGACGACGCCTTCGAGTTCGGCTTTCTTGCGTTTACGCGATTTGTCGAGTGTCGTGAGTTCATCCACCAAGGCGCGCTCAGCCTGCGCTTGTACGGTGGGATCGAGCGTCGTAAAAATTTTTAGTCCCGCTTCGGTCAGGTCGTCTTCGTGATAATCGCGACGCAACGTTCGTCGCACCAATCCTAGGAAGGCCGGATAATACGCGCCACCTTGATTCGCTTGGGCGTCGGGCGAGCGCACCGAGAGCGGTTTTGCTTTCGCAATCCGCGCATCGGACTCGCTAATGACTTTGAACTGCGCCATCAAATCGAGCACGAGATTGCGACGCTCAATCACTCGCTCGGGGTGGCGACGCGGATCGTAGTACGACGGTCCGCGCACGACGGCAACCAACGTCGCCAACTCATGCAACTCCAATTCGTCCAGCGGCTTGCCGAAGTAAAACTGGCTGGCCAAACCAAATCCGTGAATGGCGCGATCGCCTTCCTGTCCTAAGTGAATCTCGTTGATGTACGAGTTCATTAAATCTGCTTTGTCGAAATGCAGCTCCAACAACATCGCCATCAATGCTTCTTCGATTTTGCGACCGAAAGTGCGGCGATTGTCGAGAAAGTAACTACGCACCAATTGTTGTGTAAGAGTCGATGCGCCTTGTTCGATTTGCCCGGCGCGCACGTTCGCCCACGTGGCGCGCAGGATCGCGAGAAAATCGACGCCATGGTGCGTGTCGAATTTTCTGTCTTCGACGATCTTAAGCGCGGTGGGCAACAACGCCGGCACTTGATCCGGCGTCACCACGACGCGATCCTCGCCGTGAATCGGAAAAATGCTGCCGATCAAAAGTGGGTCGAGTCGAAAAATCGGTTGTTCCTTGCCCGCACCGTCCCACATGCGCTCGATGCCGTGCAAACCTGTAATCACCGACATCGCGCGCGCTGGACGATCCTCATCGATGAATCGAAACGGACGACTAATGAAATCGATGCGCGCGCCGCGCCGACGATAGGCACCGACGCGACGCGGGGCTTCACTGCGCCGATAGCCGAGTCGCCGCAGCTCACGTTCTAATTCATCGGCCGCAATCGCCTGACCGGCATACAACTCCAACGGTTGCGCGTACACCTGCGCTGGCAATGTCCAACGGCGTCCTTCGAATTGTTTGGTGACGATGCGGTCGAGGTAGATAATCCAAATTGCGAGCGCCAATAACGCCACGCCCATTGCGATCAATATCGAGAGCAGGAATCTTTTCAAAACTTTCGGTCGCTTAGCCATAATCGCAGCGTAACAAATCGCTAATCTTATCGAGAAACCTTAATCGATGTCGTTGGCTTTAATTTCACCGGCATCGTCGGCGCAGGATTCGTAACCGGCGAATTTGCGATATTCTGCGATATTAGACGTAGCAATAGTGGCAATCCGCCGGCAATCTTGAGGCGCAATCGGATCCGCGGCACTTGCGACGATTCATCGCAAAGATTTCATCGCAATCATTTATGCAATCCCCTATTGCCAACTCAAAGCTTTCGCAATGGATCATCGCGGTTGGCATACTCGCGGTTGCCGCGAGCGTCCGATTATTTCATATCGGTAGCGAACCGCTTTGGTTGGATGAAGGCTACTCGTGGTGGGACGCGCAGCAAAAGCTGTCCGACCTGTGGAATTTGGTGCCTCAGTGCGACCCGCATCCGCCTCTTTATTTTTTGGCGCTAAAAGGTTGGATGGAAGAATTCGGCGATAGCTCGCAGGCTTTGCGTACGCTTTCCGCGCTGTTCGGCGTCGCCACCGCGGCAGTCGTGATGTTGACGGGAAGACAATTGGACAAGCGCATCGGCTGGCTGGCGGGAATCATGTTTGCATTGACGCCCTTTCAAATCGACTACGGGCGCGAAGCCAGACCCTATGCACTGCTTTGCTTCGGCGCTTCGCTACTCGTTTATGGCGCGCTACGCATTGCTCGCGAAACAAAACAAGGCGCTAATACATCTCCTATCCCGCCGGAAAAAACAAAGAACAACGATCGGTGGGGCTGGATCAATATGCTCATCGGCAGTCTGATTATTTTATGGACCAACAATACCGCGGTCTTCACAGTCATCGCGGTACTGGTCGCGTTCGCCATCGTGTTGTTGCTCGATCGCAATAGCCGTCATCTTTTCAAGCCACTCGCGATCGGTAGCGTCTTGTTGCTTGCGCTGTGGTCGCCCTATTTTTCCGTGCTTTCCGAACAGACGCGTGGCGTCATCGACGATTTTTGGATTCCCAATCCCAGCGCCTGGTATGTCGCCGACGAACTTCGCATGCTGGTTAGTCTCAACATTCACGATGCAGTGTGGTGGGTTGTCGCTGCGCTATTTGGCGGCGTATTGTTGATGTGGCGTCGCGGACAATGGCGCGAAGCATTGCTGCTTGGCTGCCTCATCACAGTTCCTGTAGTGCTCAACTACCTCTTCAGCATAACCGTGCGACCGATTTTTTTGTCGCGCGCAATGATCGGCATTACGCCAGCCGTGGTGATCGCGCTTGCGGCGGCGCTCGTCTACTTCGAATCGCGCCGGCTACGATACGGCGCGATCGCCGCCGTGTTGATCGTCCACGCATTCGCATTGCAAACATGGCGCGAACAAGATCAAGGCAACGAACCTTGGGACGCGATTGCCCGCGAACTCTCGCCGCTCAAGACACCGGCGACAGTCGCCAACGCAACAGCCGGCAAGGATGAAATCGTTCTGCTCACCGCAAACGAACTGGCATTGCCGTTGGAACACGCCTTCGAAGATTTACACGTTAATGTACCCGTGCAAGGCGCACCCGCGAATTTCCCCTCGCCCGGCATGCATGCTCGCTATCCATCCGGCAAATGCGCGCCCTCCGTGCTCGATCAAAACCTAAACGCGATCGCCCGCACGATTGCGCAGTATCGCGTGGTCTATTTCGTCACGCGTACCAACAATGTCTACGACCCAAATAATCGAATAACGAAATTGTTGCGGTCGATCGGATTCAAACAAACGCGGCAAGACCTGTTCTCGCCCGGCTCGTTGGAAGTGCACAAGTTCGTGGCAAGACCAAAAACACCGCGGCCAACAGCGCATTCGTAGTTCAGTCTGTGCTGCCGGCGCGCGACCCATCGCCCAACACTTCGAATCGACGAGATTTTCGTTCGCCTCTATGCAAAGAGCGCCAAAGAGAATATTGCCCCGCACTTGTTACGAAAGATTGCGCAGAAGATCGACGATGCCTCGAAGTGAAAAAGAAATTCTAGCGCGCGATGCAAAACGAGATATCGGTAAGGAACTACTGCACGCGATCCGCGATGTAAAAACCGGGCGTATTGGCGCTAAGCACAAGATTCGACCGAACATGATTGCCGATGCTCGACTCAAGAGCGGTTTGTCGCAGTCTCAATTTGCCGCCGCATTAAAAATTTCGCCACGCACGCTACAACAGTGGGAACAAGGTCGACGCCAACCCTCCGGCGCAACGGAAACATTGCTAAAGATTGCTGCTCCGCACCCCGAGTGCTTCGGGAAGTAATGGCGGCTTAAATATCGCGCGTGGCCAGGTGCGTTTGCTCTTTTTCATTAGGTCCTACTAAAAGGCATCAAGCGATTAATTTCCGGGAAGAAGAACATGACAATCAAGGTCGAAAATAATCACATGTCGGTTTACAAGGCACCTTTAAGGGGCCACTATTCGTTAGGCGCACTCGGCGTCACAGCAATCGAGAGATAATGGTCACGGATCTGCGAAAGTTTGAGAAGCGTGTTTTTTTGGAGGTGCGAAATGACAAACGACGAACAAAGGATGCTTGTGCGCGGAGTAGCTGGTGGCACGATTATAGGTTTGGCCCTCGGCCTCATGATCGCATTGTTCATTGCAATTAAGCCCAACGTAGCATTGGTTGTCAGCATTGGTGTCGCTCTTGGAGGGGCTTTCGTTCCGATCCTGGTCGCCATGCACACCAAAGCGTCATAGGAGTTCTTGCAACGTCGTTAGGTGGTGCAGGTAGAAGTCCAAATATGATTTGGGCGTGCATGGAGTGGCATTGCCATCACCGGTCTGCTGTCCTCTCCGTTGCTGTTGCTCAGTTGGAGGAATAGTGTAAGCGCATAGCATGCCCAACAAGTGCATGGAGTTCGTTCCCTTCGGTCACCCGACCGGCAGATCGCTGCGCGCTTTGCCGGCGGCTCATGCACGGCGTTGGGCGACATGAATCCTGAAATTGTGCCGTTGGCGGAGTCGCATTTCGAAGGTGTGCGTCAGGCACTCGATGTTGTCGCTCGTGAGAAACGTTATCTTGCGTTCACGCAGGCACCAGCGATGGAGGAAGCTTACGCGTTTTATCGCAACATACTTCAGGACGATCTTTGCCTCTATGTCGCACTCGTCAGCGGAAAGGTAGTTGGCTGGTGTGATGTTCTTCCAACGCGCGGCGAGGCACGCGCTCACATTGGTATTTTTGGTATCGGACTAGTAGGCTCCGCAAGGCATCAAGGTATCGGCGCACTCCTTACGCAGGCCGCGCTTACGAAAGCATGGTCAAAAGGATATTCGCGCATCGAGCTTTCAGTTCGCACCGACAATTTGAATGCAAAGGCACTCTACGAACGAATGGGCTTCAGAGTCGAAGGGCTAAATAAGAACGCGTTTCTAATCGACGGAATGTTTTATGACTCTTATTCCATGGCGCTGCTGCGCTGAAGTGTCGCTTAACAACAGCTTCGAGAGTGACGCGTTGAAGACAACGCGCGCCTCAAGCTGATCGTTATGCGGCCGCAATGAGTAGGACTCCGCAATGAAAGTTCGGGATGTAATTCGCATGATCGAGGAAGATGGCTGGCGGCATGTTCGAACGAACGGTAGCCACCGTCAGTTCCAACATTCGGTAAAATCGGGCACCGTGACGGTTGCCGGCAAACTTGGAATTGACGTGCCCATGGGCACGTTGAGTAGTATCCTTAAGCAAGCCGGTCTCAAGCGTTGAGGGTACGTCAATGGAATATCTAGTAGTGGTCGAAAAAGGCAAATCCAGTTACGGAGCGTACGTTCCTGACCTTCCGGGTTGCGTCGCAGTTGGTGAAACCCGACGGGAAGTTATGAAATTGATTCGTGAGGGTATCGCGCTACATCTTGAGGCGATGATCGAGACGGGCCAAACCATTCCCGCACCCACATCCAAGAGTGAACTCGTAAGAATTCGAGCCGCATAACCAACCAATCATGTTCGCGCCCTTCGGCCGCCCGACTCGCAAATCGCTGCGCGCTTTGCTCGCGTGTTAGCCACGGCGTTCGGCAAAGACAATCGAGGCAATGAACGTCGCAAGCATCAAGGCAATCAAACACAAACGGGGTTGTGTCCCGTTTCCTCGGCGGCGCAATCAGGCAATTTCGGAGAAGTAGAAACGTCGCCGTGTGCTCATGCGTTGACCGGAGATAAAGAGCACCAAGGTTTTCTGCATTTGGAAAAACCGTCTGCTTCGTTTCGCAAACAGAATCAAACTCAAGCCATCGGAGCTAGCGCGCGGTTCCATTCGTTGTCGTACACTTCATCGTCGCAGTTTCACTTTGGCTCGCAGCGTCGGTTTGTTTTAGAGCCGAACAACGCATTCAACCTTGACGTGCAAAAGCGACGCTCCGCTTTGCTTTTGCCCGCCGGTTAATGCGCGCGTTCGGCCGTAAGAAATTAAAACCAATGCGCGCTGTTGACATCAATCAAGAGCAGGGTATGTCAGCTCGGTGGTGCGTTGCAATGTTGTCGTCATCA
>JAYTQU010000349.1:0-5738 GCA_043746555.1 Pseudomonadota bacterium | reverse complement strand
CTGAAAAAGCGCAGCGTACACGGCAGTACGTGAGTATTTTTCAGGCCGTTGCAACGCCGCACCGCGCGCTTCAGCGCAACCTGACAAAGTAGAATTAGTCTCGCCGCGCCTTCTACAATGTTGGCTGTTACGGAAACTGCGGCACGCCGCATTTGACTTGTCAGTCCGTATTTTTCGTCTTCGGGGAACTGCTTCGAGTGCCGGTAAACCAATAACGTTAGCGTATCCGCTATTTCAAATACTTCGAGCTTACGGTGATCTCGCATATTCATTGCCGCCCAGATTCATGACGTTGAACCCGTCTTCCCATTCTCGATCTTCGACCTCTGGCCAGCTTGCCAGTAGCCAGTTGACCGAATTCAGCTTTACCAAAACTTCCACCAGCTCTTCTTTTCTACTGTTTCGCCGCCGGGAAAATTCTCGGCGAGTACTCGTGACGCATTTGCCGATAAATCGGGCATGCCGAGTTTTGCGTAGGCGTCGACCATGATACGTAGCGCGGTGCGGGTCGATGGCGCGCCGTCGTAGTTTTCCAGCTCGTATTTGCAGCGATTGATGGCACCGACATAAGCGCCGCGTTTCAAGTAGTAACTGGCCACGGCAATTTCGTAGTCCGCAAGCTTGTTACGTAGAAAAATCATGCGTTGACGCGCGTCGGTGGCGTAGTCGCTGTTCGGGTATTTTTGCACCAAAGATTGAAACGCTTGAAACGATTTACGCGCGTCGATCGGCGGACGCTTGTTGAGATCGGCACGGAACCAGCGCTCGATGAAATTGGGAATGCCTTCGAAGGTTGAGAGACCTTTGATGTAATAGGCGTAATCGACGCGCGGATGCGCGGGATTTTCGCGAATGAATTGATCGGCTTGATCTTCCGCGGACTCCGGTGCGCGATTCTTGTAGTAGGCGTACATCAAGTCGAGCTGCCCTTGTCGCGATACGTTGGCAAACGGAAAGCGCGATTCCAATTCCTCGTAGAGCTTCACTGCGGTTGCGAAGTCGCCATTGTCGAGGTCCTTCTTGGCCATCTCGTAAATCTTGTCGGCGCTGAAGCCTTTGTGTTTCTCTTTGGTGCTGCTGCAAGCGCCGGTGAGCGCAGTGACGGCTAGAAACAAGCAGACAAGCACGGCGCGTACAATGTTGTATTGATCTTTTGGCATGACTCAAGCTATCCGAACTAGATGTTATCCGACTCAATCGTTATCCGAACCAAAGGCGATCCAAATCAAAGGGCTTCAAAACCGGGGCGGCAGTATAGCGGAGGATGACGAACGAGTTGCGGCGCGTCGCGGTACACGCGAACGCCAATTACTCTACGACTGTCGGCGATGCCTTTAGGTAATATGCTCGCCATGTCGTCAATTTCTCATCGTCTCGTGGTCCCCGCGCGATGCGCCGGTCAGCGCTTGGACCAGGCATTGGCCCATTTGCTCCCCGATTATTCGCGAACGCGGATAAAAGAGTGGATCGACACCGCGCAAGTGCGGGTGGACGGTCGCGCGCTCAAGCCCAAAGACAAACTCCTCGGCGGCGAACACGTGCAGGTTGACGCCGAATTGGCTGCCGAAGTGCCGATGGCGCCGGAGCGGATCACGCTCGATGTGGTCCACCAAGACAAAGATATTTTTGTGATCGACAAGCCGGCCGGATTGGTCGTGCATCCCGGTGCGGGAAATGCCGCCGGGACGATGCAGAACGCGTTGCTCCACCTCGATCCCAAACTCGACAAACTGCCGCGCGCCGGCATTGTGCATCGTCTCGACAAGGAAACGAGCGGCTTGATGGTGGTGGCGCGCACGCCGGCGGCGCATACGGCGCTGACGAGAATGATCGAAGCGCGCGAAGTCGAACGACACTATGAAGCGATTTGCGTCGGTGTGATGACGGCGGGCGGCACCATCGACGCGCCTATCGACCGGCACGCCACCGATCGCGTGCGGATGGCGATACGCAGCAGCGGACGCGACGCCGTCACTCACTATCGAGTGTTACATCGCTATCGAGGCCACACGCATGTGCGCGTGAAATTGGAAACCGGTCGCACGCATCAAATTCGTGTTCATCTCGCCCATATCAAGTATCCGATTGTTGGCGATCGAGTATATGGCGGCCGATTATTGTTGCCGAAAGGCGCAAGCCCCGAGTTGATCGACGCGCTGCGAAGTTTTCCGCGCCAGGCATTGCATGCGGCGCAATTGGATTTGAATCATCCCGTTAGCGGCAAGCGGATCAGTTGCATCGCGCCTTTGCCGCAAGACATGCAGGAATTACTCAAAGTGCTACAGCGTGACGAGCAGCGTATCGACACGCGGGTAACTCGACGCGCGACCCGCAATAAATGAAGGAGCGCGAGTTGCAAAAATTTTCTTTCATCAAACCCATGTGGCCTGCGCCGCAAAATGTTTGCGCGGCGTCGACGTTTCGTACCGGCGGTGTAAGTTATGAGCCATACGATGACTTCAATTTAGCTGCGCATGTGGGCGACGCGCCGCAATCGTTAGCTGAGAATCGTCGGATACTCCGTGCTGCACTCAAGCTGCCGAACGAACCGAGTTGGCTCGATCAAGTGCACAGCGATTCGGTTGTCGACGCTAATTCATCGCCGCAGACGCCGTGGCGAGCCGACGCCTGCGTTGCACGCAGCGCAGGAATTGTTTGCGCAGTGCTGACCGCGGATTGTTTGCCTGTGCTTTTTTGTAGTCGCGATGGCGATCGCGTTGCTGCCGCGCATGCCGGCTGGCGCGGATTGGCCGCCGGGATACTCGACAACACCATCGGATCGCTTGGATTGCCAGGCCATGAACTCATTGCATGGCTGGGCCCGGCGATTAGTCAGTCTGCATTCGAAGTCGGCGATGAAGTGCGCATCGCGTTTATTGCACGGGATAGCGGGAACGCATCGGCTTTTGAAAGCAACGCACGCGGCCGCTGGCAATGCGATCTCTACCAACTCGCGCGTCGCAACCTGCGCCTACAAGGCATTCGTGAGATTTATGGCGGCGACCACTGCACGTTTGCGGACGAAGATCGATTTTTCTCTTATCGCCGCGATGGGCAATGCGGTCGAATGGCGACGCTGATTTGGCTGTCTTGACAACCATGCTACGCTGCCAACTTCGCCGCTGACTTCATCTCATGTCACTACTCCTTTGGATCGTCGGTTTCACCACTCTCGGCGGCGCCTTAAGCGCGCTGGCGGCTTCGCTGTTTCTGGTGATGCCTGAAGCAAGGCGTGCGCAAGTGTTGCCGCACTTGGTGAGCTTTGCCACCGGCGCGTTGTTGGCGGCTGCGCTGATCGGATTGTTGCCGGATGCGATGCAAACGGCTGGCGTTGGGAATGCGCACAAAGTCGGTCTCACGTTGCTATTCGGCATACTGATTTTTTTTCTGCTGGAAAAATTTGTTTTGTGGCGTCATTGCCATGTCGAGGTGTGCGAGGGGCACGACGACCCGCATGCGCATCATCAAGTTACCGATCAGCATCGCGACGCGGCCTCCGCGCGATTGATCTTGATGGGCGACGGTTTTCACAACGCGCTTGATGGCGTATTGATTGCAGCGGCGTTCATGACCGATGTGCATCTCGGCATCGTTACCGCCACGGCCGTTATCGTGCACGAGATCCCGCAGGAAGTCGGCGATCTCGCCATTCTTTTGCACGGCGGCATGAGTCGCGGCAAAGCGCTGCTTTTGAACTTGGCCACGAGTTTGACGAGCGTCGTCGGTGGCGTGATCGCATACTTTGCGCTGGGCACAGCGATGAGATTTCTCCCCTACGCGATCGCGCTCGCCGCTTCGAGCTTTCTCTACATCGCAGTCGCCGACCTGATTCCAGGTCTTCATCGCCGCGTCGATCCGGGTTCAGGCACCAAGCAGGTCGCGCTGATTTCGCTTGGCATTGCGTTGATTTATTTCACGCACGAGACGATGCACTAGAAGAATGGCCGACTGAGCAACTGGCTGCCGGCAAGCTGGTCAGAGTGGGAAACATCCCGGCGCTATCCGTTGAATTCCTGACTGCGCTGCCCCATATCGGCTGGTAATCTAAATCCGTTCTGGCTAGATGCCAGTTGACCAGTAGCCAGTAGGCCCACGAAGCGTATGCGCCAAGACAAACTCACATCAAAATTCCAAACGGCCTTGGGCGACGCCCAATCGCTAGCGTTGGGTCGCGATCATCAGTTCATTGAGGGATTGCATCTACTCACCGCGTTGCTCGACAGCCAAGGCGGTTCGGTGCGACCGCTGCTCGATAAGGCCGGTGTCAATATCAACACATTGCGCTCGTCACTGGGCGATGCATTGGATCGTCTTCCCAAAGTTGAAGGGACCGGCGGCGACGTACAGGTGTCGAATGATTTAAGCAAGCTGCTCAATCTCACCGACAAGCTCGCACAGAAGCGCGGCGATCAATACATCTCCAGTGAATTGTTCGTGCTCGCTGCTCTCGAAGACAAAGGCCAACTGGGCACGCTGTTACGCAACGCAGGTGCAGTAAAAGGCGCTGTCGAAAAAGCGATCGACGAAGTTCGCGGCGGCGAAAAGATCGACGATCCGAACGCCGAGGAAAGTCGTCAGGCTTTGGAAAAATACACCGTCAATCTCACCGAGCGCGCCAGCCAAGGCAAGCTCGATCCGGTGATCGGACGCGACGACGAGATTCGTCGTACGATTCAAGTGTTACAGCGGCGTACAAAGAACAATCCCGTTCTGATTGGCGAGCCCGGCGTCGGCAAGACAGCGATTGTGGAAGGTCTCGCACAGCGCATCATCAATGGTGAAGTGCCGGAAGGGCTACGCAACAAAAAAATTCTCTCGCTCGATATGGGAGCGCTCATTGCGGGCGCCAAATATCGTGGCGAATTTGAAGAGCGACTCAAAGCAGTACTGAACGATCTCAAGAAGCAAGAGGGTCAGATCATCCTCTTCATCGATGAGCTGCATACCATGGTCGGTGCGGGCAAGGCCGAAGGTTCGATGGACGCCGGTAATATGCTCAAGCCCGCGCTTGCACGCGGCGAATTGCATTGCGTCGGCGCGACAACACTCGATGAATATCGAAAGTACATTGAGAAAGATGCGGCGCTGGAACGCCGGTTCCAAAAAGTGTTGGTGAATGAACCAACGGTCGAAGACACCATCGCGATCCTGCGCGGATTGAAAGAACGTTACGAAGTCCATCACGGCGTGGACATCACCGATCCCGCCATCGTTGCGGCGGCGACGCTTTCGCATCGCTACATCAGCGATCGTCAACTGCCCGACAAAGCCATCGACTTGATCGACGAGGCGGCTTCCCGCATTCGCATGGAAATCGATTCGAAACCGGAATCGATGGACAAGCTCGATCGCCGCATCATTCAACTCAAGATCGAACGCGTGGCGCTCAAGAAAGAATCCGACGAGGCGTCGAAGAAGCGCCTTGCAATGCTCGATGGACAACTGAATGAGTTGGAAAAAGAGTACGCCGATCTCAATGAGGTATGGAAAGCAGAGAAAGCGTCCGTGCAAGGCGAGGCGACCATCAAAGAGGAGTTGGAACGCGCACGCATCGATTTAGAAGCGGCGCGTCGTGCGCAGGACTTGGGTCGTATGTCTGAATTGCAGTACGGGAAAATTCCGGAGCTTGAGCGACGTCTCCGGCAAGCCGCAGCGGCCGAGCAAAGCGAGAAGACGTTACTGCGCAACAAAGTCGAAGAAGAGGAAATCGCGGAAGTGGTTTCCAAGTGGACCGGTAT
>JAYTQU010000348.1:0-9944 GCA_043746555.1 Pseudomonadota bacterium | reverse complement strand
TCCGATGTTTCGATTCGAGTGATTGGTTCGCAAACGCCGCCCGGAAAAATGACGATACAGATCGCGATTACCGGGACCGCTAAAGTTCAAATTCAAGGTCGATTGCACAAGAACGCGCCATGGGCCGATCTGTGCAACGCATGCGTTGAATCATCTCTGTTCTACATCGAGCCGATCAATGCGCTGCGCGCGGTCACAACCGGCACCGGACCCGATTCATCGGTATCGGTCTGGGCAGCGTGGGCGATGTAGTTTCTCGTCACTCACTTGCCATCAATCGAAAACGCGAGCAACACATTGTTGCCGTTGCCGCCGGTGCGCGATGCGCCGTTGAATCCTGACATCGTATAGAGCATCCCATGCGCAATCGTCGGACCCATGCCGTCGATGCCGCCGCCCGGTTGACCCATTACTCCGTTGACCGTGTCGTAGGTTTGTGCCGTAGTGTTGAACTCCCACACAATTTTTCCGGTGTTCGCATCGTAAGCACGCATCCATCCATCGACCGTGCCGGAAAAGACGATTCCGGGAATCACCGCCGGCGCTGCGGACTGTGCGCGAATGCACTCGCCGTGCGCATAGTCGCGTGAACGATCGCCTGCGTATTTGCAGGGCGCGATCGGCGCGGGCGTGTTCCAAACTACTTTTCCTGTTAGCGGATCGAGCGCCGACAGTCCAGGTCGTGCGGGATCGTTGTTCGGGTTGAGTACGGACTCGCCCATCTTGCGTCGCACTTCGTCGAACAACTCCGCGATATCCGAATTCGGAACGAACACATAACGATCGTCCGCGCCGATGCCCCACTCCACACCGCCGAGCGCGGAACCGGACCCGACACGAGTCGTCCACAATATCTTCCCGCTGTCGGGATTCATGCCGTAAACAAGTCCGGATTTCTGTCCCGCCACTAGCACTTGCTTGCCGCTCTTCGGTGTGAAGAGAATGGGCGTCGCACCGAAATCGTAATCGGGTCCAGCGGGATTGGGGCAATTGGACGACTTGTACGTCGACGCACAAGCCATCACATAGTTATCGCCTTTCGTCACTTGATGGCTCCAACGAATTTTTCCCGTCTTCATATCGATGGCGGCGACTGAATCTGAGCCTTTGTTATCGACTTCGGTATAGCTATCGCCGGTCACCACGTAAATCAATCCGCGTTTGATATCGATGCTCGGAGACGCCCAAATCGCTGCGCCCGCAGGACCTTGCAACTGCACGCCTTTATCGTTTTTGCGAGTGGGACGCAGCGGCTCGGTGATCATATGCGTTTGCCATTGAGTGCGACCGGTCCTCAGATCAAGCGCGACCAACGAACCCCGGAACGTACAGCACGGGTAAGTCTCTTGAATCGCCGCACCCTCTTCGCCCGACGTGATCGGCACGAAAATTTGATCGCCGGCAACAATCGGCGAACCGGTGATGCCCGCAACGGAATTCGGATCGAGCATGTCGCTCTTCCAAATGTCCTCACCCGTTTGCGCATCGAAGGCGCGCACGACCCGGCCCGCGACTCCAATAAATGTCGCCCAACCGCTAGGCGCGATTGACGAACGAACGATCATCGGCGTGGTTCGCGAACTTGCGCCTTCGACTACCCAATGCACGCAACCGCTTTTCGCATCGAGCGCGTAAAACTTGCCGCGATTGGCGATGAACAACCAATCGTCAACGACTGTCGGCTGACCGCCACCCGGCATGGTGAAAGCCCATTTCACTTTCAACTTCGGCAGGTCTGCGGCGGTGAGCCCCGGCTTTCGTTGAAAGCGATTTGCATTCGCTGCAACGCCGAGACTCGACCAATCGCCATCGCTCGCTTTAATCGCCGAATGAGATTCGCACATGCGATCGACGCCAACAGGCGGCGGTGCGCCGGGACGACGTTGAATTGACGCAGCGGCCGCAGCCGATTGCGTCGGATTCAAAAATGCCGCCACAGCTTGTATATCCGCCGCGGACATTTCTTTTGCCATCGGCACCATCACGCCGCTTGTTAGCGCTTGAACAATGTCGGCGCGCGGACGAACTGCGAGCTCCATGCGCCCCGGTGCGCGTTCGATGGCCGGATCGTGGCAACTCTTACAGCGCGTGTTGAACACCGACTCGCCATTCGGCGTGGCGTCCGACTGCGCAAATGCAATCAACGGAAAATACAATGCCGCGACAATTGCGACCTTGACAAATTTGATAGTTGAGATTTTGATAGTCATTACAAACCAATCCCCCTAGCGGCCTGCTAGGCACAGAGTTCTGCTATTCTATTATCGATTTCAAGCCCGTTCCCGGCTGATTTTGCACTATTGTAAGTCCGCACACTCGCATCCTACCCTAAACCACGACTTCATCCGATCGCGAGAAATATTTCGCGCGTCGATCTCGCTTCGCGAGCGTCACGCATTTATCCTTGTCATCCTCGAAATGTGCGCCAACGTTGGGAATCAAAGATGAGCGATCGAATTGTCACGGCGGCGGTAGTCATCATCGGCAATGAGATCTTATCGGGTCGAACGCAGGATACAAACCTCCGCGATATTTCGATCGCGTTAGGCGGATGGGGAATTCGCGTCATGGAAGCGCGCGTTATACCGGATATCGAATCGACCATCGTCTCGGTGGTGAACGACGTTCGTGCGCGTCACGACTATGTGTTCACGACGGGCGGCATCGGACCCACGCATGACGATATCACCGCCGAAAGTATCGCGAAGGCGTTTGGCGTGAAACTCATCGAGCATCCCGGGATCGCGGCGTTCATTCGCACGCGCGAAGCGGTGCCTGAAGTCATGACGGCTCGACTGCGCATGGCGATGGTGCCGGAAGGCGCCGGACTGATCGACAACCTCACCGGCGGGCCACCGGGATTTTTTATCGGCAATGTCTACGTGATGGCGGGCATTCCCACTGTGATGCGCGCGATGCTTGGGACGCTCGCCTCGAAACTGACCGGCGGCGCGATCGTGCAATCGCGTTCGATCACGGCGTATTTGGGTGAAAGCACCATCGCGAAAGCGCTAAGCGACATTCAAACCGAACACCCTACCGTGGATATCGGCAGCTATCCGTTCACGCGCGACGGTCGATACGGCACATCGCTTGTCGCGCGCGGCACCGATGAAAAAATACTGCGCGACGTCGTCGAGAAAATTAAAGCGCTGATTGTCGCTGCCGGGGAAACGCCGATCGAATGACGTGAGTATGGAAATGGGGAGGCTCCCCTTTTTTTCACTCCCCTTTTTTTCAGGATTACACGGCATCCAAGTGACGGACCATCGCATGCGCGGCGAACAAATACCGAACGCGCAAGCTACAAAAGCATCAGTCACTGACCGCGCAGTTTGACTGTTGAAGCGGTTCTGGCGATAGTAATGCGGCCTCTAAGTTCTCTTTTGCAACTCGCGCGAAGCCGCCAACCAGCGTATCGCCTCACTCACCGAAGTCGCAGCGTTTCAACACCGCGATCCCTCTACACTCTGCAAACCGCTCCGATGCCATCAACAATAATGAAAGGTCCAAAGATACAAGTCCGGCACCTTGCTCCCATGTAAACGATCTCGTCACTTGCAAGAGCGAACGGGCTCCCGATCTTTGTCGATTGCTAGCCACTATTTCTTAATGCAGTGGCGATCGCGTTGATCGAAAGATGAATACCATCGCGTACGCGTGCGTCGTTCTCGCCGGCGCGATGACGCTTGAGAAGTTCGACTTGCAGGAGATTCAGCGGCTCGATGTAGGGCAAGCGCAGTCGAATGGATTCGTCCAATGCGGGATGTTTTTCCAACAACCGTGATTGTCCTGTTACGCTTAGCAAACCATCGTGCGTGATTGTCCAGTCCGATCGAATGCGATTGAATAACGTGCCGGCAAGCTTGCGGTCCACAACTAAATCGGAATAACGCGCAGCGATACTCAAGTCGGATTTGGCAAGGACCATCTCCAAATTGTCGAGCGTGGTTTGAAAAAACGGCCAAGCCTCGGCCATCTCACGCAGTAAAGATTGATCGGGAAATGCATGCAACGCATGACCTAAACCATACCAACCCGGCAACATCACGCGCGCCTGCGACCAGCTAAACACCCACGGAATCGCGCGCAAGTCTTCGATGCGATCCGACTTGGTACGCGATGCCGGTCGCGAACCGATCTTGAGTTGCGCAATTTCCGCCAGCGGCGTGAGTTGACGGAAAAACGTATTGAAGCCTTCGGTTTCGTAAACAAGGGAGCGATAACTGCGAAATGCTACTTGCGACAACGATTGCATCGCTTCGGCAAAGCGCTTGGTTTCGGCTGCGGATGCGGATCGCTTTTCAAGCGATGAGAGTAGCGTCGCAGATGCAATGGCTTCCAAGTTAGCGGCTGCACTTTCTCGCGTGCCGTACTTAGCAGCAATGACTTCGCCTTGTTCAGTGATACGAATGCGACCTTGTACCGTACCGACCGGCTGTGCGCGAATTGCCGCAAATGACGAACCGCCGCCGCGACCTACAGCTCCGCCGCGACCGTGAAATATTTGCATCGAGGTTTTCGCTTCGGCAAACACCTCGGCGAGTGCGCGCGTTGCTCGATTGAGACTCCACACGGAAGTCAGATATCCGCCGTCCTTGTTTGAATCGGAGTAGCCGACCATAACTTCTTGAAACCCGCGAAGTTGCGCGGCGGCGCTTGCTTCCGGCAACGCGAACCACGCACGCATGATAGTGGGTGCATTTTTTAGATCGGCGATGGTTTCGAATAACGGCACAGCCATGATCGCAACCGCGCCAGGATTGTGCGGACGATAGAGCCCCGCCTCTTTTAGTAGCACATTGACTTCCAACAAATCCGAAACGCTCTCGCATTTGGAAACGATGTATGCCGTAATCGATGCAAGCCCATAAGTTGCGTGCGCTTGCGCGGCCGCGCGCACGATTGTCAATTCCGAAACGGTTTCGTCCGCGTAGATAGCAAACGGACTCGCAAGCAATCGTTCACTGGAAAGCTCTCGACGCAGTAACGCCACGCGCGATGCTTCATCAAGTTTGAGATAGTCTGGCTCAACACCCGCCTTATTCAACAACTCCGCAATCACGCGCGCGTGAACATCGGCGCTTTGTCTTAGATCCAATGTTGCAAGATGAAAACCAAACGTCTCCACTGCACGAATCAATCGACCTAGTGAGCCGCCGGTTGCCAACAACCCTTCGCCGCCGCGACCGAGCGATTGCGCGAGATCGACGAGATCCATTCGCAGTTGTTCTACGGTTTGATACGCCTCGCCCACGACCGACGCATGACGCGGCGGTGGGTGTCCAGTTATCTTCTCGTACGTCGCGGCGACTCTTGCATAACAACCGATGAGGGCTCGTCGATACGGTTCATCGCTCCGTGCCGAATTCTTATCGCCGCTTTGCGCTGCCAGCTTTTCAACTGCAGCGGTAATCGCGGCGAGCTCGGTGGAAATGGATAGCTCAGCGCCGAGTGCATGTAGTTCACTTAGATAGTGAGTGAGCACCGCTTCCGAAGAGCGTCGCAATGCCAGATGCAGCGACTCGGCGTTGACATTGGGATTGCCGTCGCGATCGCCGCCAATCCAACTACCGAGGCGTAAAAAGCTGCGCGTTCGCCGAGCAAGGGTTCGTTCCCACTGCGCGTACAGTGCCGGTAACGTCGGTAGAAAGACATCGCGCATATAAGCGAGTGCGATATCCACTTCGTCGGCAACATATATTCGCTCACGGCGCAACGGCCTGGTTTGCCATAGCAATGCGATCTGTCTAACGATCGATGGCTCGATGGCATCGCCGTCCGGCGTTGACTCGCGACCCAGATCGCGATGTCGCATCAGCTCCGCAATGCGATTGCGATGATCGATCATGCTTTTGCGCATCACCTCGGTTGGGTGCGCCGTAAGTACAGGAACGATCAATGCTCTATCGAGCAACGCTGCTGCCTGTTCGGGCGTTACTTCCTGTTCGGCCAATCGCTCCAGAGTAGAAGCCAAATCGTCGCGAGAGACTTTGTTCGCGCCTTGTCTGTCTTCCGCCAAATTGGCAAGCATCGAAAAGAGCATGAATCCGCGAACGAACGACAGCGTATCGTCCAGATTCAACGCATCGAGACCACGGTCCATTGCCGATGTATCGGCGACGCCCCGATAGCGATCAACCGAACTCGCGCGAATGTTTTCGATGCGTTGAAACAACGCATCGCCGCCGTAAGCACGAATCACATCTCCGAGTAATTTCCCGAGATAGCGAATATCAGCGTTTTGCGTGATCGGTTTGGCGCTCATCCAGTCGAATCCTGCAAGGATTGTGGGTTCGACTGAACAATACAACAACTCAACGCAATTCGCCGCAGCCATTCATTCTTGGTATGCGACCCTCATAATATCTATAATAGCTGGGACCGCTCCTTAGTAGATCAATTGGATGAATCAGCAAGCCAAAAGAAAATAACAATTTAGCCGTCGCCGCCAAGACAATCTGTCGACCCAACGCATCGTAGGTCGAGTCCGTGTTGGCCGCGCCAGGGGAAACGCTGCGCTATTGCTGAAAACCGCTCTGACCAACATGGATGTCCGGAGCGTCGCTTCCAGAATGTCGGCGCTCGTATTAACAACCAATTGCCACTTAATCTCGGCTATCTACGGCGCCGCTTGTGAGCCGACAACTTCAACTTCGACACGTCGATCGGGTTGCAGACAGGCGACCAATTTGGGGTTGCGTTTAGTTCCTTTGCAATCCTCAGGCTTGGTAACTGGATCGGTCTCTCCCTTACCAACAGCCGATATCTTTGTGCCATCGATACCACCCGAAGCAATCAGATAAGCCTTGACTGTTTCGGCGCGTTGCTCGGAAAGTTTTTGGTTGTAGGCATTACTGCCGAGTCGGTCCGTATGTCCTTCGACTGTGATCACACTGAATCGTGTTCCCTTTAGTTCAGCGGCAAACTTATCGAGGTCTGCTTTGCCTGCCGGTCGAATCGATGCCTGATCGAATGTGAACAATGAATCGGCAGAGAAGCTGACGCGACGACGTGGAGGCGGCGCCACAACGACTGGAGGCGGCGGCGGTGGCGGCGCTACGACTGGCTCTGGTGCAGGCGGTGGTGGTGGTGCTACATAGGCAGTTGCTGCAACGGGTCGCGGCGCTGGAGTGCGGCCAAAAGGAAATAGCAACGACACCATTGCCGTATCGATATCGCCGTGATTATTTAATCCATCGTTGATGCGATACCGTTCGATCTCAGCGCGCATCAGGACCGAAGGATTGAATTCCACTTGAATGCCGAGGCCGAATTTGTAATTCGTCTTTCTTGCACTTGGATTCGGCTCACGCACGATGACCGCGCCAGTACCGGAGAAGGAATCGCGTGCCTCTGCGTATTGCGCCCCTACTCGAGCAAGTGCCGACCAGCGTTTGCTGAGCGGTACCGTGCCGACAACGTCGAAGTTGATACCGCGCAATTTGATTTCTCCTTGCAACGTTCCGGCCGGCACCGTAGTAGATGTAAAGCCGAATTTCCCGAGGTCAAAGTAACCGCCTTCGAGCGCCAAGTAGCGATTGAATTGATAACCGCCAAACACTTTGAAAGCGAAACTTCGCTCATCGATTGCGGTGGCGATGGCCGCCGGAGTAAACATGTTGTCGATGCGATCGATGTCGATCTTTGCGCGTGCTTTGCCCAAGCCTATCCCGCCGTAAAAATAGGTGTCATCCCTGTAGTCCGCGGCTAAGGCAGATGTCGCGAGCAGCGCACCTATCGTGAGACTCAGTAATCGCAGTGTGTTGACTTTCTTCATTGCTTTCTTCCCGGAAGTTTTAATCATGATCGCGTTTGTGAGTTGTCGATGTTGTTGCATGACGTTCACGGCGCAACGATGGTGGTGTTGACCATGGTCACCGAAGCCGTGAGGCCAATGGCGCGTCCAATCAACGTGGTCTGAATCGTCTGGCCTGCGGTGGAGATGGTCACGCCAGCAGGCGCGATGATGGTACCGACCATGGTGCTTCCGTCTTCGATGCGCGCGGCACTACCGACTTTCCAGAAAACATTTTTCGCTTGTGCGCCGTTGATCAGTACTACGCGACGTGGCGTTGCGTTTAAGCCGACTGTTAATGCAGACGCACTCTGAAACACCCAGGTTGCGTTGGCATCGCCTTGCGCATCGAGAGTTAAGTCACCTGTGGTGACAGCAAACGTTCCTCCGGCCGAAGTGTAGGTAGCAGGTGTCAAGGTGAGTCCACCAAGTTGGCCGGCACCTGGATCGCTGCCCGGTGGCAGTGCTGCTAAATCGTTATAGGCCGTGTTTGCATCGGCGCGCGCTTGTGTCGCGATGGACAGGCTGGTCGTAGTGCCGGGTAAAGGCGGCGCGCAGTAAATAGTGCCGTTCACTACACCAACGTTTGATGTGGTCTCCGTGTACACATTGGTCGCATCATGAAACCCTGTGATCAACGTACAGGCAGCAGTGGTGCCGAGGTTGCCATTGACGACGGTATTAATGCCCTGATTGGTTGCGCCGGCACCGCCGCCGAATGCGCCAAACGCTGCGATCGTGCGTAAATTCACGGCACTCGTGCACGCCTGCGTTCCCGTCGCAAAGCTCCACACTTTATCGACTGCAAGCGCGTTACCCGCCAAATCCGTTACGCCGTTGGCGCCGGAAGTAATCGTGGCTACAAACGTTTTGTTTGCCCCAAAACCCGCAGCAGCAGTGGGAACAAAACTTGCGATGCGACTTGCCGCGTCGTAGCTGACGCTGCCTGCGACAGCAACGCCGCTATCGGTTACCTTAAATGTTGTCGCAGAGATGGTGGTTGCATCCATCGATTCGCTGAAAGTGGCGCTAACGAGTCTCGTTAAGCAGTTGCCCGTGCTTGCATCGGCTGGACTCACAGCGGTGACGGTCGGTGCAGTCACGTCGGCAACTCCAACTGCGGTAAAGCTCCACACATAATTGACTGCAAGGGCATTGCCTGCAACATCGGTAACTGCTGTGGTAATGGTAGCGGTGTAGTTGCCTACTAGCGTCGCTGGAGACGGTGTAAACGTTGCTGTTTTGGCATTGACGGAATACACCACGGTGCCGGTGACTGCCGTTGCATTCGTAGTGTTCATGACTGAGAAGCTAGCGCCTGACATCGTGGCTGCGTTCATCGCCTCGCTAAAAGTGGCGGTTATTTTAGAGTTGGTGGGCACATTGACCGCACCTGCCGCTGGAGCAGTCAGCGTGACGGTTGGCCTGGTTGTATCGGCAGTAGCTGCCGTCATGAAACTCCAAACAGTGTTGTTCGCTAGCGCGAAGCCTTGGCTATCTTGTACCGCGGTGGTCACAGTCGCGACGCATAGCGTATTCGGCGGAAGCGCTGTGGTTGGCGTTAATGTGGCGACTTGAGTGGCGGCGTTATACGCAACGCTTGCGGCAACCGGTGTACCTGCTGGACACGCCAACGTAAACGTTGTCGACGTAATTGTTGCCGCGTTCATGGGCTTGCTAAACGTGATCGCAACACTACTGCCAAGCGCCACGCCTGTCACAACAGGCGTAGTGTTCAATGGCGATAAAGTGGCGATCGTGGGAGCGATGCCTACATCGGGCGTCCCGAGTATCGGGTCTTGCCGGCTACTGCAGCCGACAACGAAGATGGCAAACAAAGTGGAAACAATTCCAAAACGGAATTTAGAAACATTGTTGAAGTGAATCATGGGGTCGTCCAGTAAAGCGCGTATGCGAATTTGCATCAGTGCGCGATTTATAGACCAACCAAGCAAGCGCGTCCGTACGGTGGCGCACACATACTGAGAGCTGAACATCCATCGATATCCAAATCACGCGGTTCGGGCCGGCTCGAACGTGAGAACGTCTTAGTTCTACTTTGTCAGGTTGGGATCAAGCGATGCGGGGCAAGGCGCAACGGCCTGAAAAAGCGCAGCGTACACGGCAGTACGTGAGTATTTTTCAG
>JAYTQU010000347.1:0-9068 GCA_043746555.1 Pseudomonadota bacterium | reverse complement strand
TAATAGTGCGGTGGACGCTCTTGTTCCGGCGTATAAGCCGTCGGATCTTCTCTCATCCCTGAAAGTCGTTCGATCAACGCCGCGACGCGAACTCGCAATTCATCGAGTTCGCGTTGCTGACGATAAACCACATCGCTCAATTCGTTGTTGGCGCTTTCAAGATAAGCGATTTTCGATTCCAATCGTTCGATGGCGGTGTTCATGAACGATTTTGGCTCTAGTCTCAGTTAGGCGATCGTGACGCCGCCATCGATCACAATTGCTTGCCCGGTCATGAAAGCGCCGGCCTTGCTCGCCAAGAACACGGCGGCGCCGGCGATTTCATCGGGCTCGCCGATGCGGCGCAGCGGCGCATTCTGCGTCGATCGTTTTAGAATGTCCGGGTCTTCCCACAATGCTTTCGCAAAGTCGGTTTTGATCAGCCCGGGCGCAATGCAGTTGACACGAATATTGTTGGGGCCGTTTTCCACCGCCAAATTGCGCGCAAGCTGGAAGTCGGCCGCTTTGGAAATGTTGTAGGTTCCAATCACCGGAGAACCACGCAGACCGCCGATCGAAGACACGATGATCACCGCGCCGTCTTTCCGTTCGATCATTTGCGGCAGCACCATCTGAATTAGCCAGTGATTTGCCAACACGTTGTTGTCCATCACTTTGCGAAATGCGTCGTCGGCAATCGTACTCATGGAACCAAAATGAGGATTGGATGCTGCGTTGCATACGACGATGTCGATCTTGCCGAACTCGCGATTGGTTTCGTTCACTAGATTTTGCAAGTCTTGTTTCGAGGAAATACTCGCCGGAACCGCAATGGCCGCTTTGCGACCGCGCGTTTTGTTGATCTGAGCCGCCACTTCTTCGCACGGTCCGGGCTTGCGCGAAGAAATCACCACGTTGGCACCCTGCTCCGCCATACGCTCGGCAATAGCGCGACCGATGCCGCGAGACGAACCGGTAATCACGGCTACTTTGCCGGTGAGATCGAACAGACTCATGCGTCAACTCCTCAAGTGGGATTCGTAGTATTTAGAGGCCCGTAGTGTACTCGCGACTGAATCGAAATAGGTGGCGAAACAAAGATCGCCTCGACGGACAAGAACTTTTTTTCGCTGAATGAAACCTGCTGAATGAATCGTAGAGTACGTCTTGAGAACGTCAACTTTAGTCGGTACTTGCCTAATCCCGCGCCCTAACGACTCGGCATTTGTAACTCAAAGTTAAATGGAAAGCCGCTCTCCTATTTGACGCGCCAGACGTTGGTGCTAGCGAACCGGTATGATCACGGTCATGAACATCGCCACACCCACACTGCAAAAGCTTCGCGACATCGTCGGCGTCGACGGGTATTTGGAACTAGCAGACGACATCGCTCCCTACTTGATCGATCATCGCAAAATTTTTCGCGGCAAGACGCCATTGGTATTGCGACCCAGCTCAACGCAGCAGGTCGCGGAGATTCTGGCGCTGTGCTACGCGAACAATATTGCTGTGGTGCCGTCGGGCGGCAACACCGGTTACTGCGGTGGTGCCACGCCGAGTGCCGATGGCTCACAGGTTGTTGTGTCGCTATCGCGCATGCGCAAGATTCGCAGCATCGATGCGCTTAATTACGCGATGACAGTGGAAGCGGGTTGCGTGTTGGCGGAATTGCAAAAGACCGCAGAGCAAGCGGATCGCTTTTTTCCGTTGAGCTTGGGCTCGGAAGGATCGTGTCAGCTCGGCGGCAATCTTTCCACCAACGCAGGCGGCACCGCAGTCGTCCGCTACGGGATGGCGCGCAGCTTGGTGTTGGGTCTGGAAGTCGTGCTGGCCGATGGCCGAGTACTCGATAGTTTGCAAGCGCTGCGTAAAGACAACGCCGGTTACGACGTGCGCGATTTATTCATCGGCGCGGAAGGCACGCTCGGCATCATCACCGCCGCCACGTTGAAATTGTTTCCGCAGCCGAAAACTGTCGTCACTGCACTGGTCGCACTTAATTCCTTAGAAGGCGCAATCGATTTACTCGCGCAACTGCGCACCGCGAGCGGCGATGCAATCACGACCTTCGAAGTGATGCCGAGAATCGTCATCGACTTCGAATTGAAGTACCTCAAAGGTATTTCCGATCCGTTCGATCGCAAGCACGATTGGTATGTGCTAATCGAAATTCAAAGCGCGCGCAACGATCCCGCACTTGCCGAAGCCATCGAAACCAGTTTAGGCGCGGCAATCGAAGCCGCGCTCATCGACGATGCATTACTTGCGCAAAACGAAGCGCAGCGACTCGCTTTCTGGCGCATGCGCGAACAAATTCCCGACGGCGAACGACAAGCAGGCGCGAGCATCAAACACGACGTGTCGGTTCCTATCACCGACATCCCGGCACTCGTGAAGGAAGGCTCAGCCGCGATGCTCATGCTCGTCCCGAACGGCCGCGTGATTTCGTTCGGCCATTTGGGCGACGGCAATCTGCATTTCAATCTTTGTCAACCGGATCGCTGCGATCCGGTTGAATTCATAGCGATGACTCCGCAGGTGAATCGCGCTGTACACGATATCGTGGCGAAGTATCGCGGCAGCATCGCCGCCGAACACGGCATTGGTCAGCTCAAGCGTAACGAGCTGGCGCACTACAAGAGCCCCGTTGAGATGGACGTCATGCGCGCAATCAAAAAAGCGCTTGACCCGAAAGGGCTGATGAATCCGGGCAAGGTTATCTAACAGGCGATCGCTCGCTAACTAAATATTCTATTTCCGCAGATATGCCTTGGATTGCCGACCAACGACGTCGATCAAGTTACCCATCGTCATACTCATGTCGATTAGGTGTAGACCCCAAGCGGGGTTGATTGCGCCGTTGGAGATTAAGTCACCGATGATGTCATGGGTACGGGCGTCTTTTGGATTCGCATTGACGTGGATTTCAAACTAAGAAAATCCATTGCGTTGCACGCACTCACCTTGCAAAAGGCCGGGAACGGAGACGAATGGAGTCGTCACCTTCTCGTTTGTGGTCGTCCACGGTAGATAGTCTCTGTGAGCCAAACTGATTTCGCCAACGGTGGAAAGAATCGCATCGAGCTTTGCTTTGCCGCCGCCAAGCGCTGCGGGATTGGTACACCCGGCGACATTGCCGTCGTTGGTGCGTACTCGGCCAAATAGGCTATTGGCTGGCGGCGGAATGGTGTCGCGGAAAGACATGAACGTGATGACACAACCAACTTGATTGGCTGCCGTGCACAGCGGAATATTCTTAAACGTGCCGCCGATTTTTTTTCCTTGCGGCACACCGACTACTTCTACTTTGTCAGGTTGGGATCAAGTGATGGGGGGCAAGGCGCAACGGCCTGAAAAAGCGCAGCGTACGCGGCAGTACGTGAGTATTTTTAAGGCCGGTGCAACGCCGCACCGCGCACTTCAGCGCAACCTGACAAAGTAGAACTACCGAGCCGATCAAGAGCGCCGAGATCAATTGTTTCTGAATCGGTTTGCCGTCGATCTCGGTGCTGATTAATCGCGTGAGCAGGCTCGCGCCTTGCGAATGACCGATAAACACAAAACCTCGTCCGTTGTTCTCGTGCTGCAAATAATAGTTCCACGCATTGAGCACATCCGCATAAGTAACCGAACGATCGCCGCTCATCGGTTTGCCCGCCGTAGCGGCGCGTAATCCCGTCACCGTCCCTTGACGATACAGCGGCGCGAACACTCGACACTGCGAACGGAATCGTGCCGTGTGTACGTACGTGGTTATCAGCTCCTCATCCTTGCCGGGAATCAAGTCGCTCACGACACCCGGATCGAGGGAGGTCGTTGGGTATACATAGAAACAGTCGATGGGTTGTGTGCGCGGTTCTCTGAACGATTTTTTTGCGAGCTTTCCGTTCGCGGCGACTACCGTCACGTTCAGATCTTTATCGCATGTATCCTGTTTGTTGTCGGGATGGCATAGCCAGGCATCGAGCTTGCCGTAATCCGGAGCGACGTCTTGAGCGCAGCAACTGAGACTCACCAAAAAGCAAAGACTCGTTGCGGCGAGAATGTTTAGACGCGACATGGCAATTCTCCCAATCAATCCGAGGACGGCGCAGGAGCGACATTGTCCTGTCTTTGGGGGGGCCGCTGCAATTGCGGCGCGCTAATTGCGATACGCTGAGCATGACCGAGGTACGCGAAAGTTTTCGCTTGTTCGAACGGGAGGCATTACTCGATGCGCTCCTCAAATAAGCCTACGGGGCAGGCGGGAACCTATCCGTTCGTTGCCGAAGGCGGTGTTGCTTTTGAATCGGCGTCGGATCGAGATCCGTTTGAAGCGCTGGACGATCCGATGGTCGTCGTCGCAGCGTTGTGCCTCACTTGGCCGCCGCGCGCAATCACAAGGGAAGGATTATTGGTTGCTGTAGCTGGGAAGCTATCCAATGGCCTCTGACAGCCCCTTCTCCTTCAACCACTCTTTGTTAAACAACCGCGACTGATATTTCACGCCGCTGTCGCAAAGAATGGTGACGATGGTGTGGCCGGGGCCTAGTTTCTTGGCAACTTGTACAGCGGCGGCAACGTTCACGCCGCTGGTGCTGCCAAGATACAAACCTTCTTCGCGAAGCAAGCGATATACATGACGCACTGTTTCCGTATCGGGAATGTGTAACGCGCCGTCGAGCGGCGTGTCGGCGAGATTCGCCGTGACGCGCGTTGTGCCGATGCCTTCGGTGATCGAGCCAGGTCCTTCGACTTTCAATTCGCCTTTTTCCACCCAGTTATATAACGCGCTGCCCTGCGGATCGGCCAAGTAAACTTTCACGTTGCGGCCATCGCTCTTCAAAAAGCGCGCGATGCCTGCGAGCGTGCCGCCGGTGCCGGTTGAAGTGACGAATGCATCGATCTTGCCTTCGGTCTGCTCCCAAATTTCCGGGCCGGTGGTTTTTTCATGTGCCGTGCGATTCGCGACGTTGTCGAATTGATTTCCCCACACCGCGTCCTTGGTTTCCTCCGCCATGCGTTTTGCGACCTTTTGATAGTGGTTGGGATCGGCGTACGGTACAGCTTTTACTTTCATCACTTGCGCGCCCATCGCTTCGATCTGCGCATATTTTTCCGGCGCTTGATTGTCGGGCATGACGATGATGCAGCGATAGCCGCGTGCGTTACACACGTGAGCGAAACCGATGCCGGTATTGCCCGCAGTGCCTTCAATCAAAATGCCGCCAGGCTTTAGCACGCCGCGCGCTTCGTAGTCTTCGATGATGCCGCGCGCCGCGCGATCCTTCACCGAGCCGCCGGGATTCATGAATTCCGCTTTGCCGTAAATATCGGAGCCGGTTTCCGCGCTCACTTTTCCCAAACGAATGAGCGGTGTATTACCGATGGCGTCGATTAGACTCAAGCGGATGGTCATTCGATCAACCTCAAACGTCATATTAAAACTCCCTCTCCTTTCGAGGGAGAGGGCTTTTCTGAGCTTCGATGCGAGCACGCTCACCCTAACCCTCTCCCACGAAGGGAGCGGGGGATAAGAAAATCACGCACTCAAAATGCTGTTCGCCAAACTCTCACGTCCTTGTGCGCTGTTGAACCAGCTTAAACTTGCATGCAAGCGCGTCACTTCGCCCACGATCAACAACGCGGGCGATTTCACTTGTTCGTCTCTAACTTGTTCCACTAACGTAGCAAGCGTGCCGAGAACAACACGCTGCGTTGCTTGCGTGCCTTGTTCGATCACCGCGGCTGCGCGATCTGCCGGCGCGCCGTGCTGGCGCAATCTCGCGAGAATCTCCGACAATCGCCCCAGTCCCATGTAAAACACGATCGTTTGCTCTGGACGCGCGAGCGCCGACCAATCGAGCGAGTCGCTCTCGCCGGATTTGAAATGACCGGTTACGAAAGTCAGAGACTGCGCGTAATCACGATGCGTGAGTGGAATGCCTGCGTAGGCCGCGCAACCCGCGGCCGCCGTCACGCCCGGCACCACTTCAAAGCGAATGCCGTGCGCGACCAACGCTTCGAGTTCTTCACCGCCGCGACCGAATATAAACGGATCGCCGCCTTTCAGACGCACAACGCGTTTTCCCGCAAGCGCGTGTTCAACTAGCAACGCATTAATTTGCTCTTGCGGTATCGGCGCGTGTCCCGCAGCTTTGCCGACGCTGATGAACTCGGCATCGCGACGCGCCAATTCCAGCACTTCACGCGAGACCAATCGATCGTGCAACACGACGTCCGCGTTTTGCAGCACGCGCAACGCGCGTAACGTGAGCAATCCCGGATCGCCCGGACCCGCGCCAACCAAAGCCACTTCGCCGCGCGCATCGGGCTTGATGTCGTTAGACACAAATTGCAGATGACGATCCGCCGCATCTTGAGCTTGTTGTTCGCGACCTGCCAGAACGTCGGCAGCAATATCGCCATCGAAAAAGTTTTCCCAGAATTTGCGGCGCGCCGCGCTCTCGGGCACGCGACGCTTTACCTTGTCGCGCAATGCACCGGCAAACTTTGCCAGCACACCCAAGCGCGTCGGCAAAAATGCTTCGAGTTTTTCACGTAGGCGTCGAGTGAGCACCGGCGCGTCGCCGCCGCTACTTACTGCGACGATGACCGGCGAGCGATCCACAATCGCAGGCATGATGAACCGCGAGAGTTCGCGGTCGTCTACGACGTTTACGGGGATGTTGCGGACCTCGGCTTGATGCGCCACCCAGGCGTTCACGGCAATTCGATTGGTCGCCGCGATCGCAAGACGCATTCCTTCCAAATGCTCTGGACGAAATTCTTCGGCGATATGCTTGATGTCGTCTCGGGCGGCGAGCGATTGGTTGAGTGTCGGCGCGACAACCGTTACCAGCGCGTTTGCTTTGCGCAGCAACTCGATCTTACGCGCAGCGACGACGCCACCGCCGACAACCAGCACGGGTTGCGAAGTAAGATTAAAGAAAAGTGGAAAATAATCCATGATGCGCTTTCAACCCCTGCTCTCTTGATGCGAGAGAGGAACAGATGCTCATCCTACTCGCCGTGAATCCACTGCAATCGGAATCACTTTTCGTCGCGGCTGCAAGCCGCATTCGCGCGTGTCGGGATTTTCCCACCACCAACGACCTGAACGCGGATCGGCGCCCGGTTCGACAGCGCGTGTGCACGGCGCGCAACCGATGCTCGGAAAACCCTTGTCGTGCAGCGGATTGTAAATGAGGCTTTTAACTTTAATGTATTCGTTGACCTCGGCTTCCGTCCAATCAAGCAATGGGCTGATCTTCCACAGATCGTAGCGATCGTCCCATGACAACGCTTCGCCTTGCGCGCGTTCCGTGGATTGCTCGCGACGCACGCCGGTCACCCAGGCTTTCTTACCTTCGATCGCGCGTCTGAACGGACCGACCTTGCGCACCTGACAGCAGGATTGCCGTTCTTCCAAGCCGACATAAAATCCATTGATGCCGTTGTTACGCACGTAAGCTTCCACTGCCGCGGCGTCGGGATAGAAGATGTCAAAGCGTCGTTCGTAGCGGCGTTCAAGTCGATCCAGGAGACCCAGCGTCTCATCGTTCAAGCGACCGGTGTCGATAGTAAAAATGCCGATTTCGGGAACATGCATCCAAATCAAATCGGTGAGAACCATCGCCTCTAGCCCCAGACTGTTCGAATATACGACATCGCGAAAATCCAACACCGATTTTCGAAGAAGCGCGACCGAGTCTTGCACGAGCTGCTGCACGCGCGGACTTAGCGAATCCGGTCGCGATTCTGTTTGCGATCCTGATGGCGACGAAGGTTGGGCCATGAACAATCAATCTCGATATTGCGGACACGCCAATTGGAAGCGGACGCTGGATTTCGGGTTTATGCACTTTATAACCCACGCATACCTCACCAAAGTCCCATTTGTTCTGTATTGATGTTAGGGGGCTATGAGCAAATCAGCCGCTAAGCCGGCCAAAATCGCTTGTGCCGGCCACTTGCCAGTCGCCGGCCGCTTAGCTCATTCTTGCCGTCATGCTCCTCGCAATCATCATCGCCGCCGCAGCGACATCGGGCGCAACCGCTGCCTCGCCGGCAAACGATATCTGTCTGGCAATGATACCGCCGAGTTTGGCGGCGTTGCTGTCAAGCCAAAACACCGAATTCGCATTGCCCATGTTGACCGATGTGCCGGTTGAGCGACTCATGCGCACCGCGGCGTTGGGCGGCTGGCCATGCCCTTATGTGGCGATTGCCGACTTCGATGGCGACGGCAATTTGGATCGCGCATTGTTACTCAAACACAAAACCGAACCCACGGTGCGGTTGATCGTTGCACACAACGAGGCAGGAAAATGGCGCATCGAGTTGCAAAAGGACTGGCCTATCGCCATCGCCGACGCGCAAGTGGAGCCGCTTGAAGCCGGACTCTACGAACAAGCAAAAGGCGGCCGCGACGCGGTGCAGGAAATCGACAATCTCAAATCGATTCAGTCCGATCGCGCTGGATTTCTCGGCGGTCCTGCCATCGGTACAAAGCAAGCGTTCTTTTCCATTAACGGCGAATGGCAAAGCATTAGGCTGGAGGATTAGGACAACGTGAAATGGTGAGGGCGGAAGATCGCGAAGTCGATCGGACATCTTCTGCGCTCTCCCGCTATTACGTTCTTACGCGCTTACGCCCTCTGCTTCACCCATTCCGCGATCAGCGTCAAAAACTCCGTGCGAGTCGGTTCCGTTTCGTTGTGAATTTCATGACGCGCATCCGGCCAGAGACGGAGTTGCTTGTCGGTGCTGACCAGTGCGTCGATGAGTCGCTGCGATCCGATTGGCGGCGCGATGACGTCGTCGGTGCCATGCAATGCCAGCCAGGGCATTCGCAATTTTCGTGCTGCAAGTAGACACTCCCCGCTGGCTTCGTACAATCCCACCAAAAGTCGTAACGAAATCGCGCGTGGCACCAAGGGGTCGACGGCGTAGAGTTTGCCGACTTCCAGATTGCGACTCAGTCGCTCCGGCTTGAATGGCCGACTCACGCGTTTCCGAGGCGCGATTTTCGACGCCCAAGTAATCAATCGTAAAACAAATGCGGGAGACGAATCGAACGATGCGATGGGCGCGCTGCTCGTGATGAC
>JAYTQU010000346.1:0-8316 GCA_043746555.1 Pseudomonadota bacterium | reverse complement strand
GGGGGGGGGGGCGCTATTCGATTTGGTCGGCGGTCGGATTGTCATTGGCGTTATCGATCGGCGCGGATCATTTCGAATTGATGCTCGAAGGCGGACGCTTGATGGACGAACATTTTCGGACCACGCCGTTCGAACGCAATTTGCCCGTGCTTATGGGGCTTCTCGGTGTCTGGAATCAAAACTTTCTCGACGTCGATTCGCTCGCGGTGTTGCCTTACGATCAACGGCTGCATCGCTTCCCAGCTTATCTGCAACAGCTCGATATGGAATCCAACGGCAAGAGCGTTACGCTTCAAGGCGAACCGGTTGACTATAAAACCGGCGCTCCGCTCTGGGGTGAACCTGGCAACAATGCACAGCATTCGTTCTTCCAGTTGCTTCATCAAGGCACAGCGCGCGTTGCGCTCGACTTCATTGCGCCGGTCAATGGTTCAAGCGACAATCAAGCTCAACACAATCTCGCGCTCGCCAATTGTTTCGCACAAGCACAGGCGTTCGCACTTGGCCAAACGGCAGAGCAGATTCGAGTCGATCTTCAGGCGAAAGGAAAATCCGAAATAGAAATCGCGCGACTCACTCCGCACAAATTGCACCCCGGAAATCGTCCGAGCACATTGATCCTTTTCCCACGCTTAGGCCCGCGAACCCTCGGAAAGCTCATCGCGCTCTACGAACACAAAGTCTTCGTCCAAAGCGTCATCTGGGGCATCAATGCCTTCGATCAATGGGGCGTGGAACTCGGCAAAAAGCTTGCGGAAGGAATGATCCCACTGGTCGAAAAGCCCGATGAATCCGACGGTGGCGATCCATCGCTTGCGCCGCTTCTTGCGCACGTGAAGAAGTGGCGGGCGTAGCACGGTAAAAGAGCTTCACCCAACGTAGAAATTGCTTGGCATAATGGTTCTGTTGACTGCCACGGAGTTATCGTTGATGTCCAAGAAGGCACTGATTACCGGTATCACCGGCCAGGATGGCGCCTATCTCGCAGAGTTTTTGCTTGCAAAGGGATACGAAGTTCATGGGATTAAGCGTCGCGCGTCGTCGTTCAATACGGACCGTATCGATCACCTGTATCAAGATCCGCACGCCAAGAATCGCAAGCTGACATTGCACTATGGCGACCTCACCGATGCGACGAACCTCATTCGAATTGTGCAGCTGGTGCAACCCGACGAAATTTATAACCTGGCCGCGCAAAGCCATGTGGCCGTGTCATTCGAGACGCCAGAGTACACCGCTAACTCCGATGCGTTAGGTACGTTGCGTTTGCTGGAAGCCATTCGAATCTTGGGGCTCGAGAAGAAAACGCGTTTCTATCAAGCATCGACGTCTGAGATGTTTGGCAAGGTTCAGGAAATTCCCCAGAAGGAAACCACGCCGTTTTATCCGCGCTCGCCGTACGGGGCAGCAAAGGTGTATGCGTATTGGATAACCGTCAATTATCGAGAAGCGTACGGCATATTTGCCTGCAACGGAATTCTCTTTAATCACGAGTCGCCGATTCGTGGCGAAACCTTTGTGACTCGAAAAATTACACGCGCGTTGACCAGAATCAAGGTTGGACTCGAAGAGTGTTTGTATCTGGGCAATGTCGACTCGCTGCGCGATTGGGGTCACGCGCGCGATTACATAGAAGCGCAATGGCTGATGTTGCAGCAGTCACAGCCCGAGGATTTTGTAATTGCGACCGGCGAACAGCATTCAGTGCGAGAATTCGTAGAACGTGTCGGAACGCAGTTGGATATGCATATCGAGTGGCGCGGCAAGGGAGTTGCAGAACAAGGTATCGATTCCAAAACCGGAAATGTAGTGGTAAAAATCGATGCACGGTATTTTCGACCGACCGAAGTGGAGACTCTATTGGGCGATCCTAGCAAGGCAAAGGCCAAGCTCGATTGGCAGCCGAAGATTTCCTTTGCCGAACTAGTGGAAGAGATGGTCGCGTCTGACTTGGATATCGCGCGCCGCGATGCGTTCATCGCCAAAGAAGGATTCAAGACCTACCGCCATCATGAGTAATGAGTCTCGTGTTTTCGTTGCGGGCCACAGAGGGCTAGTGGGATCGGCCATCGTTCGTCGTCTTTCGGCCGACGGCTATAAAGATATCGTTACGCGGACTAGACAAGAACTGGACCTCACGAATCAAGCCGACGTCGATGCCTTTTTCAAAGGCGGCGCAATTGATCAGGTCTACTTGGCCGCGGCGAAGGTAGGCGGCATTCACGCCAACAGCACTTATCCCGCGGATTTTATCCGCGATAATTTGCAGATGCAGACCAATGTGATTGACTCTGCTTGGCGGCACGGAGTGAAGAAACTGCTGTTCTTGGGATCGAGTTGCATCTATCCGAGACTGGCGCCACAACCCATGAGCGAAGACTGCTTGCTCACCGGTCCCCTGGAACCCACTAACGAGTGGTACGCGATAGCAAAAATCGCTGGAATAAAAATGTGCCAGGCGTATCGCCGACAGTATGGATTTGATGCAATTTCCGTAATGCCGACCAACCTGTACGGTCCCGGCGACAATTTCGATTTGCAGAACTCCCATGTTCTGCCGGCGTTAATCCGTAAGTGCCACGAAGCCAAGGCACGTGGCGACACTGAACTCTTTGTATGGGGAACGGGGACGCCGCGTCGGGAATTCTTGTATGTGGACGATCTGGCCGATGCCTGTCTGTTCCTGATGCAAAAGTACGATAACGAACAGCTAATCAACGTCGGCTTTGGGAATGACGTGTCGATCGCAGATTTGGCCGCGATAGTAAAAGATGTAGTGGGCTTTGGAGGCGCAATTCGCTACGACACCGACAAACCGGACGGCCCACCGCAGAAGCTTTTGGACACTGCAAAAATAAACGCTTTAGGTTGGAATGCAACGACCTCTCTCCGAGCTGGAGTTGAAGCAACTCACAGTTGGTTTTTGGCCAGCGAGAAGCGGGCCAGACTATAAATGCATTAGGAAGCCGGAATAGTCCGCAGTCCGCTTTCATGTGCCGGGCAGAGAAAGTGTTCGCAACGTGCCAATCGATGCGTATAATTCCGCAGCTTTGTGCCGCAATCCTCTTGCGGTAAGCTCGCAAGTCTCAAGGCAGAGGTGTAACGGGGATAAGAGAGTCGAACTACGATGATTTCACTGGCGTCTTGCAAAATGCGAATAGTTCTGCTTTCCGCGTTGTCACTTATTGCGGTCTTTGATGGCGTCGTAGCAACTGCGCAGACACCAACTCAGCAACAGCTCGATCTCTACAAGAATCTTCCTGCAGATCAGCAGAAGACCATACTTGATTCATTGGGTCGCGGCGGCGGAGCGCTAGGCGGTCCGATTGCCGATCGGCCACTTAACTTCCCACAAACCGTCAAACCGCGGAACGTAGACGACGACTCCGTAACATCTGAGCGCGATCGGCGATTGAAGGCCGGCGATACGTTGCTTTTGTATTTGGAGATTCGCAAGTTCGAGGGACAGGACGACTTGCGCGCTTTACAACAGCGGCAATCAGGACAGCAGGCTCTTCAACAAGGACAAGGAGCACAGAACCCACAAAATCCAAATCAAACGACGCCGAACAAACCTGGCGCCTTGGTCGCCCCACAAGCCGATCACGCGCCGATTCTGCGAACACCTGAAAGGTTGATGCAGCTTAATGACCTTCGTGATCGCATCCAGCTGCACAATCCGCTCAGACTGGATTCGTTCGGGGTTCTCAATCTTCCAGAGACTGGGCCTATACCGTTGGCAGGATTGTCAGTCGAAGAAGCGCAAGAGCGGTTGGGAGTAAGCGAACAATTGCGTGACTTTCGCATCGCGGTATTGCGTTTGCCGGTTGCGTCCATGGGCGTGGCGGCTCTTAAGCCATTTGGCTACGATCTTTTCGCCGGTAGCCCGAGCACCTTTGCGCCAGCCACCGATGTTCCGGTTCCCGCCGACTACGTGGTAGGTCCGGGTGATACGGTGCACGTGCAATTGATCGGCAACACCAAGGGCAACTACGCGTTGGTGGTTGATCGCGAAGGCAAGATCAATTTTCCGGAGTTGGGTCCCGTGATAGTCGGCGGGATGCAGTTTACGGCGATGCGTGCCGCCATCGAGCGTCGCGTGCGCGAGCAGATGATCGGCACGCAAGCCAGCATCAATTTGGGCGAGTTACGCTCGATTCGGATTTTTGTGTTGGGTGACGCCGAGCAACCCGGTTCGTACACCGTGAGCGGTCTTTCGACGATGACCAATGCGCTGTTCGTGAGCGGTGGCGTTAAACGTATCGGCTCGCTCAGAGATATTCAGCTCAAACGCAATGGCGAGACGGTCACACACCTGGATTTGTACGATCTGTTGCTTAAGGGCGATACGCGAGCCGACGCACGATTGTTACCTGGCGACGTAATCTTTATTCCGCCGGTGGGTGCGACAGCGGGCGTGAGTGGTGAAGTGCGTCGCCCCGCGATCTATGAACTTCGCGGCGAGACCAGCGTTAAAGATGTCATTGCGCTTGCCGGCGGTCTTACCGGGCAGGCCGATACTTCTCTTGCGACGATTGAGCGAATCGACGATCAGCGACATCGCGTGACGGTCGATGTGGATTTAACGTCGACCGTCACGCCGTTACAAAATGCCGATGTGTTGCGCATCCCTAGCATTCGCCCATCGCTGGAACAGTCGGTAACATTGGCTGGGTTTGTATTTCGCCCCGGTGACTTTGCGTATCGACCCAAAATGCGGCTCAGCGATTTGATTCATAGCGTCGACGAATTGAAACCGAATGCCGACCAGCATTACATTTTGATTCGACGCGAGCTTCAACCCGATCGCCGGCTAGCGATATTGTCTGCCGATTTGACCAAGGCCCTCGCCGCACGCGCTTCTGTTGCGGACGTCGAATTGGCGCCGCGCGATCGCGTGTACGTGTTCGATTTGGAATCGGGCCGCGATGCCGTAATCGAACCGCTGATGCGCGAGCTTCGAATGCAATCGACATTGGATGCGCCCACTAATGAAGTGCGAGTTGGCGGCCGCGTCAAAGTGCCGGGGCAGTATCCGCTCGAAGCCGGTATGCGTGTCAGCGATTTGATTCGTGCAGGCGGGAGCATGGACGAAGCAGCCTACGAAGGCGGAGCGGAACTCACTCGATATTCGGTCGAGAACGGCGAATCGCGCCAAACCGAACTGATCAATATCGACCTTAAAAAGATTCGCGCCGGCGATCTGAGTAACGACATTCTGCTACAACCCTTCGACTATCTCGTCATCAAAGAAGTGCCGTTGTGGAAGCAATTGGAGACGGTTGAGGTTCGCGGCGAAGTCCGTTTCCCAGGGAAATATCCGATCCATCGCGGCGAGACGCTGCGCTCCGTCATCGAACGCGCGGGCGGATTGACCGAATCGGCATTCGCCAAAGGAGCTGTATTCACTCGAACGGAGCTCAAAGAGCGCGAGAAAAAACAGATCGAATTGCTGGCGACTCGAATGCAATCGGATATCGCACAGCTCTCGCTTCAGTCGACACAGGAAAGCGGAAAGGACGTTGGCCAAGCACTTGCCGTCGGACAATCGATGCTCACTGCGTTGAAGTCGACGGAACCAGTGGGGCGCCTCGTCGTGGACATTCAAAGCTCCATCCGCAGCGCGCCCGGATCACGAACCGACATCATTTTGAAAGACGGCGACCTCTTAATTATTCCGCGCGCGTCGCAGGAAGTAACCGTCCTCGGCGAAGTGCAAAGCGCGACATCGCATTTCTATAGCCCCGATATTGGCCGAGACGAATACATCAATATGAGCGGCGGACTGACCCAACGCGCCGACAAGAAGCGCATTTACGTAGTCAAAGCCGACGGCAGCGTGCTGGCCAAGAGCGGCAATGCATGGTTTAGTCGCTCATCCTCGAATATAGATGCCGGCGATACCATTGTGGTTCCGCTGGACGCAGAGCGTATGCGGCCGCTACCACTGTGGACGGCTGTGACTACTATCATCTACAACTTGGCGATTGCAGCGGCGGCGGTACATTCGTTCTAAGTTGAGTCGATTTGGCGCCAATACCGACGTTCAGGCAATCGCTTAGCGAATGTGCGTTGACAGCGTGCAGTGACGTTCCTAAACTACAGCCGTTCAATAGTTGAACAGTATTTTATTCAAGGCGCGATTGACGAGCGCGGTGCCCAGTGAGGCGGAATAATATGACGACCTTGGTTTGGGACGCAGGCGTGTAAAATTACGATGGATTCGATACAAGACATCGACGCACCATTACTGCGTTGGCATCTGGTGTTGGCCAAGCCGGCAAGTGAAGAATGTGCCGTCACGCATTTGGAAAGACAAGGATATGGAGTCTACTTCCCCCGACTCCAGCAAAAAGTGCTACGGCGAGGTAAGTGGTGCGATCGCGTCACGGCTCTTTTTCCTCGATACCTTTTTGTGCGTCTCGACTCCGTGCTGCAGTCGCTTGCGCCAGTGCGTTCGACTTTCGGTGTCGCGTGTGTCGTGCGCTTCGGGGTTGATTACATGGTCGTCCCAGAGCACGTCGTCACAACTTTGCAAAGCAATGCCGATCAGCAATCGGGTCTACACAAATTGCGCGCTGCCGATTGGTTTAAGCGTGGCGACGTAGTCCGAATAGCGGCTGGTGCGCTTTCAGGACTTGAAGGGATTTTTGAAAGCGATGATGGCAATGAGCGCGTGACAATTTTGTTAAATCTGCTTGGACGCGAGACGCGCATACAAGTCGATGCCGGCTGTGTAGTGCGTAGCGCAGCCTAGCGACGATTCGTTCGATTTATGGCGTCATCCTTTGGCGCTGGAGTGAAAACGCAGATCCGCTATCTATGCGAGAGGCAAACTCCCCATGCAGGGCGGTAGCGTGTTCGAAGGACTGGCTGCGCAATTGCTCTTTCGAATCCCACTCTCGATTCTTACGAGGCACGAGTCACGGCTCTTTGTAACGAGGCGATGTCCATGGCGAATGAGATCGCCAATCTTAGAGCTTGCGCTAGTATTAGGCTGTGACTAGTATGACCTATCTGACCAAATTGGAGATGTTATTGGGTGCGAGCATATGTTAGGTCGAGCACGAAAATCGGAATTGAAAAATGATTGGACCGTTGCCGATGCCAAAGCCAAATTTAGCGAACTACTGGAAAAGGCGCGCACTGGTCCGCAAACCATTACCCGCCATGGGCGACCCGCTGCAGTGGTCGTATCGCCTGCAGAATGGGAGCATAAGAAAATGCGCTCGGGCACTTTGGCTGATTTTTTTGCGCAATCGCCGTTGCGTGGGTCCGGTCTCAAAGTGCGTAAATCGAAGCAAGCAACACCGCCGATGCCGCTCTAATACGCGGAATGCAACCGCTTCGTTACTTGCTCGATACCAATGTAATTTCAGAGTGGGCCAAACCACGCCCCAGCGAACGGGTAACCGCGTGGCTTTCGCAGGTCGATGAGGACGCAACTTTTGTGAGCGTTATTTCACTAGCCGAGCTGCGGTATGGAGTGGGGGTATTGGCTTCCGGTAACCGTAGTTCGAAATTAGATCGCTGGCTGAAAGCCGAGCTTCCGGCGCGCTTCGAAGGTCGGTTTGTGCCAATTGACGCTGACGTTGCGGAAGCTTGCGGCCGATTGCGCGCGCGTCGAAAAATAGCCGGACGACCGATTGGAGATAGGGATTCATTGATAGGAGCAACGGCCGAAGTGAATGGCATGACATTGGTCACACGCGATGTTGCGGATTTCGGTCTGATCGACATCAAGATCTTAAATCCGTGGGAGTGAGTCTTGTGTCTGAACCGGGGCAGGCTTTTAACGGTTGTCAGCCCGGCAGTTGGCGAAGGCGCTTAAGTGCCGCGGCGTTGCGGGTCGGGTGTTGAAAGCAGCCATGGCGGAAGTGCGCCGAACGGCGTAACCGCGGGAACGAGATTAGAGAATGGAGATTAGAGAATGGTCAGAATCCGAACCAGTCCCCAGTCCCCAATCTCCAGTCCCCAGTCCCCAGTCAAGCGCCCGGATCGGGTCTTGGTTCACGAATTCCGGGTTGCCGTTTTGAGGATGGCCGCCTATAATTGTACAATAAGTTGTACATGTAGGTGGTTCAATGCAAGTCGTCAATTTTTCCGAGGCGCGCAACGGTCTCAAAAAGATCATTGACAAAGTAGTGGCTGACGCCGATTTCGCTGTCATTTCGCGGCGCGATGCGCCAGATGCAGTGCTCATGTCCCTGGATACTTTCAATAGCATGATGGAAACCGTGTATTTATTGAAGTCGCCAGCCAATGCGGCGCACTTGGCGAAGTCCATTGCACAGCTACGCAAGGGTAAAAAGAAAG
>JAYTQU010000345.1:0-8232 GCA_043746555.1 Pseudomonadota bacterium | reverse complement strand
AACCCTACCGGCCACGCGCCAGGTATCGCTTGGAACACTCTCCAACCGTCTTCGGCTACAAGTTCTGTCATGGTAAATGCGTGCGTGGTTGCGCCATCGCTCGCGTAGAAAACCAGATTCGCCGGTGCGAACACGCCTTTGACATGCACGATCAACTCAACGAGTCCGCTAAAGTCGATCGGTGTTGCAAGTTGCTTTGCTACAGCAGTCACTCCAGCCGCGACCAGACTGCCATCGCCGATGCGATGGTCGAAATAATCGACGAATAAATTCGCCGCAGCCGGCGTGGAACTCCAACCGGTGCGCCGATCGCACGCGTCGAGCAATAAACGCGTGTCGACACGAAAGCCATCGTTCGGACTGCCGGTGTGAATCGCGTCGCCCGCGAAGCGTTGCACCAAGCGCAACATCAAGTCGTTTTGCTCGTTCCAATCCGCTTCAAGCGGTTGGCGTCCCATTTGATGGACCACACCGAGATAGTGATTGATCTCGCTGAACGAGAGTTTCGATACGTCGTTTCTCATGATGGCAGATTCCCGCGAAAAGCCAGCCTTGGCAGGACTGGGAGGACAAAGGAGGTGACGCCGGCCGGCGTGTACTCGGATAAGCGGCGCGCGAGGTTTTGCAGTCGCCACGCGATACCGGCCTGATGAAAAGCACCGATCTCACCGCCCTCTTCGCCGCCCGATCGCAACGCGGACGATGTGTTTGGATGGAGATGGCAGTACCCAGCGTCACCGTATTTAAGCGAAATAAAAATCGGTGTAGCGGAAGTAGTGCGAAACGCGCGCGGCGGATGCAGTGCCGCGGGCAAGCGCGAGAAGCGCCAGCAACTCGCGGCTTGATCGGCAACGCTAACGTCGCCATAGAGCAAACTGTTTGCGACCGACGCACTCGCTGCGCTCATGTCCCCCACCAATGTGCAGCGATCCAAGGTGAGCGCCATGTTCGCGATATCAAGCACGAACTGTCCTTGCGGTTGCTCGACGGTTGCCAGCGGATGTTGCAACACACTATCGCTAACCATCGCGGAACCGGCGCCAACGGTCAACGCGATCGGTCCACAAATCGAGGAGCGCAATGACAACTCAGTGGTCGCCGCGACCATTGCAATGCTGACACTGGCCGGTGTAAGGGTGCAATAGTTCAAGGTGATCGCATCGATCGCACCTTGCAACTGCCAATCACCGGCAGTGAATGTGAGTCCGTCCAAGGTCAACGCAGAGAGGGTCGAGTTGTTGACGCGCATTCCGAACGCTGGTCCCGCCGGCTTCACGATCGTCGGCGTTTGCAGTGCACTTGCTTGAATCACCAACCCGCCGGGAAAATTTCGATTCGCAATATTGAGACTCTCGACATAAGTACCGCTGTCGAGAATTTCGATTACGACGGCGGTCGCGCCACCATCCGGCGCCGCGTTGATCGCCGCTTGAATGCTGGTATGTTGAGCATCGCGATCAAGCGCCACTGTCAATGTGGGGATAGACAATGTGCCACGATCGAATGGACCGGCACCCACCGACCAAGACAATCCAAAACGATAGTCGACACTGAGTGTTCCCGTTGGCAATTCACCCGCAGGAAACATAAAGCGACCGCGTTCGGGATCAATGGCCACTTGGCCGGAAATCAATGGCGGTTCCAATGGTTGATCCCAACAGCACAACGCGCGAATCACGGCGCGACGAGTACGAGTCGCACCAAGCGGATGTCCCGGCGTTAAGCGCACTTGCGACTCAGCGGCGCGCGCAAGATGTTGTAACGCGAACGCGCCATACGGTCCTTGATCCGGATTGCGATCCGGTAACCCCACCGCGTGGTCGCCGCGCGCAAAGTAGGCGCTACCGTCCGTCGACACATATATATAGAGTGACTGCCCGGCCAATAAAGCGGCAATGGCAGGCAGGAATACCTGCAGCGCCATCCCCCGTTCGTTGCGGACGACGACTTCGCTTTCGGGAAAGCCGGCCGCGGCACCAACATTCGCGATTCGTAATAGCAACGCCGGATGATGGAACTCGCCGCTATTCGGCGAATAAGCCATCGCGCCGGGCGTGTACGAGAAGTTAGGCGTTGCGCCATCCAACTGCAACGTGCCGTGTGGGTTCAGTAGTTGCAATTGATCCGCGAGCGGTAAACCTGGGCTATATTCGACGGGCGCTAACGCAGAGCCGATCATTTGCATGACCGCGCCCAGGCGAACCGCTGCCAGCGTGAATACTTGCGTGACGCCGAACAAACTTTGGTCCGCCGCAATCATTCCTTGTACTTGCGCAAATTGCGCGAACTCGATCAGCGTTGCTACCGACGGTGTTGCCGTAGGTCCGACACTCACCGCCGCCGAACAAATCGGTACGCCGTCTTCCCGAATGCAAAACCCCACTTCGGAATTAACGTACGCCGCAGCGTGCCGACGCACATCTTGAATACGCAGCGGAACATGATCGACGTGCGCAGCGCTAATATCGGCGCCGTTATCGATCTGTGCCGCGCTGTCGGTCTCACTACTCACGCCGCCCGCATATAAATTTTGGTCGAATCCCAACGCCGCAAAACTAAAGCGGCCATTATTCACGGCAACGGGTGTTACATGCTGCAATGGGAACGACGGAATCGGCCAGACATGCATGGCAACATTGGTCGCGCGCGCCAATCCCACAGCGCCGCTGGCACGTAACGCCAAAGGTCTTAAGTCACGCGTCAATTGTGTTTTCGAGAATGGCGTGTTGAGTGCGGCCACCACATCGCGATTGCGAAGGTCCAAACAAAAAAGCATCTCGGGTTTTACATGCGCGAGATTTTGCAGCCAGACGACTCGTTCGAGCATTTCGACGGCGTGGGCGCCCCAGCCGCTGACGCCCTGAGTCATATCTTCCAATCCGGCAAGCGTGCCCTTCGCGCGCCGCCATCGAATCGTGTTTTTGACATCGACGCGATTGCGCACGCCATCCGCATACAACACATCGGTGCCGACCAGATCGGCGAGATACGGCAGCATCCAATCCTGGCAGGAATCGACAAAGTGATCGGCGAGCTGCTGATTTACATTTGCACGCAGACGCAATAGTTCATCGGCGAACAATCCTAGAAATGCACGCAGTTCTCCGGCCGTATCGCGAGATCGATACACACCGGGTAATAATCGATAGAGACGCTCGATGTAGGCGCTGCGTTGTTCGAAGATGGCTGCGCTCATAACAAGCCTCCATCGAGCGTGATGCCGAGCCGTCCAATGTCGGCGTCGACCGGGTCGCCGCCGCTCGCCCAAGCATCGGCATCCATACGAATACGATCAAGTACCGCGGGTGTTGCGGCTTCGGGATGAAAGGCGGTTGCCAATACATGATCAACGCCTTCGATGACTTCAATCGCGGCGTACAAATCGCTGAGATACAGATCGTCGCCTAGGCCGCGACGCTCGAAATTGAAATATGCGAATTCGCCGGCGGAATCGAGATCGCTGCCCAATGCAGCCAGTAGTCGCTGCAAAACTTGCGCTTGTAAAAAGTTATTGAGCAACGTGACGTGCAGCGCGACCTTCACTGCAATCCTGCGAGCATCGCGAATCACCAGCGTCGGTCGCAACGGCGCGCGCGAACTGAAGAAAGAATAGAGCGCATCCTTTGCGGTTGCGCTAAGCGCTGCACCGCCGCTTGCCGCGATCGTCAGCATGATCATGCGCACGCCCGTATTCTTGTCGCGCGAGAACTCCGCGCGCGCCTTGGCGACGCCACTAAAGGTCAATGCCAGACCGGCGTAATCGATAAGCGACACGGCGCGATCGAGCGTGCGTACGCGAACTGCGATGCCGCGTTTCGCGCGTTCCGGCGTTTCGCGCTCGACTCCGCCGCTAGTCGCGCCAGGATTCACTGTCGTCGCAATAAACGGCAACGCCTGCGGCATTTGTTTGAGCGCGCCGACGGCAACATTGCCGAGTTCGCCGCTGCCGACGCGATAGCGCGCTCGAATGTTGTTGCGGCCCGACGACGGCGGCGCACCGTGCATGCCGTCGCCAAAACAAACTGTTGTGATTTTCTCATCGTCGATCTCAAGCACGTAGTGCTCGTCGTCTGCGGCACTATCGGCTAGTGAAGTCACCTCAGTCCAACGCTTATCATCCACAAACACTTCAAGATCGGCGGACACTCCACGCGGCTGTGTCGCATCGGGTGCGAAACTCACCGGAGTCCGGCGCAAAGCAAAACGCTGATTCGGCATGTCGGGATTGCCGCTGCCTAGAACTTCTTCGGCAACGCTTGCGCCATGGCTGGTCGGCACGATGTTTCCGTATACGATGGTATCGGCCAGCTGAAACTTGCGTTCCAGCGGTCGCGCCAGCGAAACCAACGTCACACCATTGGATTCCGCCACCTGCGTGAGCCGCACGCCGGATGCGGACTGTCCGACCGCGCCGTCATCTAGAATCACGTAAGCGCCGGCGCTGAAACCGAGTCCGGTACCGATCAACCGCAGCTGCGATGTGCCGGCGATCAGTTCGCCGTCCGCACGATCATATCCGTCGATGCGCATTGCATATTCAAATCCTGCGAAGATCTGCAACTGTGCGACGCGCAACGTGCCGGCGACTGTGCCATTCACTATAAGCCGGGTTTTACCCTCGACAGTTTGCGCACTCCGAACGACATACGAGTAGTGATGCTGCCCATCGCTCGCTGCGACCAGCGATTTTTCGGTCAATCCGTCGTAACTCTTATCGAGATTGAGTACGGTGGACCCAGCTTGATACACACCTGGTAAATCACCGACTCGCATCACTCTAGCCGCGCTGCTATGCGCGGGATTTCTGGCCGCAACGCGAAATAGATAGATGCCAGCGGCGCCGCTAATGGAGAACCCGCCGCCAGCGGTGAAGCCGTGCGTCGCGCGTAGCGCACGATTCAGCGGTGCGGACAGGACAATAGTGTTCCCTTGTACGTATGCGACGGTCGTGACTTCAATCCCGCTCGCATCCGCCAACAATAAATAGTCGCCGGACTGCGGTGTATTGCCGGCTGGAAACGCAGTCGCACTTGTCAGTGACGTGGCACCGGGACGCAAACGGCTCGACGCACGACCGATATGCGCTGCGCGAGTGACGGTCGTTGCCGAACGTCGCAGCGATGCGATCAACCCCTTGCTCAAGGTCAGCGTGTGAGTAATCGAATTGCGGCCGAGTACTCGCGCGGCCATGAGCACGCCATCGCTTTTCACCAGCACCACGGCCCCGTCGTCGAAGTAGCCGGGCTTTGCCACCGGCACGTCGGTGGATCCCAGTGTTAATTCATCGGCGCGCGCGCTGTCGACGATCCGCATATTGAGCTTCGGTCGCGCGTACACGGTAAGGTCGGCGATCGGCGCATCGCGATCCGCACTCGCCACGCCCGGCGACCAAACAATTTGCGTCTTGCCGTCAGTCTCTTGCGAGGCATTTAATGCGATGGTTTCGCGAAAACTACCGCCATCAAAAATCATGGGTACACCGGTCCTTAACGACCGATACCGCGCATTTAGCAATGCGGTTTGATCCTGCGTCGCCACTGCGCTGTTGCGAAGCAGTAGTACACGGCCCGATCTGTCGTAGCCATAATGACGCAACCTATTTCGCACGCTCGCCACCGCGAGCGACGCAAGCGTTTCAAAAACGACGGTGGGCGTCGCACCGACCGCCGGCGCTTGAACCTTGAAATTCGCCGGTAACGAACCGCTCGCACCGTCTTTCACCAGAAAGGCTTGCAAACCGGCCGCGCTGGCGCCCGGCACCAGTCGATAATCGAGCAAGGCGGCCAAGTCGATGAGCGAGCGCTCGAGTTGCGCGGTGCGCAGCAACGACTCGTTCATTCTTGCGTCGCTATACGCATTCAGAATCGCCGTCATCTGTGTAAACAGATCGACGAACAGCACGCCGAAATCGGGATCGCCGACATTTTCCGCGAGTATCGGATTCCATTGCGGAAACGTTTCCGCGAGCCGTGCCAACAAGCGCGCACGCAATGCCGCCATATCGTCGGCGACGTAGCCGATGCGATTCAGCTGCGCACGATTACTCGTGGTGAGCGGCAATGTCGAGAAAAGCGTTTCGAGTGTGGCAGCCATTTATCCGTCCTTGCCGCCACAGGTGCGCGCAAACAACACGCCGTTTTCGGTATGCGCAGGATCGTTGTCGCAACGAATCACTTCGAGTTCGCCCACAGCGATGTAACCGAGCGTTTCACTGTCTGGATAGCGATCGCCTAATCGCTTGAAGCGCGTGACGGCAACCGACAACACGCCTTGAACGGCGGATACCGCGGAATACAAGTCCGACAAATGCAGTTTTTGCCCGAAGCGGAATCGACCTGGCGAAAAGAATGCACTCGCGTTCGCGCCATCGCCTATCAACGTGCGCTCAATCTCTTGACGCACTTCACGAGAGAAGTATTCCGGTCGCACCTCGATGAGCAAGCTGACCGATACCGGCGCATAGCGTGCATCTTCGACACGTACGTCAACGCCGGCCATTTTGTAGTTATCAAGCCGCGATTCGAATGCGGCTCGCAATAACGGCGTCGCGCGCAGCGGCGTGCGATCCGCCAAATCAATCGACACAATCGTTGTTAACCAACTGCCGGTAAATTGAAAGCGCGCTTTGGCCTGCACGGGCACCACCTGCTCCCCGTTGAGATCAACGCCCTGTAGAGCAAATTTTTCGTAGTCCGCCTCAGTGACCGCGCGCCGTTGAATCGACAGTTGTCTTGGCCCGAGTAACTTGGCGCTACTCAGAGACTGCGGTTCGCCGGGATTCTTTGCGGCGCATGGATTGCGCACGCTAAGCAAACGCTGCGATGGATCTGGGAAAGTCAGTGCCGACGATTCGGTCAACGCGTCCGCTGCAACGTGACCCGCCTCGCCGATGCCAACGCGGTAGTTCACGTTGATGGATGATCCCACTGCGGGCGCTCGACCCTGACTTCCATCACCGAAATACACTGTCACATATCCATCGTTATCACGCACGATTCGATAGTGCGCATCCGCAGCTGCGCTCTCGACGAAGTCTTCGACCTCATGATAGGCAAGCCCATCAACACTCACGTTCAACGTCGAGACCGGCTGATTCGCGGCGTCGAGTACATAGGTCAATGGCGTGAACTCGAGCGCAAGACTCTGCGCCGGTCGACCGGTTCCAATCGAGATCGCAGCGACGCTAACACCGTGCGTGGCCGAAACGATGTTGCCGAATATTTCGGCCGTATCGGCACCGGCATGCGCATAGAGGTTTTTAAGCGGCACAGTGAATGTCACCGTGGTGGTGGTCGCGCCGATCGAGCGCGCTGCGACCATCGCGAATTCTCGCGCAGCGCCGCTTTGAAACAACACGCGATTACCTGGCGCAAGTAAACTTGTGTCGATACTTGCGAGAATCGCTTGATCGCCTGCGACATTACTTGGCGCGTCGACCGCGAGCGCCATGCGGCTCAATCCCGGTACCACGACTGCGTCTGCGCCGGTTTCAAATATCACACTCGATGCCGTCGAAGTCGTCGCGGTGCTCGCTTGAAATCCGGCGGGCAAATGCAGCGGCGCGTTGCCGACCGCTTCGACCACGAGGTCGGCACTAGCCGCATGGCCTGGATATAACGTGTAATCGACTAACCGTAGTAGCTTTCGAACTGATTCGTATTGCGTCGCGGTGCGCAAGAACCCTTCGAGCGCAACGCGGTCTTGCAAATAACTAAGCTGATCGCCCGCATACGCAAATAGTTCGAGCAACGCCATCCCAAGATCCGCTTCAGTGCGATCACTCCAACCTGGCGCGCGCGCCGGTAGGAGATCAAGCATGGCGCGCAACAGACTATCGTAATCCTTGGCCATCAAATCAATAGCTGGGATCGCGACCGAGGGCGACGAAACGTTCGGCGCGAGTCCGCAGTCGATGCTGTTACAAAGATTTGCGCTCATGGCCGTCATGCGCGGTTATTCCCCGAAAACGGCAATAACTGAAACACCACACGCTCTCGTTCCAGATCGCGAGATTTGGTGTACACAATTTCGACGTGCAAGGTTTCCTCGTCGTTGGTCACATTGACTGCGTTAATCATCACCTGCGAACCGAGCGTCGATTGCAATGCCTTTGCGATAGTGAATTCCGTGGCGGCCGCCAACGCCTCATTGTTGCCTTTGAATACCAAACTGCGCGCGCCGCAACCGAACTCCGGCAACATCACGCGTTCTCCTGGTGCCGTGAACAGCACT
>JAYTQU010000344.1:0-10744 GCA_043746555.1 Pseudomonadota bacterium | reverse complement strand
CAAGCACCAACGGACAACCGGCGTTTGAACAGGCTTGCACAATGGCGGACGTCGCCTGCGGCAGTGCGAAGGCGGTGGCCACTTTCGCGCCACGAATGGCGGCGGCGGGATCGGCGGTAATGACAATGCCGGCAGCCGCAGGACCGGCCAACGCTCCCGCGTCTTGATCGAGCCAACGACTGTCGGGCGAATCCAATGCGCCACTGAGTCGCAAATCATTCGCTTCTTCGATGCAGGTTAAAAGCATGCGTCCCATGCGTCCGCTCACACCCAGTACCGCAATATCCAGAATCGTTATCTCAAGAGACGTGGCGCTCATACATCTGTGCCGCAAGAAAAAGAAGCTAGTAGTCTGCCGTATTGTCGCGTGACGGTCACGCGGCCAGCATTTCGCGCACGACACCCGTCCACGCAACGGCGAGATTGCGACGGTTATAACCGCCCCCGCCGAGCGCCAATACGCGGCCAAAACATATGCGGTCGGCCAACGCGCAAAGGTCGCGCGCCGCTTGCGCATGGGCGTTTGGTGTGAACTGCAAATGCGTAATCGGATCCCCCGCAATGCTGTCCGCACCGCATTGGAGTATCAAAAACTCCGGTTGCGCCTGTTCGATGTGCGTCAACGCACGCGACCAAACCTGTCGAAAAACCGCGTCGTTCGAGCCGGCTGGGACCGGCAAATTGAGTTTCGTTCCGACTGCGGCACCACCACCGACATCCTCCGTTGCGCCGGTACCGGGATATAGTGAGCGGCCGTCTTCGTGAATGTCGGCAAAAATCACCGTCGGGTCGGTCTCGAATCCGTAGTACACACCGTCGCCATGATGCGCGTCGATGTCCACATAGCCAACACGCTGAATCCCGTACCGAGTGCGCAGTTGTTCGATGGCCACTCCAACATCGTTCAGCACGCAGAAACCCGCTGCCGCATCGCGCGCCGCATGATGTAACCCCGCAATAGGTACGAAGGCGCGTTGCGCCCTGCCAGTCATCAGCGCGTCGACGGCGACCAACACCGCGCCGACGACGTAGCACGCCGAATCGAAAATTCCACGCTGCGCAGGCGTATCGCCGCCATCGAGAAACCCCACACCCGCCTCGCAACGCTCGCGCGCAAACTTGAGATAGTGCGTGGTGTGAAAAGACGCGAGCTCGTCGTCGCTCGCGCATCGCGGTTCGGCGTGCATTACCTGCGAGTACAGGCCACTCGCGTGAAATTCGTGCATGAAGGCGTCGTGACGATCCGGACCGAATTGGTGGCCGTCGTTGAATCCGTAGCGCGCGATCGTCTCGCCGGACACCAGTAACACGGGATGCGAGCCGCTCATTGAGCGTGGGGCGGGTCGGACTTTGCGGGCACTTCGTCGGAAGTTTGTCTGGACGCCTGACTCGGCGCGTGCGTCGCTATGTGAGTGGGCGAGCGATCCGATGCGTTGGCAGGCGCATTCATCACTTGATAGAACGACTCATCGTGGCCGACCATACCCAGATCGGTGCGCGCGCGTTCTTCGATCGCCGTGTGGCCTTTCTTCAAATCTTGGACTTCGGCGGTGAGCGTTCGATTGCGATCTTTGAGTTGTTCGTTCTCGGCGCGCTGTGCCGCCACCGCCTCACGCAAACGTCCGACCTCGCGGATACCGCCATCGCCGAACCACAGTCGATACTGCAGCGTCAATATCAAAGCGACCAAGATGGCGATGATGATGCGCATGATCTTTCGCTACGCGGGCTGGGGTCTTGGGGCTCGGGGAAATGAACCAAGTAAGAACGTCGGAGTTCGAATGCTGAACTCCAGCCTCCAGCCTCTAGCCTCTAGCCTAATCTTCATACTTCAGCACGCGATGCCCGGCAACGAAACGGGAAATGCTTCGATGCCCGAGTAACGCGCTTCGCTGCCAAGGTCCGCTTCGATGCGCAAAAGTTGGTTGTATTTCGCAATGCGATCCGAGCGCGACATCGATCCGGTTTTGATTTGCGTCGCGCGCGTTGCGACCGAGATATCGGCAATCGTGGAGTCTTCGGTTTCACCGGAACGATGCGACACAATTGCCGAATACCCCGCGTCCGCGGCCATATTGATCGCTGCCAATGTTTCGGTAAGGGTACCGATTTGATTCGGCTTGATGAGAATCGAGTTGGCGATTTTCTTATCGATGCCTTCTTGCAATATCTTAGTGTTGGTGACAAATATATCGTCGCCGACCAATTGAATGCGTTTGCCGAGGCGTTGTGTGAGCAACGCCCAACCGGCCCAATCGCCTTCGCTCATCCCGTCTTCGATCGTCACGATCGGATAACGATTCACCAGCCCTTCCAAGTAATCGGTAAATTGCGCCGCCGTAAATTTGCGTCCTTCGGACTCGAGGTCGTAGATGCCGTCTTTAAAGAACTCCGTACTCGCCACATCTAAACCCAAATGGATATCGCGTCCGGCTTTGTAACCGGCGCGATCGATCGCTTCCAGAATGATTTCGAGCGCCGCCTCGTTCGACGGCAAGTCGGGCGCAAATCCGCCTTCATCGCCCACCGACGTCGCGAGCTTGCGTTCGTGAAGGACTTTCTTGAGCGTATGAAACACTTCCGCACCGTATCGTACCGCTTCGGCAAGCGACGGCGCGCCGACGGGCAGAATCATGAATTCTTGAATGTCGACGCTATTGTCGGCATGTGCGCCGCCGTTGATGATGTTCATCATCGGAACGGGCAGAGTCTTGGCGCTCGCGCCACCTAGGTATCGAAACAAGGATTGTTTCGAGTCTTTCGCCGCAGCATGCGCGGTAGCAAGCGAAATGGCCAACAGCGCGTTCGCGCCCAAGCGCCCTTTCGTTTCAGTGCCGTCCAGTTCGATCATGCGTTGATCGAGTCCGGCCTGATCTTTTGGATCGCGTCCGAGAACGGCCTTTTTTAATTCGCCGTTTATATTTGCGACTGCCTTGAGCACGCCCTTACCTTGATAACGCTTTTTATCGCCGTCGCGCAATTCAACCGCTTCGCGCGACCCGGTTGACGCACCCGACGGCACAGCAGCACGCCCTAACACACCCGAATCGAGCACCACATCCGCTTCAACGGTGGGATTGCCGCGCGAATCGATAATTTCGCGACCGCGGATGTCGACGATCTTACTCATAACAAATCTTCCTCAAAGGGCCTGGACTTGGTAATCAAATCGAGTTCTTTCAATGTAGTGAGTAGCGCTTCCATGCGACCCGTCGGCCATGAAATGGGACCGTCGCATAGGGCTTCGTCGGGTCGCGGATGCGTTTCCATAAAGATACCGGCTACGCCGGCAGCAATTGCAGCGCGCGCGAGCACGGGAACGAATTGACGCTGGCCGCCGGATGCGTTGCCGAGCCCACCGGGTAGCTGCACCGAGTGCGTTGAATCGAACACTACCGGCGCCATCGCACGCATGATCGATAGCGAACGAATGTCGGTCACGAGGTTGTTATAGCCAAACGAGAACCCACGCTCGCATACCATGATCTGATCGTTGCCGGTTGACCGCGCTTTTTCAACCACGTTTTGCATTTCCCACGGCGAGAGAAATTGTCCCTTCTTGATATTTACCGGCTTGCCCTGCGAGCAAGCATTCACAATGAAATTGGTTTGCCGACAGAGAAATGCCGGCGTTTGCAGTACGTCGACCACGCTCGCCACTTCGTTGAGCGGGGTGTCCTCGTGGATATCAGTGAGAACCGGTAATTTCAATTCCCGTTTCACTTTATCAAGAATCTTCAATCCCGCCGCCATGCCATGACCGCGAAAACTCGTGCGCGACGAACGATTCGCTTTGTCGAACGACGCTTTGAAGATGTACGGAATCTTGAGGCGAGCCGTGATCTCCTGCATCGCACCCGCCACTTCCATGACCAACGCTTCACTCTCGATGACGTCTGGACCGGCGATGAGGAAAAAGGGTTTATCGGAGCCGATAGTGAAGTGGGCTAATTGCATCGTAAGTACCGGCCAACCGGACGACTGGCCACTGGCCACTGGCAAGAATAGGACTCAGAACTCCGGCTCTGGCCTGTCGCCAACAGCCAGTAGCCTGCTGACCGCTTGCTCACGCACTCACCGCCTGTGGCATTTGTTCCTGCGCATGCGCGCGTGCTGCCTCGATGAATCCGCTAAAGAGCGGATGACCGTCGCGCGGCGTCGAGCGAAACTCGGGATGAAATTGACTTGCGACGAAAAACGGATGCTGCGGTAGTTCCACCATTTCGACCAAGCCATCGCGCGAAAAGCCTGAAAAACGCAGACCCGCGTTCATCAACCGCTGCAAATAGGTGTTGTTGAATTCGAAGCGATGACGGTGGCGTTCGTAGATCACATCGGCATTGTAGATCTGATGCACTTTTGAACCATGCGATAAGCGTATTTCTTGAGCGCCCAAGCGCATCGTGCCACCGAACTGCGATTGCTCGCTGCGTTGCTCCACCGTGCCTTTTTGATCCTGCCATTCGGAAATCAACGCGATCACCGGATGCGGCGCATTGCGATTAAACTCGGTCGAATGCGCACCTTCGAGTTTCGCGACATCGCGCGCATATTCGATAATGGCGAGTTGCATGCCGAGACAAATGCCGAGATACGGGATTTTCCGTTCGCGCGCGAAGCGAATCGCGGCAATCTTGCCTTCGACGCCGCGCTCGCCGAAGCCACCCGGCACCAATACCGCATCGACGTTTTCGAGTACGCCGACGCCGTGCTTCTCGATATCGGTCGCCTCGATAAATTGCACTTCCACTCGCGTTCGCGTATTTAAACCCGCATGCGCCAGCGCTTCGTTAAGGGAGAGATAGGCGTCTTTCAAGTTCACGTACTTGCCGACCATCGCGACAGTAACGTCCACGTCGGGATTCGCTTTGGCATTGACGACGCTGCGCCACTCACTTAAGTCGGCGGGCGGAACATTGAGTTTCAATTTGTCGACGACAATTCCGTCGAGATTCTGTTCGTGCAGCAACATCGGAATCTTGTACAAATCGTCGGCATCCACCGCCGAGAACACCGCGCGTTCTTCGACATTGGTGAACAACGCAATCTTGCGGCGTTGGTCGTCGGGAAGCGGGTCCTTACAGCGGCAGAGCAACACATCGGGTTGAATACCGATGGAACGCAATTCCTTTACGGAATGCTGCGTCGGTTTGGTTTTGATTTCGCCGGCGGTTGCGATGTATGGGATCAATGTCAGGTGCATATAGAGCACGTTGTCGTGCCCGAGCTCAACGCCCAATTGACGAATGGCCTCAAGAAACGGCAACGATTCGATGTCACCGACTGTACCGCCGATCTCGACCATGCAAACGTCGGCATCGCCAGCGCCTAAGCGGATGCAGTGTTTGATCTCGTCGGTGATATGCGGAATAACTTGCACTGTCGCACCCAAGTAATCGCCGCGACGCTCTTTGGCGATCACTCGCTCGTAAATGCGACCGGTTGTAAAGTTACTGTTGCGGGTAGTCGTGGTGCGAATGAACCGTTCGTAATGCCCCAGGTCGAGATCCGTCTCTGTACCGTCGGTGGTGACATAGACTTCGCCATGTTGGAACGGACTCATCGTGCCCGGATCCACATTGATATACGGATCGAGCTTCACCATGGTGATCTTCAGACCGCGCGCTTCGAGAATCGCGCCGAGCGATGCCGCCGCAATGCCTTTGCCAAGCGATGACACTACACCGCCGGTCACACAGATAAATTTAGTCATGGGGCACCGCCGGATGAAAAAAGAAAAAGTCGACCACAGCGCGTTGCGCAGGCCGGCTTCACGACGGAGGGGCAGTGTAGTCGAAACACCGTGATGAAGAAAGGAGAAAGTTGAAGTGAACGATCAGTTATTCATCGCCGCTTTACTGCTTTCCAGTCCGGGGGCCTTCCAATCCGGCGCGTCCTCCCACATGACTTGTATCGCAGGCTCGCCAGGCAGCGCCGAAAATTCGTCGGACCACGCTAGATCGGCAATTGCGACCAACTGTTTTTCGACAAACAACAACGGCAAGCGATCGCGATACCAGGGCAACACGTTTTGCTCTTGAAGTAGATTGCGAAGTGCGTGGCGATGTCGTCTGCGCGGCAACAAAATTTTTTCGCCGCCGCGGCGAAAGCGCAGCGTCAATTGCGCCGGCAAGCGTGCGGCTGACAGTCCCGGACCGAAAGTTGCCATCGTTAAGAGGCGTCCAAGACCCACCGGCAATGTGAGCGACTCGCGTCTGTCCCAATCCTGCTCAAATTTGTCCGCGTGTTCCAGCGTAACTAAAGGTGGACTTGCATACAGCAATCCGCGATGCCAGTGGAGTTCCGCGCCCTGCCAAGTCACGCAAGGGATACGGTCTAAGTCTGTGTTTAGTAAGTCGTGTTCTAACCCCACGAGCTTGCGCGTCGACGGCAGCGGCAGACCGCGTAGCCGCAACCAAAAGCGCAGCACGTTGCGTCGCCGCGCTGGCGTGAGCGCCCTTAGCATCTCAATTCTCACGCAGCGATCGACGCCGCAGGTTCGCAAATCGACGACCGCCTGTTCTTCCAATAAATCCAGTGCTTCGCCCAAGTGAGTCGCGCTGCGGCTGACACTATCGGCCATGGTCGGCCAACGATTTTTCAATGCGGGAAGCACTGCATGTCGCAAGTAATTGCGATCGTGACGCAACAGTGCGTTGGAAGGATCTTGTATCGCTTCAATGCTTCGCGCGCGCGACCACTCTTCAATGTTGGTTCGAGCGAACGGCAACATCGGTCGAAGGTGCCAACCTCGCCCGAATTCTTTGACGGCGGGCATGGCGGCAAGTCCTTGAACGCCCGAACCGCGCATCAACGCCAATAACACGGTTTCGGCTTGATCGTCGGCGTGATGCGCCGTGAGCAACACTTCGCCGTTTTGTAAGACGCCTCGAAATACGGCGTAACGCGCGCTGCGCGCCGCCGCTTCCAGTCCTTGTGGGTGATCGCGAGCAATATCGACGCGCTCCACGATCAATTTAATTCCGAGTGCATCGGCAACACGCTCGCAGTGAGTCGCCCATTCCGCCGAAGAAGTATGCAATTGATGATTGATGTGGATAGCTCGAACTTGCCAATCGGCATGCACGCTACGCAGCTCGTTCATCGCATGCAACAGGACGGTGGAGTCGAGTCCACCGCTAAACGCAACGCACAATCTGCCGTTGAACGCGACCGGTAGCCGCGCAGTTAGGGTTGCATCGAACGCGGACAAAGAGAAGGTCGACATGGCCTACAAACTATCGGTCAAATGGCATTTGCCAAATGAAAAATAGCGGCGCGCGTTGCTAGCGGGCGATAAGCGGCGCGCGCTCTGCGTCACACTTCGCTATATACGCCGAACCCGCGCAGACGCTCCAGCCGTTGCTGCACCACCGTCTCTATGGAACGCGCGTCGAGATCGGCGAGATGACGCAATAACGACGCTTTGAGCGCGTCGGCCGTCGCTTGCGGATCGCGATGTGCGCCGCCGAGCGGCTCTTTCACCACTTCGTCCACGATGCCCAACTGCGCGAGACGTTCAGCGCCCACGCCCATCGCCTCAGCGGCCAAATCTTTTTTGTCGGCGCTGCGCCAGAGAATCGAGGCGCAACCGTCCGGGGAGATCACACAATAGATACTGTATTGAAGCATGATCAATCGATCGCAGACGCCAATTCCCAACGCGCCGCCGGAACTGCCTTCGCCGATGACAATGCTGACGATGGGTGCCTTGAGCTGCGCCATTTCAAAGAGATTGCGCGCGATCGCTTCACTCTGACCGCGTTCTTCCGCGCCGACTCCCGGATAAGCGCCCGGCGTGTCGATCAAAGTGACCAGCGGCAACTGAAAGCGTTCGGCCATTTTCATCAAGCGCAGCGCTTTGCGATAGCCCTCGGGTTTGGGCATGCCGTAGTTACGGCGCACGCGCTCCTTGGTATCGCGACCTTTTTGTTGACCGATTACCACCACCGGTCGCCCGTCGAGCCGCGCCAATCCACCTACAATGGCGGCGTCGTCCGAGTACATCCGATCGCCGTGCAACTCGTGAAATTCGGAAAAAATCGCGCCAATGTAATCGAGCGTATACGGCCGCTGCGGATGACGCGCCAATTGCGTCACCTGCCACTGACTTAAGTTGGCGAAGATGCTGTTGGTAAGCGTGCGACTCTTAGCGCGCATGCGCGAGATTTCTTCGCCGATATTGATCTCGGCATCGTTGCTGACGAATTTGAGTTCGTCGATTTTGGCTTCGAGCTCCGCAATCGGTGCCTCGAAATCGAGAAAATTCATTGCCATAGCGGGCGCTACTCCAGAGACTATTGGATGACCATAGCCGAGAATCGGCCGGACGGCTAGTCTTAGTCTTGCAATCTATATGAATAAATCAAACTCCCCGGCTTGGCACTTATTCGTTCCCAAATTGGTGACCGTCCTTAGACAGGGCTACGGTTTTGCGGATTTTCGACGTGATTTTGTCGCTGCGCTCACCGTCGCCGTTGTGGCGTTGCCGTTGGCAATGGCACTGGCCGACGCCGGACAAAGGCTTAGTCACCGCAGTGGTCGCCGGATTTCTAATCTCCGCGTTGGGCGGCAGTCGATTTCAAATCGGCGGTCCCACCGGCGCGTTTGTGGTCGTGGTATTCGGCGTCATTGCCAAACATGGATATGACGGGCTGATGCTAGCCACGGTGATGGCTGGTGTGATTTTGCTAATCGCCGGCTGGGCAAAATTCGGTACGTGGATCAAATACATTCCGGAACCTGTGGTCACGGGGTTTACATCGGGCATTGCAATCATCATTTTCTCCAGCCAAGTAAAGGATCTGCTGGGCCTCAACCTCGAGCAAGTGCCGGCCGATTTCATCGAGAAGTGGCAGGCAATGTGGGCGCATCGCGAATCACTGAAAGGCAACTCGATTGCAATTGCCGGTGGCTCGCTGGTAGTCATCTTGTTGTTGCGACGTTATGCGCCGCGTGCGCCCGGATTTTTGATCGCGGTCGTCGCCGGATCGTTCGCCGTGTGGATGCTGCAGCTACCTATCCCGACCATCGGTAGTCGCTTCGGGCAAATTGCCAACACCCTACCGATGCCACATCTGCCTACGATCTCGTGGCCCGCCATCCGTCAGCTAGTGCCGAGCGCTTTCACCATCGCATTTCTTGCCGGCGTCGAATCGCTGTTATCTGCGGTCGTCGCGGATGGGATGACCGGTCGACGCCATCGATCCAACTGCGAACTAGTCGCGCAAGGAATTGCCAACATGGCGTCCGCATGTTTTGGCGGACTACCTGCGACCGGCGCGATTGCACGCACAGCGACTAACATTCGCTCCGGAGCGCGCTCACCCATTGCGGGGTGGCGCTCGCTCCGCAATGTTACACGCGCTTTTCCTGCTGCTCTTCATGGTGGCGCTCGCTCCGCTGTGCTCGTTTATACCTTTGGCCAGCTTGGCCGCTGTCTTGGTGATCGTGGCCTGGAACATGAGCGAACAAGAACGCCTGCGACACTTACTGCGCGCACCGATTGGCGATCGTGTTGTCTTGTTGTTGACGCTGACGCTCACGGTGTTAGTCGATCTGACAGTGGCCATTGAAGTCGGTGTCGTACTCGCATCCATATTGTTCATGCATCGCATGGCTGAAGCTGTGGCCATTCAAAGTCACACTCAACTCATTGAAGAAGATATCGACGACTTCACACGCAATGGTGGCGACGCATACACTCGGCGCATCGGGTTACCGAAAGGTGTCGAGGTATTCGAGCTACGTGGCCCATTTTTTTTCGGCGTCGCGAACCGACTTGGCGAAATTCTGGATCGAATCGGCCAAACACCGAAAGTATTCATCGTGCTCATGCGAGACGTACCGCTAATCGATGCAACCGGCGTACGCGCATTGCAAGACTTCATCGCGCGCTGTCGCCGTGACCAGACGGAGGTCGTGCTGGCCGAATTGCAACGATCTGTGAGCGACACATTGAAACAGATGCGAATACTGGACGGCGGGGTTTCACTGGCGGATAGCTACGATGCTGCGCTCGCCGAATTTTCCGCCAACATGAATTTAGCGACTTGAATTTATCCGCGTGCGTCTACCCAGCCAAGCGATCGCTGGACGGCTTTCTGCCACGCGCGATAAAGTTGCTCGCGTCGCTCGTGAGCGATGCTCGGCGTCCACCGCCGCGCTTCGCGCCACTGACTGCGTAACTCATCGAGGCTGGACCAAACGCCGGTCGACAAACCCGCCGCGTACGCGGCGCCGAGCGCCGTTGTTTCTGCTATCTCCGGACGTATCACGGGAACATTAAGCATGTCGGATTGAAACTGCATGAGCAATTCGTTGGCAACCATGCCGCCGTCGACGCGCAACTCCGACATTTCGATTCCTGAATCTTGCTCCATCGCGGCCAAAACATCGCGAGTTTGGTATGCAACTGCTTCGAGCGCGGCGCGCGCAATGTGTCCACGATTGGCAAAGCGTGTTAGCCCGGCAATAACGCCGCGTGCATCTTCGCGCCAATACGGCGCATACAATCCGGAGAATGCGGGCACGATATAAACATCGCCGTTGTCATCGACGCTATGTGCAAGCGCTTCTATCTCGTCGCTCGCTGCGATTAACTGCAAGTTATCGCGCAGCCACTGCACCAACGCACCGGCAATCGCGATCGACCCTTCAAGTGCGTAGCAAGGTCGACTCTTGCCAAACCGATACGCGACGGTAGTAATCAATCCCGCTTTGGAAACAACGGCCTCTGTTCCGG
>JAYTQU010000343.1:0-51611 GCA_043746555.1 Pseudomonadota bacterium | reverse complement strand
CCCATGAGGTTAAGCTCACGATGAGCGACGTTCCAACCGCAGTCCAAAATCCGGAAATACGAAAACCATCGAGCATTAGCGCAACCAGCCCCAGCATCGCAGCATTGATAACCAGCAAGAAGAAGCCCAAGGTAAACACCGTGATCGGCAGCGTGAGGATGAGCAGCAGCGGTCGAATGACGGCGTTGACGACGCCTAGCAACAATGCCGCTGCGATCAACGTATTGGGGGCATCGAAGCCGATGCCGGAAAATATCTGTGTTGCAAGCCACAGCCCAAGTGCGACAATCGCCGCCCGCAGTAGAAATCCAATCATAACGACTCTCTCAATCGATTACCGATCGCAATTCTCCCATAACTTTGGAGTACAACAATGATTAGCATGCCTTTAGTGTCCATCGTCACGCTGCTCGCGATTCTCGAATTCATGGTGCTCGGCGGCATGGTGGGCTACGCGCGCGGCAAGTACGGCGTCAAAGCGCCGGCAACATCCGGTCACGAAATGTTCGAACGGCACTTTCGCGTTCATTACAACACGCTCGAACAGATGATTGTTTTTCTTCCCGCGCTTTGGTTATTCGGCGCATTTATCAGTGAACTTTGGGCGGCTGGACTCGGCGTCATCTTTGTCGTGGCGCGAATTCTTTATGCGTTCGGTTACGTTCGCGATCCGAAAAAGCGCGAAGTGGGATCGATGCTCAGTTTCTTCGTGGTCACGCCGCTGGTGCTCGGAGCGTTGTATGGCGCTGTTCGCGCCGCAGTGGGCTGGTAGGCGATTTGGGCTGAATGGATGCAGCCGATGTGATCCGGCGGAGGAAAGGGTGAGCGATGACTAACGCGCTTCCACCTTGGCCGCTGTTCTCTACCTTCTTGATTGCGAGCTTGGTGCTTGCCGTTACGCCGGGTCCCGGCGTGATCTATATTGTCACGCGCAGTTTGGCGCAAGGTCGTCGCATCGGGCTCGCGTCGGTGTTGGGCGTCGCACTCGGAAATCTCTGTAATGCAATCGGTGCATCGATCGGTCTGGCGGCGCTGTTTGCCATCTCATCGTTCGCATTTTCAATCTTTAAATATGCGGGCGCGACGTATTTGGTTTATCTCGGTATTCGGGCTCTGCGAGCAACAAAAGCCGATGGTGCTGTTACCGCACTGAATCCAGCGACGCTATCGAGAGTGTTTCGCGACGGCTTCTTGGTAGCGTTGTTTCATCCCAAGACCACGCTATTCTTTGCGGCTTTCTTGCCGCAGTTTCTAACACAGGGTGCACCGCCCATGCTGCAGAGCGTTTTGTTGGGAAGCATCTTCGTTGCGATCGCATTGGTCACCGATGCGCTGTACGCCATGACGGCGAGCACGATGGCACGGCTTTTTGCGCGTAGCAACGCTACGTCCGAGTTGACGCGCTTTTTCTCCGGTGGTGTTTTTATCGGTCTCGGAGTTTTGACGGCGCTAGCGTCGCGCAGCGCAAAGTAATTTCGAAGCCAACAACAAAAAGCCCCACATAGCGGGGCTGTTTTTTTAGCTCTTCTTGTAACGACTTCGCCGTTGCCATGCGAATATCGATGCATTGCCTTTATTATTATTAAACTCGCTTTGCAAAGCGTTTTGTTGCTTCCGTTGCCGTTTCCCCCCAGCGTTTCAATTCGCGTACCTGTTCGCGTTCCCCGGTCAAAAATTCTGTTCGAAGTCGTGTCGTCTTTCAATCTTTTCGTGGCTTCGATTCGTGTCGTGTCGAACCTCGATCTCGATGACGGCGTAGGGTACTCGCGCTCGTGGGTATGAAGCAAGAGCGCAATCGTTGTGCGCGCAATGCTCGTCGATATGCAACGCAGTGCCCATGTAAGAATCGCCGACACCCTTAAGCCAAAAATTGCGCAGATTGCTACCCATCCGCCAATGTTAGTCCGCCTTACTTGCGGCGCGAGGTGGGCGAGGAAGCTCAATATCAATCTCGACGCCATTCAGGTCCGACATATTGCGGCTTACCGCGCGACCGCCATGAAAGCGCGCGATTAACTGCACAATAAATAGACCTAGTCCAAGATGCGGCTTGGCGCCTTCACCGGCTCGATGACTGACCAACATGTCGAACATTTTGTGTTCAGCTTCCGGCGCGAGCAGCGGACCTTCGTTGCCGACCATCAATCGATATTGTTTGGGTTCGATTCTCAATTCAATCGCGATGCGATGCCCTGGTGGAGAAAAATCGACGGCATTGTCGATCAACTTATCGAGCATCTGTACGATGAGCTCCGGCGCGCCGTGCAGCGGGCAGGCTTCCGTCGGTAGATTCACTTCGATCCGATGCGTCGCAAACGTATGCGCATACGCTTGACCAACCCCGCGCAGCAAATCGGCCAAATCGAAATTGATGCGTTCTGCGGTCTCGATACTTTGTTCGACACGCGTCGCTTCAGTCATTGCGGTCAGAATACTTTGCAAACGCGCAGTCCCTTCGCGAGCGCGTAGCAAGTAAGTTTGGTCGGCAACGCCTTTCTCGGCAGCAAGATTGTCGAGCGAGGAACTGACGATTGCGAGTGGTGTTCGAAATTCATGCGAGAGCTTTGAGCCCAACGTTCGCAGATATAGCGTGTACTCCTTAAAGCGTAGCAACAACGTTGCGTAACTTCGCGCCAAGTCGCCAAGTTCATCGGTGGCTTTGGTTTCCGGCAGACGCGCATCGACATCGCCTCGGGGACTCAACGCGTTGGCCGCCGCAACACTCAAGCGACGAATGCGTCGTGATAACATTGCGGCAAAAACAATCGACGCGCCCACAGCTAAGAGCGCTATCGACAATGTCATGCGTAGCAATCCCGCCAGCGCGACATCGCGATCTTGTAGCAATTGGTTGCCGGCCTCTTCCACTGAGACGACACCCACGATTCCATTGGCGGTTGCAATCGGAATTGCCGCGCGCACTGTCGAAGGTTCGCCGCTGCCCGCCTTAAACCAGATCGCCTTGTTTTGTCCTACGCGTGCGTCGTCGATCGGCGATCCCCACATGCCGTAAGGCAATCCGTAGCTCGGCGGCGGTCGTTCACTGCGTCCGAGGAACCAGCGATACCAGCTTGGCGATTCGTTACCGTCATCCGTTGCAGTCAGAAGCGTTCCCGCGCGAGCAAGCAACCAACCTTGCTCATCGACAACGGAAATGCGCAATCCTTCCGGAGCGTACAGCGCCAATTTATCGCGCAGTGTTTCCGATGCGACGCGCAGCGGTCTGGGTTCGATGCTCGCGGGTAGCGACGCGTTGTCGGCGAGATGTTCGATAGCAAAGCCTGTGCCGACCAATCGCATGGGAATTCGCAATTCGATGTCGAAGCCGTCGCGCGTTTCGCGCCACGTGCCGCGAATTTCGTCGTCGTCATTTGCAATTGGCTTCCACGGCAGCACCGTCGTGGCGCGTCGCACGATGATTGGTCCCGGCGCGACTGCGCTTAATGACCATGCTCGATCTACGCCGCTCTGATCGCGCATCAACAAAATCACGCGGTCGTTATTTGTCGCGATCGGTCGATCTTCTTCACTCGGCAGCTCATACCGAATCTGCGGCGTTGACACGTTCATAAACGCATACAGTGCTGCGCCGTAAACGCCGAGACGGAGATGATGAGTGCTGGCGTCAGTTGGCAGCTCGCGCGCCGGCTGCGGCCATTCGTCCATGGAACCGTCGAGTAGTGGAGAGGTCGTCAACTGCGCGGCGAATAATCGCTCATCTTTAGCGCCACTGGTTGGCGTCTGCGAAAAGGTTTGTTCGACTAGATCGCTGTCGGCGACGATGACCCGCGCGAGAGTTTGTCCCGTCGTTAGTAGCGCGGCTTCTTGACCTGAGCGCAACACGTCTTCCATCTGCCGTGCGTACTCGCAGCCCGCCCACGGTAGCGAGAGCGTACCGAGACTCAAAATAAGTAGGCGAATGCGCAACGACATGCAGAGAGTATAGAGGCGTCGGCAGATCGGCGAGTCGTCAACTCACGCTTTGAGTGCCACGCGCCGATTTATTCTTCCTTCCATCGATAACCCATTCCGTACATCGTTTCGATGCCGTCGAATTGAGCGTCGATACTTTGAAACTTGCGGCGAATGCGTTTGATGTGCGAAGTGATGGTGTTGTCGTCGAGCACCACATTGGCGGCGTCCATTAATTGTTGGCGATTCTTTACGTGCCCCGGATTTTTGGCGATGGCATGCACGATCCAAAACTCCGTGAGGGTTAGGTCTAAAGGCTTATCCAACCAGGTTGCTCGCAATCGTTCGGTATCGACCACTAACGCACCGCGCGTTAGAGCGTGGTCTCGCGAATTGGGTTGTGTCAGCGCATCGATACGCCGAAACAAGGCGGTCACTCGCGCCAAAAGATGGGTGAGACTTAAGTCTTTCGTCAAATAGTCGTCGGCGCCGAGTCGCAGTCCCGACACTGCGTCGAGTTCGCTATCGCGAGCCGTCAAAAAAATAATCGGTAGTTCGGCCGACAGCGCTCGCAATTCGCGGCACAACGCAAAGCCGCCTTCGGGTTCGTCTTTCAAACCGATATCGATGACCGCCAAGTCGGGAAGACGAGTTTGAAAAGCGGACAACGCCGTCGGCCGATCGGCATAGGCACGCACCGAGTAGCCGTGACGTTGAAACGCGGCCGCATAGTTTTCGCGGATGGCGGGTTCATCTTCCACGATAGCGATCGATTTTTTCATGGGCGTTTCCGCGCAGAAGTAATTGACTGATTGGCTGCGATTCTAGCGCGGGAAAGAGGTAAGCCGAGGGGCTACCACAATTGATCACAATCTTGCCTGATTCGTGTCGCTGCTAATCGATGCAGCCGCACAGTTGGCGCGCGCAATGCAGACGTGTCTTTCTGGAGTGCGTTCGATGTTCAACCGGTTCCCAGTCGCTTCGACATCTTCGGATTCGGTTCAAACACGCGGCGATCGTGTTAAGTCGACTGTGACGTCGTTACTTGCGTGGCTCGTAGTGTTGGGGGCATGGGATTTGACGGCACGAATAGACAATGCGATTGCCGATACACATGAACCCCGCGACGCGTCTATACTTCGCGAGTTATCGAATCCACAGGAGATCGACTATGAAGCGATGCATGAACACGGTGGTGGTCGCCGCGAGCCTTGCCTTGTTAGCCAGCGCGTGCTCGACCGTTAATCCGTACACGCAGGAGAAGCAAACGAGTAAGGTAACCAAAGGTGCTGCAATCGGCGCGGCAGTCGGTGCCGTCGCGGGACTCCTAACTAGGGGAGATAAGCTGCAAAATGCACTGATCGGCGCAGGCGTTGGTGCAATCGCCGGTGGCGGGACCGGTTACTACATGGACGTGCAAGAAGCGAAACTGCGACAAAAATTAGAAGGCACGGGCGTGAGTGTTACCCGCAACGGCAATAACATTACGCTCAACATGCCCGGCAACATTACCTTTTCGTCGAACAGTGCCGATCTCAATTCGCAATTCTTCCCGGCGCTGGACTCGGTGGGGTTGGTGTTGAAGGAGTACGACAAATCCGTTGTCGAAGTGGCGGGGCACACCGATAACACGGGCGGCAAACAATTGAATCAGCCGTTGTCGGAACGACGAGCGTCCACCGTCGCTAACTATATCGAGGGACGCGGCGTGAACGCGAAACGCTTTATCATTGTCGGCGCTGCGGACTCACATCCGATTGCATCGAATGCCACGCCGGAAGGACGTCAACAGAATCGACGCGTGGAATTGACGATCGTGCCGAACGGCTAGGATTCCCTCTTGTGCAAGCGTGAAGCGATGAAATTCTATCGCTTCGCGCTTGCGCGCTACGACGTCGTTTCTTCCACGACCAACTTGCGCAATTTCTTAATCGCGCTCGCTTCGATCTGACGGATGCGCTCGGCCGACACGCCGTATTCGTCGGCCAACTCGTGCAGCGTGGCCTTATCGTCGGTCATCCAGCGTCGTTGTAGAATCTGTCGGCTGCGGTCGTCGAGTGTCGCCAACGCCGTTGTCACGCGATCGCCGGCGTCGTCGTCCCACTGATCGCGTTCGATGGCGATTGAAGGATCGGAGTCGGCGCTCGAAAGATACGCGGAAGGTGAATAGGTTTCGTCTTCGTCGTCGGCATCCGGCGCCGGATCGAAAGACAAATCTCTGGAGCTTAAGCGTCGCTCCATCTCCGTTACTTCTTTGGGCTCGACACCCAGATCGCGAGCTACCGCCTGAGTCTCGCTTTCCGATAACCAGCCGAGCGTCTTCTTGTAACGGCGTAGGTTGAAAAACAATTTGCGCTGCGCTTTGGTGGTGGCGACTTTGACCAAGCGCCAATTCTTGAGCACGTATTCGTGAATCTCGGCGCGAATCCAATGCACGGCGAACGATACCAGTCTCACGCCGACGCTCGGGTCGAAACGTTTCACCGCTTTCATTAATCCGACATTGCCTTCTTGAATAAGATCGCCCACCGGCAAGCCGTAACCCGTATAGCCGCGTGCGATGTGCACGACGAAACGCAAGTGCGAGAGCACCAAGTCGCGAGCTGCTTGCAGGTCGGTTTGGTCCTTGAACCGCCTCGCCAGTTCAAGCTCCTCCTCGCGGCTGAGCACGGGGATGTGCGCAACGCGATCGATATATGCGTCGACACTTCCGCCGGGGCCGACTGGCGCGAGATCGAGCGGTCTAAGCATTAGCGCTGTGTTCATCAGTTCGTCCACCTTTTAGCTCGGAGTAGATCGATTGCGTATGCTCGGATTCCCAAGCATTGCATCGAATCCATGGGGGGTAGAGTTTAGCACTCCGTCAATTTGAGTGCTAATAACGAGTTAAGTTCAGCGGCAACCGTCCGTGTCGATTGCGGAAGAACGGAGCTAAGTCGTTGATGACTAAAGGCTCTGAGGTGGCGAATGATCTCGAAGCGAGATCGATCCTACTTCGATCCCCGTCGGTTTATTTCGGCTCATTTCGGTTCAATGGCTCTGAGATGGCGCGTGGCCGCAACGAAGGAGCCGATCCAGCCCAACGCCAATGCGGCTCCCAAGACCGTCATCGCATCAGTAAGACTCAGGGTGGCAAGCAGAAAATTGCTGCCATAGAGTTGCGCCAAGTGCTTGACGGGTCCGCTTAGAATCCCGACCACCGTGTAAGTCACGACGAGCGCTAGCAGACCGCCCGCAAGCCCGTACCAAAGGCCCGTGTAGAGAAACGGTCGCCGCACAAAAGCATTGCTACCGCCCACCAACTTCGTGACTTCGATTTCTTCGCGACGACCTTGAATGTCGGCGCGTATCGCATTGCCCACTATCACCACAACGCCCAACGCTAGCAATACGCCGATCACCACTGCCGCTCGATTCATGATTTCAAGCATGGCGTTGAAACGGTTTACCCAGGCCGTATCCAATTGCGCAAGCTCCACTTCAGGTAAATGGCGTAACTCGTCCGCCAACTCCGCTAATACCGTGCCGCGGGTAGCATCGGCGCGCGGGCGCACCATCATTGCATGCGGCAGAGGATTCTCGGTCAGCGCAGCCAACGCATCGGCGAAGCCCGATTGTTTGCGAAATTCGACGAGCGCTGTGTCGGCGGGAATAACATTGACGCTTGCCACTTCGCTACGACGCCGCACACCTGCCGCCGTTTGCTCGACGTGGGCGATAGGAGTGCCCACCTTGAAGTAGACAGAGATTTCCACGGCGCGATTCCAATCGCCGCTGGCCAGTCGTGCATTGTTCATTACAACTTGTAAACACGCCGGCAGTGCCAGCGCGATCCCGATGACCAACACCATAAATGCGCTCGGCAGCCATTGATGTGAGAGTCGCCCTAAAGTGCCGACCGCAGTTTGCGCATGACGAATCGCCCAAATCTTGATGGCATTCATGACGCGATCAGCCTGCCGCCTTCCAAGCGAATGACGCGCGCGGCGAATTGTTGAATCAATCGCACGTCGTGACTTGCGATCAATACCGTCACGCCGACTTCGCTAAAGCGCTGAAAGGTTTGCATGATTTCAAGCGAAAGATCCGGATCGAGATTTCCGGTGGGCTCGTCGGCGATCAAGATAAGCGGCTTGCTGACCACCGCGCGCGCTATACCGACGCGTTGCTGCTCGCCGGTGGAGAGTTCAAGCGGTCGACTGTTCTCGTACGTCAGAAGGCCTACTTGGTCGAGCGCGGCGCGAACTCGTTTGCCGATTTCGCGCGCGGCCACGCCGGCCACGATTAACGGCAATGCGACGTTGTCGAACACGGTGCGATCGACCAGCAATTTGTGATCTTGAAATACCATGCCAACCTGACGTCGATACGCCGGTATCTTTCGTCGCGAAATCGAGTTGAGATTTTGTTCGTTCACCACGAGTTGACCGCGCGACGGCCGTTCGATCAGTGCGATTAGTTTTAGCAACGTCGATTTGCCCGCGCCGGAATGACCGGTCAGAAAATTCATTTCGCCCGCGCCGATGTCGAGCGACAAATTCGCCAACGCTTCGCGGCCGTTCTCGTAACGTTTAAATACGTGCTCGAAGCGAATCATGGTGTTTTGTTCGGCGCTTGCAGCAGTGCATCGACGAACTGTTCCGCGTCGAAGACCGAAAAGTCTTCGGCCGCTTCGCCGATGCCGATAAATCGTAGCGGAATTTTCATTTTCGCGGCCAACGCGAGCACGATGCCGCCTTTCGCGGTGCCGTCTAATTTGGTGATAACGACACCGGTAACGCCGAGCGCTTCGTGAAATAACTTCGCTTGTTGCAGCGCATTTTGGCCTTGACTGCCGTCAAGTACCAACAACACCTCGTGCGGTGCGTTGGTATCGAGTCGACCGAGCACACGCTTCACCTTTTTCAGCTCTTCCATTAAATTCGATTGCGTGTGTAAGCGGCCCGCCGTATCGGCGATCAACACGTCAACGCCTTTCGCTTGCGCCGACTGCAATGCATCGAACACCACTGCCGCTGGATCGGCGCCCGTCGCTTGCGCGATCACCGGCACATGATTGCGTGTGCCCCAAACCTGTAGTTGCTCGACGGCTGCCGCACGAAAAGTATCGCCTGCTGCTAGCATCACCGAACGTTTCTCATCGACCAAACGTCGCGCGAGTTTCCCGATGGTCGTGGTCTTACCCGCGCCGTTCACGCCGACCACTAACACAACGAATGGTTTGCTAGTCGATTCGAACGTCAGAGCTTGTGCGCTCGGGGCGAGAATTTCCAGCATCGATTCGCGCAGCGCAGCCAGCAGTGCCGGCAGATCGTTAAGCTCTTTGCGCGCGACTTGGGTCCGCAGTGACGAGAGAATTGCAGTCGTCGTCTCGACACCTACATCGGCCGTAATCAAACGCGCTTCCAATTCGTCGAGAATCGCATCGCCGATCTTTCCTCCCGGCAAAAGACCGGCTAGACCATCCGTAAGCCGCGACGCGCTGCGGCTTAATCCAGTGCGCAAGCGGCCGAAAAAACCGCCGTTCGACGCGCCATTGTCGATGCCTTTAATGTCGATGCTTTTAGATTTGAATCCGAACATGAAGTGGTGGGCCCAGTAATTCTCAATTTTCGCGTAACGGAAGATTCTAGCAGGCTGCTATCGCATGCGCGGCACCATGATTCGCCTCATTTACATCGCTCAATTGCCACGCTGACGTTGCAGGCTGCGCTTCGACCTCTAAACGGAGCGTAATTATGGCTTGGAAATTCTTTCAGACCGGTTCGGTGACGAGTAAGGCGGTGTTGATCGGCGCAATTGTATGGGAGCATGTTTTATCTGCTGCTCATCGCCTTGACCGAGCACTTCTCGTTTGTTGTCGCGTACTGGACCGCCGCGTGTGCGTTGGTGATGCTGCTTGCGGGTTATACGAGCGCGGCGCTGCGCGGACTCGCACGCGGCCTGACCGTCGGCGGCGCAATGACGTTGACCTACGCTGTCTTGTTTATGCTGGTGCTGTCGGAACAATATGCATTGCTAATGGACGCCATCACGCTATTCGTTGCATTGGCCATCGTCATGTTGGGGACGCGGCGCATACGGTGGTATCGAGATTGATTGTGTTTGAGAGATAATCTCAAACCTTCAATTCGGAGCTATTTCCCACTTTGAGTCCAGTATCGAATCCTCGGCCGCTTATCGTTCGTTTTGGCGCGCTCGGCGACATGACCATTCTCACAGTCATGATTCGTTTGCTGCACGAGCGATTCGGCCAACTTGTCGATATCGTCGGTTCAGGCGGTTGGACAAAGCCGTTGTTCGAGAGTCAACCGGGCGTGGGCAAGCTGTATTTGGTGGGCAGTCGGCGTTGGCCTTACTTCGTCAGCGCCGAGCAATGGCGATTGAAGCAGATACTTCGCGAACGCGGTCCGGGTCCTACGTGGCTCTGCGATGTGGACAACAGCAAGATGCTGCGACTACTCAAACGCGCGGGTTGGATTGACGCGCATGTTTGTGATTACTCAAACTTGCACAATGTTCCCGGACCACACATGTGTGACCACTGGCAACGCTTTGCGTTTCGTAATCCACCAATGCTTGGCGGTAACGACTTGGCGTTACCGCCGCTTCCTCAAGCACATTGCGAGTTGCGCGTGTCGGCGACGCGCCGCGACGAACTACGTGATTGGCTCGCGAAGCGCGATATTGGCAATGCACCGCTAGTGTTAATCCAAGTCGGCAACAAAAGGACGATGCGTCGCGGCTCGCGCACTCGTTCGAGCAATTTGAAGTATTGGCCGGAACAAAATTGGGCGAACGTACTGTGTGGATTGCGCGCGCGCTATCCTGAGCACGTATTTCTTATGCTTGGCGTCCCACAAGAAGCGGAATTGAACGACGATATTTTGCAGCTTGCAAAAGTAGAGCGCGCATACAACATTGCGCGTGAAGCGCCGATTGGCAGACTCATCGCGCTCGCGGAACGCGCCGCAGGATTAATTTCGGTCGATACCGGTCCCGCGCACGTCGCGGCCGCGGTGGGATGCCCGGTGGTTACATTGTTTGGCAAAACCAATCCCAATCTCTACGCGCCGCGCGGTCCGAACGCGCGCGTGGCTTGTTTGACCGGAATTGACAACGGCGAACCTTCGATGTTGGGCATATCGGTCGAGCAGGTCTTGTCGGCATGGCAGTCGGTTGTACGGGTGATTTCATGACAGCGAGACCCAATACGCTGCGGATCATCGGCGGTCAGTGGCGCGGCAGAAAATTGGAATTCCCATCGATCGACGCAATTCGTCCGACGCCCGATCGCGTGCGCGAGACGCTGTTTAATTGGTTGCAGCACAGTATCGTCGGCGCGCGCTGTCTCGACCTATTCGCCGGTAGCGGTGCGCTGGGATTCGAAGCGTTGTCGCGCGGCGCTAAGCATGTTGTGTTTGTGGATCGCGATCCGCAGGTGGGCCGTTACTTGTGCGAAACGTTGCAGCGCTTGCAAGCAACTGCTGGCGACGTTCACGTCGGCGACGCAATGCAATGGCTAAAAGCAACGCCGCAAGCGTTCGATGTAGTGTTCCTCGATCCGCCTTTTGCAACGGAGTTGTTGAATGCGGTGACGCACATGTTGGAGGCGGGCGGATGGCTCGCGTCCGACGCATTCATCTACATCGAGAGCGCAAGTAGTCGCGGCGTTCCGGCTTTACCAGCCAACTGGAGAGTGATCAAAAGCAAATCGGCCGGGCAAGTGGGCTATCATCTTGCCCATCGTCAAGCAGCTTAAGAGAAAAATTATGGCGCAGGCAATGTATCCGGGAACCTTCGATCCGATCACGAACGGGCATATCGATCTGGTGCGTCGCGCTACCAAAATATTCGATCGCGTGATCGTCGCTATTGCGGCCAATCCGGGCAAGACGCCGCTTTTTTCCTTGGATGAACGTATCGATCTCACGCGGCGCGTGCTCGATGGCATCGAGAATGTTGAGGTGATGGGCTACTCCGGTCTCACGGTCGATTTTGCTAGGCTACATGGATTGACTGCTGTGGTGCGTGGACTGCGCGCCGTATCCGATTTCGATTTCGAGTTTCAGCTAGCGACCATGAGTCGGCATCTGTCGGATGAGGTGGATTACGTTTTCTTGATGCCCACCGAGCAATACATGTTCATTTCATCAACGCAGGTGCGCGAGATCGCCAGCATGAAGGGCGAGGTGAAGCATTTTGTGCATCCGATCGTCGGCGAGGCTCTGAAAGCGGCCTGGGCAAAACGTCAACCGGGTCCGAAATGATTTTATGTTTGGATTTTACGTTTGGCATCTCGGACAGTAGTACGTCGCGCGTTGTCCGTGCCGCATGTGTTTGATTGGCGATTTGCATTTGCGACAGGGTTCGCCGGCGCGTTCGTATACAAATAGTTTCTGGCGAAAATATCCCGGCGTGCCATCAGCGTTGACGTAGTCGCGCAGTGTCGTACCGCCGGCGCGAATCGCATCGTTGAGTACGGCCTTGATTGCTTTGACCAATTTGACGAGCTCATCGAGTTTGACGCGACCGCTTGCGCGGCTCGGTCTGATGCCGGCGCGAAACAGCGCCTCGCTCGCATAGATGTTGCCGACACCGACGACTAGGTTGCCGTTCATGACGAATTGTTTGATCGCGACCTTGCGACGGTGTGCTTTGCGGGCTAGATAGTCGGCGTCGAATTCATCACTTAAAGGTTCCGGCGCGAGCTTGCGCAGCAGTGGATGGTCGTTCGGATTATCGCTTGTGTAATGCATGCTGCCGAAGCGACGTGGATCGTTGAAGCGCAGACACAAACCGGAATCGAGCACCAGATCGACGTGATCGTGCTTCAGCGGCGCAACATCCGCTTTCATCACGCGCAAGCTGCCCGACATGCCTAGATGCAGAATCAAGGTACCGTGTTCGAAATTTATCAGGAGATATTTTGCGCGTCGACGTACTTCACAAACCCGTTGCCCCTGAAGTTGCGCGGCAAACTCATCGGATAGCCGCCAGCGTAGTCGCGGCTCTCGGACTATTACGTTTTCGACACGTTGGCCTGTCACTGCTTGTGCAATGCCGCGACGCGTCGTTTCTACTTCCGGAAGTTCAGGCATAGGCGTATTGTCTAGGGAATGTGATGCGGTCGGTGCATTAGTCGCATCATCGTATGCGATATGCGCCGAGTAGTTTCGGCAGCTTGTCTTGAGAAAGATTGCGAGGCGGACGTGAATATCGAATTTCTGTACGGCGTTCTTAGGTTTGGATTTTGGGGCTATGTGTTGGCGGCGGTGATCTCGCTCCAGATCACTATCGTGTGCGTGACAGTTTACTTGCATCGCGATGCGGCACATCGCAGTCTTGATCTGCACCCGACGATCAGGCAGTTCGCGCGCTTTTGGATTTGGTTCACCGCCGCGATGTTGACGCGCGAATGGGTCGCGGTGCACCGCAAACATCATGCGAAATGCGAAACGCCGGAAGACCCGCACAGTCCGGTGATCTATGGCCTAAAGAAAATTCTGCTCGAAGGCGCGGAGCTCTACCAAGTGCAAGCACGCAACCCGGAGACATTGGAAAAATACGGTCGCGGTACGCCCGACGATTGGGTCGAACGCAATATTTACACCAAGCATCGCAACTTAGGAATCGTCACGCTGATCTTGTTGGATCTTATTTTGTTTGGCGTTCCCGGCATTATTATCATCGCCGTGCAGATGTTGGCGATGCCGTTACTGGCCGCGGGCATCGTCAACGGCGTCGGACATCATTCCGGCTACCGCAATTTCGAATGCCCGGACGCCGCGACCAATATTGTTCCGTGGGGCGTACTGCTCGGCGGCGAAGAGTTGCACAACAATCATCACGCTTTCCCGAGTTCGGCAAAATTTTCGGTACGCAGTTGGGAATTCGACATCGGTTGGTTATGGATCAAACTGTTTTCGGCGTTCGGACTTGCCAAGGTGATGCGGGTGGCGCCTAAATTGGAAACTCATGCGCAACGCAAGCATGTCGATTTGGAGACCGTGCGCGCTGTCATTATCAATCGCATGAATGTATTGCGCGACTATACCTGCGACGTCACCTTGCCGGTGTTTCGCGCCGAGCTCGCTGCCGCCAAAGGAAAATTGAGCGCTGGCGCGAAGAAACTATTGGTGCGGGAGCCGGTATTACTCGACGACACCGCAAAGCGGCGTTTGAGCGAAACGCTGGCCAATCATCAGATATTGAAGACCGTGTATGAGTTTCGCGAACGGCTACGCGTAATGTGGAACGGGAGCAACATGAGCAACGAGAAATTGCTCGTGCATTTGAAAGAGTGGATTGCGCACGCGGAAGCGAGCGGTATTCAAGCATTGCAACAATTCGCGATGCGCATGCGCGGGTACTCGTTACCGTCCGCCGCTTAATTTCTTTCCAAGTGCGAAAAAAATCCCGCCAATTGGCGGGATTTTTTTGATTGCTGTAGTTTGATTGGTAACTGGATTTGCTACTTGATCTTGGCTTCTTTGTACGCCACGTGCTTACGCACCTTCGGATCGAATTTCTTCATTTCCATCTTATCGGGATGAAGACGCTTGTTCTTGGTGGTGGTGTAGAAGTGTCCGGTACCGGCCGAGGACACGAGTTTGACTTTTTCACGCATGCTTAAGTGCTCCGATTAGACTGCGGCACCCTGGGCGCGCAGTTTCTTGACGACTTCATCGATACCGTTCTTCTCGATGGTGCGCAGGCCGCGAGTCGAGATGCGCAGGCTGATGAAGCGGCGTTCGCTTTCGACCCAAAAGCGATGCGTATGCAAATTAGGCAGGAAGCGGCGGCGATTGCGATTGTTGGCGTGCGACACCGTGTTACCGGAGATCGGGCGCTTGCCGGTGACTTGACAGACTCTAGACATGACGGATTCCTAAGCTGACCGAACCGAGGGCAGCCCCCGGTCAAAAAACGAGTCGGGCTTTATACCAGCGAGAAGCGACGCGGGCAAGAAGGAATGGGAAAATCGGTCAACGGGCTGCTAGCGACTGGCCAGAGTATGCAAGCGCTGGCTCTTGCTAGTGATCAGCAGCCAGTGGGCCCGCGGCCCTTCTTTTTCACAGCATCCCCCTTTCCGCCATCGACTCACAGACTCCATCGCCGATCACCAGATGGTCCAGGACTCGGATTTCCACCGCAGCGAGCGACTCCTTGACGCGACGCGTGATGATCTCGTCGGCCTGGCTGGGCTCGGCCACGCCCGAGGGATGATTGTGGGCCAGGATGACGGCCGCTGCGTTGTGGGCGAGGGCGCGCTTGACGACTTCCCGCGGGTGAACAGTAGCCCCATCGATGGTGCCGCGGAATAGCTCTTCGCAGGCGATGACGCGATTGCGATTGTCGAGGTATAGGCAACAAAACACCTCGTGATCTAGATCGCGCAGTCGCATTCGCAAGTATTCGCGCGTACTTTTCGGATTGGTCAGCGTCGGTCCGGATTGCATCTGCTCTTGGAAATGCCGCCGCGCCAACTCCAACGAGGCTTGTAACGCCGCGTATCGAGCCGGACCCAAGCCCGCGACGGAACAGACGGATTCGCGGTCGGCGGTGAGCAGGCCGCGCAACGATCGAAACTTGAGTAGCAGGTCCCGCGCGACCTCAACAGCGCTGTGCCCGCGGGTTCCTGTGCGCAAGAAAATCGCGATCAGTTCGGCTTCGGAAAGCGCCTGAGGGCCGAGTTTCAGCAGCTTTTCGCGTGGGCGTTCGTCGGCTGGCCAGTCGCGTATCGACATCTGCTGTCTCCCAAGATCAAAACTCAGATCGCCATAATCTGTCCTCGTTGTGGTTGCCAAGTAGCGCAAATGCCGAGGTGTTTGTAGAGAAATGAACGCCTATACCACTCGTGGCGATCATCATGACTACTGATTGTTTGCCGAGTGTCGGGCCCACAGCCATAATTCACCGCCATGACAACTTCAAAAGCTCCCCCCGAGCGCAAGATTCTACTAGGCGTGACCGGCGGTATCGCGGCCTATAAGACTCCCGATTTGGTGCGTCGATTGCGCCAGCGAGGCGCCCAAGTGCAAGTGGTGATGACGCAAAGCGCAAGTCAGTTTGTGACAGCGACTTCATTGCAGGCGGTATCGGGCCAGCCGGTGCGCAACGATTTGTGGGATGCCAATGCCGAAGCCGCAATGGGACACATCGAACTCGCGCGCTGGGCGGATGAGATTGTTATCGCGCCGGCGAGCGCCGATTTTTTAGCTCGTCTTGCGCATGGGTTTGCCGATGACTTGCTCAGCACATTGTGTCTTGCAACCACTGCGCCGATTACGGTCGCGCCTGCGATGAATCAGGTCATGTGGCTCAACGACGCGACGCAAGCGAATATTCGAATCCTGGAAGAACGCGGCGTTCGTATCTTAGGTCCCGGAAGCGGCGAACAGGCGTGTGGCGAAGTCGGCCCGGGCCGAATGTTGGAGCCGCAAGAGATAGCCGATGCGGTGTCGGCAAATGTCGCGGTCGCGAATCTACTGAAAGGATTGACAGTGGTGGTCACCGCCGGCCCAACGCGTGAACGCATCGATCCGGTGCGCTACATCAGCAATCGCAGTTCGGGGAAGATGGGCTACGCGGTAGCGCAAGCAGCGCGCGATGCCGGCGCGAAAGTTGTATTGGTGACCGGGCCGGTGGGACTAGCCCCGCCGACCGGCATGATCGTCGTCAACGTCGAAACGGCCGAACAAATGCTCGATGCCGTGCGCACACATCTGATCGGCGCGAATATCTTCGTCGCGGCAGCCGCCGTGTCGGACTACAAAGCGGCGTCGGCATCGCGCGAAAAGATAAAGAAGACGCAAGACGCGCTGACATTGCCGTTAGCGCGGACTCCCGATGTGTTGGCGACGGTGGCGCGTGCGGCCAGCCATCCCTTTCTCGTCGGCTTTGCGGCCGAGACCGAGAACGTCGAAAAAAACGCGCTCGAAAAACTCGCATCGAAAAATCTCGACATGATTGCCGCGAATAAAGTCGGCGATGGATTGGCGTTCGATAAAGACGACAACGCGCTCACGGTTTACTGTCGGGATGGCGCTAAAGTCGAATTGCCGTTAGTGTCGAAGACTTTGCTGGCAAGGCAACTCATCGCATTGATCGCCGCACGATTTCGCGCACAGAAGTAGAATTGATAAACGTGCTGAATCCGTCGCGTCACGCGATGCGATCTCTGCGTTCTCAGCCGAACAAAACCACCGAGTAAAGTAAATTGCGAAAACTACAAGTCAAAGTGCTCGACAAGCGTATTGGCGCTGAATTTCCATTGCCTCAACATGCGACCGACGGATCGGCCGGCGTCGATCTGCGCGCATGTATCGGCGAGCCGCTCGAATTGCGTCCTGGAGAAACACAGCTCCTTCCTTCGGGAATTGCGATCTATTTGGCTGATCCCGGTTACGCGGCTATTGTGTTGCCTAGATCCGGGCTCGGACACAAGCACGGTATCGTGCTAGGTAATTTAGTCGGATTGATCGACTCCGACTATCAAGGTCAGGTGTTGGTGTCGATGTGGAATCGCGGCCAAACCGCGTTCACGATCCAACCCGGCGAACGCATTGCCCAGTTGGTGGTCATACCCGTGGCGCAGGTGGAATTCGACGTTGTCGATGAATTCATCGCCACCGATCGCGGTGCCGATGGCTTCGGCAGCTCCGGAACAAAGTAGCTAATGAATTAGCCTACTGCAGCGATTTTAATTCTTTGAAGCGTTTGATGTCGCGTGCGAAGTTGGCGGTCAGTTCGGTCTGCTCGTCTTTCTTGATCTGCATCGTCTCGCGATCCACGGCGATACTCTTTACGGTAATGACTAACGCTTCGGCGATGTGATCGGGCAACGGCGGTGCACTCGGCGCATCGTTGTACGGCTTAAAGCGAGCGGATTGCTCAGTCAGCTGTTTGAGACGATCTTGCAAAGTTCCGATGTGTTGTTCGGCAATCTTCAATTGCGCTTCGAGTAGGTCGAGTCGTTGATCGCGTAAGCGCTCAATATCCGCGACGGCAAGATAGGTTTCCATCAGCACGTGATCGCGCTGCATTTGATCGTTACGCGCTTTCAGCCGTTGCGCGTCTTCGGCTTCGCGCGCATCCGATATCGCTTTGGTCTGTGGGCTTTCGATGGTGTCGATCACGTTGCCCTTCTCGTTCAGCACTTCGGTGTCGCGACCTTGGCATTCCACCGGCATGCTGCTCGCATAACGTACCTTTCCTTGTGCATCTTTGCAGCGATAGAAAGACGCCGCGGCGAACGATGACTGGCTCGCAACCAGCAGCGACGTCAGTAACGCAATTCGAATAATGAGATTCATGCGATGCCTGCGAATGCGATAAAGAAATCTATTTTGCGCCAGACCGCCGTCAAACCCAAGGTTTCCCGTGCAAATTAGCCGTTAATCGATTCGGATTCCCCAATCGGCGCGATACTGCTTTATCGCGTCCAACAATTTATTGTCCTGGTTCGCATTCGTCGCCAAATGCGTAATGAGTCCATCGAGTTTTAGAATGCTCGTCACCGGTAGTCGATAGACCTGTTGCACTTCTTGCACGGCGGAAAGCGCTCCATTGCCGCGTTCTTGGCGATCCAACGCCAGCACCACGCCGACCGGTTCGGCGCCGGCCGCGCGAATGATGTCGATGGATTCGCGAATCGCAGTTCCTGCGGTAATCACATCGTCGACGATTAATACTCGGCCTTTGAGTGGCGCGCCGACAATATTGCCTCCCTCGCCATGCGCTTTGGTTTCCTTGCGATTAAAAGCCCAAGGTAAATCTAGAGCGTGATGATCTGCCAACGCGACTGCCGTGGTGGCGACCAACGGGATGCCCTTGTAAGCGGGGCCGAAAAGCATATCGAATTGAAACTTCGAATCGATTACGGCTTGCGCATAGAAACGTCCCAACTCGGCAATGGCGCGCCCGGTATTGAAGAGACCTGAGTTGAAAAAATACGGACTCAATCGTCCCGACTTCAATTTGAATTCGCCGAAGCGCAGAACGCCCAGTTCAAGGCACAACTCGACGAAGGAGATTGCAATGGCTTGGGGCACTATTTCCGATTCCTATAGAAGTTATACTGCTCGCCATGATAATGACAAAAGCATGTGGAATCACACCGGCCGCCGCCATATTGGTTGACTACCGTTGACCGAGATTATTCCTCCATCGAAGCCGCAACGCGCCACGTGGCTGCAAGCGCTGTCGGTGTATCGTCAACCGCGCGTTCTGTTCATGTTGTTTTTTGGATTTTCCGCGGGTCTACCCTTTTATCTCATCTTCCAAACCTTGTCGGCTTGGCTTCGTCAGGAGGGAATTGAACGCAGCACCATCGGCATGATGGCGTGGGTCGGTCTGATGTACACCATCAAGGTGTTGTGGTCGCCGATAGTCGATCGCTTGAAAATTCCATTGCTGCATGCGTGGTTGGGACGGCGACGCAGTTGGATGTTGGTCGCTCAAATCGGCATTACCGTCTGCTTGCTGAATATTGCGCTCAGCCATCCGGCCGTGGGACTTCGTCACATTGCAATCGGCGCGCTGTTGCTGGCGTTCAGTGCCGCAACTCAGGACATTGCGCTCGACGCGTGGCGTATCGAATCGGCGCCGGTGAACATGCAAGGCGCGATGGCGGCAGCCTATCAACTCGGTTATCGCGCGGCGCTGATTACCGGCGGAGCGGGTGCGCTCGGTATCGCCGGACACTACGGATGGTTTATTAGCTATTCGGTAATGGCGGGGTTTGCGTTGATCGGCATTGCGACAACTTTGCTCGCGCCCGAACCGATCTTCGCCATATCAACCGAAACCGTGAAGCGTGAAGCTCGTGTGATCGAATGGCTGGAACGCAAGGCTCATTGGCCGAATCATTTGCGCAATGTCGGCGAACACTTTATTGCAGCGGTGATCTGTCCACTGGTGGAATTTTGTTCTCGATTCCGAGTTAGCGTCGCGATCGTCGCAATTCTCTTTATGGGATGCTTTCGACTCCCGGAATTTACGCTCGGCACGATGGCTAATCCCTTCTACATCGATCACGGTTACACGCTTGAGCAAATCAGCACGTTTGTTAAGGCGATCGGTCTACCGGTCGGGATGGTCGGGGTATTAGTTGGCGGCTTGTTGATCGCAAAATTCGGCGTGCGCAAGGTGCTATTGGTAGGAAGCGGCTTGATGATTGCATCGAATACCGGATTCGCGCTCTTGGCGCAAACGACGGAGCCGACGTTGATCGGACTCGCTGCCGTGAATGCATTCGACAATCTGGCTTACGGCATTGCCGGTACCGCATTGATTGCATTTTTGTCGGGCATCACCAACACGCGCTACACGGCGACGCAATATGCGCTGTTCTCCTCTATCTACGCGCTGCCTGGAAAAATTCTCGAAGGATTGTCCGGCTTCGTAGTGGATGCAGTCGGCTATAGCGCGTTCTTCGTTTACACGGCAAGCCTCGGGATTCCGGCGGTACTATTTCTTTATTGGTTGTCGAAACAATCCGATGCACCGGCGGCGATCGCCCCAGTGACGACAACGACAACAACAACAGCTACAAGCGGCTCGTGAACCGCACGATTGACACCTCTCGGGTCATCTGTCGCGTTGCCGAAATTTCCGATCCCGGTGCGCGCGCCTTCACGATCGGTTCGGGCGATTGGCCGCTGCGAGGATTTGTAGTGCGCAAGGGCGCGGGAGTATTTGGCTATCTCAATCGCTGTCCGCACGCAGGACATCCGCTCAATTTGACTGCGAACGAATTTTTGACAAGCGATCAAACGCTGTTGATGTGTCGCTCGCACGGCGCGCGCTTCGATATCTCAACGGGATTGTGTGTCGCCGGTCCGTGCACAGGCGCTGCATTGCGCTCCATTGCGATACGCATCGAGCACGACTACGTCATGCTTGCAGACGATCCGGATGCGCTTGCTAAACAATTAGCTTAGCGGAAGCGATCGACCGTTCCGATTGCAACTTCGGAGAAGCCGCTCGATTCGCTACGGTCAAAAAATTCGCTGGGCGCCGACCACGCGGCATTGTGCGGTGTTTCGGCATCGACGTCGTAGTCTTCTTGATCGACATCCACCGAACCGGTCCAATCTTCCGGTGGGTCGGCTTCGCTAATGCTCTGCGCATTCCAAGTGTCCAGTTCGTATTCTTCGAGCGTGCCGTCGAAGTACTGAATTTCAATGGTGCGATCGTCATCGTCGATCGCAACTACTTCAAAGAGTTCGCCCGAGGGACCGCTGTACCAGTCTCCGACGATGGGCGTCGGTGTTTGCATGATGCCTCCGCTGCGCAATCGCGCTCCAAAATGTTTGTGCTCTTACGCTTCTCTTTTAGCCCTCATTGAGCATGCGCGCAAGTAGTAAAAATTCCGCAAAGCATCATTATGAGAATGCGCCGAAGTTCAATTGGCGCACTGCGAGAACGTATCCAAGCTAAAACGAAATTGTTACGCGCGAATTACAGTGCGCGCCGACGAAACGCCATATCCCACACGCCGTGACCCAAGCGATGACCGCGACGTTCAAAGCGTGTGAGCGGTCGATGCTTTAGCCTTGCGGTAAACCCCGATGACGACTCAGGGTTGTCGGCGTTCAATGATGCAAGATTGTCGAAGTCGGCGTGCGCGTCGAATACGGCGAGTATTTGCTCCGCATAATGTTGCCAATCGGTGGCAAGCTTTACGATGCCGTTTGGTTTGACGACGCGCGCAAGAAGATCGACAAACGATTTCTGAATCAAGCGTCGTTTGTGATGACGCTTCTTGTGCCATGGATCGGGAAAAAAGATGTGTACTTCGTCCAAGCAAGCGGGTGGCAATGCTTGCGACAACACTTCCACCGCGTCATGACGCATCGCGCGTACGTTGCTAAGTCCGCCAGCTTCGATCTTGAGCAATAAGTGTCCGACACCGGGCGGATGCACTTCGATTCCCAAGCAGTCGTGTTCGGGATGTTGCCGGGCGTACGCGAACAACGCATCGCCGGTACCGAAGCCGATCTCCGCCACTCGCGGTGCACATCGACCGAATAATTTATCGAGATCGATCGCCTCGCCGGTGAACTCGATGCCGTATTGCGGCCATAACTCGCGCCACGCGCGTTCCTGGCCGGTAGTCATGCGCCCAGCGCGAATCACGAAACTACGGATGCGGCGATGCCGAGGCGACGGCAATTCATTTGGTGGACTTGTTGTTGCACTGGGGGTGTCGCGGTCCGTCATGTTTAGTGTCCAATATTTACCGACAGCCACATGCTACGTGGCGCCGCCGGCGTACTAAAGCGTTCGAGTGTCGGCGGCGTTTTAAGCACATCGCCGGATTGACCGAGTGTCGCAAAAGTTGCGTAGTCGCGATTGAAAATGTTTTGTACGCTGAGGGTGAGCGATGCGGAAGTTGACAATCGATGGCGAACTTGAGCGTTGGCGACGACAAACGACGATAAGGGTGTTAACAAATTCGCTTCGTCGCCGCGCGCATACTGACTCGATGCATAGTGCGCATCGACTGCCGCAGTCCAATCTCCCAAGGTCCAATCGAACCCGAGTTTGAGAAGATGACGCGGCGTACTCGGTAGTCGATCGCCGCGTCGTACGCTTATTTCGCCATTCACGGCCAACGGATGATTGGCGCTGGCGATTTGCAGATCGTCTTGAAACGTCGCGTCCAAAAATGTGTAACTGAATGACCAGCTAAAATGTTTAGCCGTCTTGCCGTTCAACAATACTTCGACGCCTTGGCGTTCAGTGGCTTTCACATTCTTGAAGTAACCTTCATTGGTAAGTGCGCCAGCGCTGACGAAGATAATGTCGTCGCGATTGGCGGTATCGAATGCGCCGAGATGCCAGCGGCCGCCGGTCCAGTTGCCGCGTAGACCGATCTCGATGGTTTTCGCGATCACTTGGCGCAGCGGCGGATCGGAGAGAAATGCATTGGGCAATCGACAGGGGTCGTCGGGATTGGCGCAGGTAAGTTCGACCGGCGACGGTGTGCGATTGGATTCGGCATAGCTGAGATAAGCGTTCACTTGATTATGCAACTGCTGGGTCACGCCAACGGACGGGCTGAATCGGCTGTATCGATGATTGCCGTTGAGGGCCGTTCCGATTTGATCGCGCAGCTCGACCGACTGACGAAAGTAACGTCCCGATAAGGTTATCGCGGTGCGTAACGATGCGCTCCACGTTTCGCTAAAAAACACACTGTCGCTGTTCGTCGCGGCGCTCAATTCGACCGCGGAATCCTCGGTAAGAAAACCGCTGCCGATTGCGGCGCGCGTTGCATCGAAGGCGCCGAGTTCCGTATTCGATTGGAAATTGCCATGACTGCGATCGATGTTGGCCCCTATCGCGAAATAGCTGCCTCGTCCGTACAGCGGTGACGTCGTCGTCCATTGGATCGCAACGCCGCGTCCGAGTTGTTCGGTGACGCTGCGATTCAATGCCGCACCATCGACTTGCGACGTGAATGCGATTGCGTTGCCGCGTTGATCGAGCGCGATTTCATTGTCGCCGTTGCACACTAAGGCCAAGGGCGTCGTGCATTCGTCGTAGGGCGATTCGTCGCCGTTGAGCGTTGCGATATCGCTTTGGCGTTCGTAAAGACGCGCGGTTAGTCGCGATGCCGCGCCGAGTCGGTAGGTTGTTCCGGCGCTAATGAGCCACAATTTATTTTTCGTTTGATCCGGTCGCGTGAATATCGCGCGGCGATCGACAGCGAGTAACGAGTCGGGAGCCGGTCCATTACCGATCAAATCGGTGTCGACATACGTCAACGATAGACTCGTCTCTCCAGCGGCATAGCGACGACGCGCATCGGCAAACACCTGTGTTGCGCGCGTCGGTGAAAAATCCCGCCAGCCGTCGTCTTCGGAATGCGATGCGCCGATGAAATAGGCGTTCTCGCCGCCAGTGGTCCCGCCAACGTTCGACTCGATAGTTAAGCGCCGCGCGGAACCGTAAACGACTTCGCCGGCAAGGCCATCGTGTGTAAACCCATTCTTCGTATGTAACACCAACGCGCCGCCCAGCGTATTCAAACCGAATAGCGCGTTCGATCCGGAAAGCAAGTCGATACCGTCAATCGCGAATTCGGGAATCAGCGCCCAGGCGACCGTATCGCCGAACGGTTCGTTGATGCGCACACCGTCTTGATAAACGGAAAGACCTTGCGGCAATCCTAATAGCGGCGATGCGACGAAGCCGCGCACCTGCAATTCGCGTTGCAGTGGATTGCCTTGCGCATCGCTGGTGAATACGCCGCCCATTTTCCGCGCGAGAAATTCGGTGGTGTCCAATGTATAGCGACTTGCTAGATCCGCAGCGCTCGCCGACTGATTGTTCCCCGGCAATCGATCGAGCGGCACCGACGACCCCGGTAACGCGGTGACGCCAATGACCGTTACCGGGCTTAACGAGTTTGCCGTATCCGCGTTGGCCGAGCCGCCAACGCAGCATTGCGCGATCGCCACGGATGACAGGAATACGATTCGCGATGATGGGTGGCGCACGGTCATACGGTCGATGTCGGCGAAGGATGGATTGAGCATTCTCTTCGGCGGGGACTATAAAGATAGTGCGGCAGTTTGCCGTTGCTGCGTTGGACGCACAACCTGTAAGATTCGCCCGTCGGCAAAATACTTATCGTCAATGGATCAATAGACCCACTGCGCGGGTGTAGTTCAATGGTAGAACTGTAGCTTCCCAAGCTACTAACGTGGGTTCGATTCCCATCACCCGCTCCAATACTTTATCAATACCAAGCGTCTACAACACAAGCATCTATGCGAGCCGCCGCTTTAATTCAGTATTTGCTTCTTCCGCTGCGCATTGCGCCGTTTACTGTGATTGTCATCTTTAGTGGGCTGCTGACCATTGGGATGAACGCGGGGATCATGGGAATTCCGATGCTATTGATCATCGGTTCGTGGTACTTAAAATATTCGTTTGTGCTGTTGGATCACGTCATCGACGGGCGCAAGGAACCGCCGGTGCTGTCGGCAGAGATGGTGAATCCCGTTGAGCAACGGCCGATGGGGACGCTATTGTTGCTGGTGGTGTTCTGGTCGCTCATTTCCAGCGTCGAACCCATCACTGGAGCGACCATTGCAACAATCTTGCGTTTGCTGTTGCTGGCGCTCGTGCCGGCGATGGTCGCGGCGATGAGTCTGACGGGCAGATTCATCGATGCGCTTAATCCTGTTGCAGTGTTCGGCGCCGTTGCGCGAGTACCGGTTGCATACTTGTCGTTACTCGCGATCATTGCCGCGTTGTGGTTTATTCCGGCCTGGGTAGTGCATGTCTTTAGTAGCGCAAATGGCGTTGCCCCGGCCGCAAAGGATTTGTCGCCCATCATGTGGTTTGTTCCGTTGTGGGCGATCCAAGCGGGAGCGACTGGTGGACTATTTGGGATCCTCGGTTTGATGCTCTTTATGTATTTATGGCTGGCGATGTTTGCCTGCATCGGCGGCGTGCTGTATGAGCAACGCCACGAACTAGACATCGATGCAGCGCATGCGCCGGAACGAGTCGCGGCAAAGGCGGAAGCAGAACTTGAACGCGAGCGCGATAAGCTCGTCGATCCGATCTTCGCGCAAGTTCGCGGCGGCGCGCTCGCCAATGCAGGCGTAAGCGTGCGCAAACTCATCGACAATTCCCCGCAGCCCTTAAACGAATTTCGTTGGCTGTACGCGCGCGCCGAGCGCTGGCCCGACACGCGACTAGCAGAGTACCTCGTGCAATTGTGCTTACCGCGATTGCTCGACGCGCGTGCGACCGGCGAGGCATTGGATTTTGTTCGCGCACGATTGCGTGTCAATTCCGATTTTCGACCGGAAAGTAGCGCACAGTTGTTACGTGTGGTAACGCTAGCCCGCGATGCGGGCGATAGAGTCACGCCACGATTGTTGTTGAAAGATTTCGAGACTCGCTTTCCAAACGACGCGGCCGCAACGATAGCGGCGAAACTCCGCACGGAGTTACATATCGAAGCCGTTTAATCATCGCGCCGAACAAATAATGTAGAGTTTTCCCGAAATCGGATAACGCAAATTGCGTCCGTGCAGACGATAATGCACGGGAATTTTCTGCCCCACCGCCGCCGCTTCGACCACGATTCGAAGCGGCTGACGAAACGCGACCGTGCGTTGGCGAGTGCGCAAGCGGTCGTAGTTTTCGCTAATGCGAATCACGTCGCGAGCGACGTCGACATTTAGATTACCGAGTGCGATGGGCGGCGCGTCGGGATCATTGTCGTTGTCCATTTCTTGCATCGTCGGAACGACGATCCCGACATTTGCGGGCACGTGCAAGACCAGCGATGCGCACTCGATATCGCACTCGCCGTCCAGCGCCATCTGTAGATTGAGTTGATGCGCCTGTTTTCCGAAGCGGTAGAGGCATCGGCCAGTTGAAAAACTTCTTGCACTTTCGCTAATTCCATCTTCAGCGTGGCGAGTTGTTTCGCGCTTCCCAAGAGAAGATCTTCCAGTCCCCGCAGTCCGGGGCTGCGCATTGTTTTTGTCGTCATCGCTTCATCTAAACTCGCAAAGTCCGACAGTTATGCAGTCTGAACAAAGATAGGTCGCAATGCGACGATGCTAGTCACAGCTACAAAGAGTCGCTAAGCGATGGCTACGTCTTCCCCTCAAACAAATGTGCACTAAGCCGGAGTTTTGGTTTCGCCGCCACAAGACGACTCAAGAAGGGTCGTCGTTGGACGATGCAGATCACGAGCAATTGTCTACGCAGCGCGTGGACCGATTGCCTATGTCGCGGCTTATGTCGTGCAGCAGCCGAATTTATAGACCATTGCGTACGTGGCAGTTGTTGCGCGCGGCGCTGGAAGATCGCAAAACTCGCTATGTTAATCGCGGAGAATGTTCAACCTATCGAGGTCGCTCCAGGCGGCGATCCACGCGCTGGACCGCCCGAGTTTCTTGCTGCTGCGCTCGATACTGTTGCCACCGGACTGGTCATTTCGGATGCGTGTGTATCGGGATATCCGATTATCTATGCGAACGCGGCATTCGAGCGATTGAGTGGCTACGCGTATTCGGAAATTCTCGGTCGCGATTGCAACATGCTGTGCGGTGCAGAAACCGATGCGGCGTTGCGCGATCAGTTGCTGACCGCGCAGAATAACGCGCGCGAGTTTGACGGTGAGCTGGTCGGCTATCGCAAAGACGGCGCGCCGTTCTGGAATCATCTGCGATTGCGCGTGCAACTCGATGCGCGCGGAGCGCCGCGTTATTTCGTCGTGACACAAGAAGATGTCAGCGAGCGGCATCGTGTGCGCGATCGCCTGCGCGCTAGCGAAGCGCGTTTAGATCTGGCCATGTCCGCGAGCGAGCTGGCGATGTGGGATTGGAACATTGTGAGCGGCGAGGTTTACTACAACAATCAATGGCAGACTCTTCTGGAAATTCCGTCGGAGGAATTGCTGTTGCGAGAATCGTTATCCGCTCGTTTGGTGCTGCCGCAAGACGACACATCGATTTTCGCGGAATTGGAGCGTCATCTCGCCGGTGAGACGCCGCACTTCGAGCGCGAGTATTCGCTGCGTACCGCATCGGGTCGGACCAAATGGGTGACGGCGCGCGCGAGCGTTGTGCAGCGCGACTCGCAAGGTCGGGCGACTCGCGCGATCGGCGTGTTACGCGATATCACCGCACGTCGCGAAAGTTTGCGCGGCGTGGAAGAGGCCAACAAGCGCTGGGAACGCGCGGTCGCCGGCACCTCGGATGGATTGTTCGATTGGGATTTAGAAACCGGTTACGTCTGGTATGCACCGCATTTCCGGCAAATGCTCGGTTACCAAGAACAAAAATCCGATCACGAGTTCGCCAACACCTTCGTTACCTTTCAACGCGCGTTGCACGATGCCGATCGGCTTGAAGTCTTGGCTCGCATTCGCGGTCATCTCGAGCAGCGCACGCCGTTGGAAATGCGTTGCCGGCTGGCGAGCAAGTCGGGAACGTATCATTGGTTTCGCTTGCGCGGCAGCGCTGAACGCGATGCGGCCGGTCGGCCGCGACGACTTTCCGGTTCGATTCGCGATATCGAATCGCAGGTCGGCGCCGAACAAGCCGTGCGACGCAGCGACAACTTCTACTCCACGATGTTGGATGCGTTGCCGTTGACGATAGCCTACGTCGACGCTGAAGAGCGCGTTTTGTACGCAAATCGTGCTTGCGGCGCGCTGTTCGAGCGCGATGTAGAAGGTATTCGCGGTCAGTTGGCGCGCGACGTCGCCGCACCCGAACTTTATGCGCAACTCGCGACGGAGCTGTCGTTTGCGTTGCGCGGCCGACAAGTCGATTGCCAGATTCAGACCAAAGATTCGCACGGACGGCAAATGGACATCGACGTTTCCTTCTTGCCGCATAGCGACGATAGCAACAACGTTCAAGGATGCTTCGTGGTCGCTCGCAATGTGACTGCACGACTACGGCTCGAAGCGGAACTCCGTCAAAGTCAAAAAATGGAAGCGATCGGTCGACTCACCGGCGGTGTCGCCCACGATTTCAACAATTTATTGTCGGTGGTCATCGGTAATGCACAGTTGCTCACGCGCACACTGAAGGAAAGTCCGCGACTTTATAAACAAGCCGAGACGGTGTTGCGTGCCGCGATGCGCGGCGCCGAATTAACGCGACGCTTGTTGACCTTTGCGCGACAGCAATCCGGCGCGCCGCAAGTTGTTCAGGTCAATGCGCTGTTGAGCGGCATGTGCGAGTTGTTACGTCGAACTTTGCCGATCGACATCGAATTGAAATTGGACTTAGCACAGAGCCTGCACTTCGCGAAACTCGATCCAGGGCAACTCGAAAACGCGGTGCTCAATTTAGTGATTAATGCGCGCGATGCGATGCCACAAGGCGGGTCGATCGTCATTCGCTCCGAAAACATCGGCGTGGAGAGCGATAGCGTTGCGGCAATATCCACGACAACAGCGATCAGCAATTCGCCGCCGCCCGGCGAATATTTGCGAGTCACTGTCGGCGACTCCGGCGCCGGCATGCCGGCGGAAGTAATACAGCGCGCGTTCGAGCCTTTCTTTACGACCAAAGAATCGGGTAAAGGCAGCGGACTGGGGCTGGCGATGGTGTACGGATTCGTTAAGCAATCCGGTGGTCATGTGTTGATCGACAGCGCACCCGGCGTCGGTACCCAGGTGCAAATGTATTTTCCGCGATCTCTCGAAACGGTCGCGCAAACCGACGACACGATCGTGGCGACCGAATTGCCGCGCGGCACCGAAAGCATCTTGGTGGTGGACGATAACATCGACGTGCGCGCCACCGCGGTCGAGATGCTCGGCAGTTTAGGTTATCGCGTGTATGCCGCCGGAGCGGGATCGGAGGCACTGCAACTTGCCGCGCAACATTCCGATATCGCGCTGTTGTTCTCCGATTTGATGTTGCCGGGCGGCATGTCGTCGGTCGCGCTGTTGCGTAAATTGCGGCTTGCGCATCCGCATATCAAGGAACTATTCACTTCCGGATTTAGCGAGAGCGTGATTGCACATCGCTCGCTGCTCGACGGCTCCGTCGATGTCATACCCAAACCCTATCAACTGAGCGATCTAGCGCGGCGCGTTCGCGCGGCCTTGGATTGCTCGGCATCGGAAATCGTTGAGGAGACGACGCGTGTCAAACCCTAATACAAACCTATTGCTGGCGGTGGACGACGAGAAAGATTTTCTCGATCTCGTTGTACAGCTTGCCGAAGGCGTCGGCTATCGCGTCATTACCGCCGATAGCGCCGTGACATTCCGCGAGCAACTGGCGCATCAACAACCATCGCTGGTGTTGCTCGATCTGCAGTTACCGGGAATGGATGGCGTCGAAGCGCTGCGTCACTTGGCGCGCTTGGGCGTGGACAGCGGCGTTATATTGGCCAGCGGCATGGATCAGCGGGTGCTGTCGAGCGCACGTCAGTTGGGCGAATCGCTGGGACTCAAAATGCTCGGCACACTGCAAAAACCGGCGTTGTTGGAAGACATTGAAACCATGCTGACGCGTCACTTCGGGCACACCGCGAATCTCCGCGCGTCCGATCTTCGCAACGCAATCGAAGAGATAGAATTGGTGGTTCACTATCAACCGCGCTTAGAGCGAATCGATTCGGAATGGCGCGTGGGCGGCGCCGAAGCGCTGGTGCGCTGGCAACATCCGCGCTTAGGATTATTGTATCCACGCGAATTTCTGCATCTGGCGGAAGATCACGCAATCACTACTGCTATTGCCGACTTCGTGCTCACCGATGCGATTCGACAAGTCGGACATTGGCGTTCGCGCGGCATGGATTTGTCGGTGGCGGTAAATCTGGCGCCGCGTTTGGTAAACGATTTGGAATTTCCGGATCGTCTTGGCCGTATTCTCGGCGAATTCAATGTGGACGCATCGCAGTTGGTGCTTGATGTGGTGGAAGACGCCGCGCAACACGACGCCGAGTTGGCGATGGATATTTACACGCGACTGCGCGTGAAGGGCGTGGGGTTGGCGCTCGATGATTTTGGCGTCGGCGCGTCGTCGCTGACGCACCTCTACAAGATGCCTTTTAGCGAACTGAAGATCGATCATGCTTTGATCGGCGCGTTGCCACAGAATCGCGGTACGGCGACAGTCGTTAGAGCCATCGTGCAATTGGCGCACAATTTGTCGCTGGCGGTTTGCGCCGAAGGCGTTGAGTCGGCATTGGCATTTGATTTTCTCGACCAGTGCGGCTGCGATTGCGTGCAGGGCGATTTCATCAGCAAACCTCTACCGGCCTCCGAGTTGGAAGCGTTTATTCAAGCATGGAACGGCGCGCACAACGCGCGGCAAGCGGCGGTGGGCTGAGAGGTCAGGAAACCAACCGACTACCGACTACCGGTTAGCTGGTTACTGGCCAAAGAAAACTTCCGATCGTTTCTCGCTATTGCCGGCTGTCCGGAATCCAGTCGGTCTCGCCTTTATGCGCTTTTGCGTGCCGCGTTGTTCTTGCCGGGCCGCAGTAGATTAAGCGGGCACGCAAGCGCAACTCGAGTGCCGGCACCCGGTTCTTCGAATACGACGGTGCCGCCCATCATGTGAGCGCGGTATTCCATTATCTTGAGACCCAATCCCGGTTTGCCTTGCGCGAGGCCGGCGGTCAATCCGATGCCATCGTCGGTCACGGAAAGGTGCAGCTTACGTGGCGTCGTGCGCAATTCGATTTCGATACTTTTGGCGCGCGCATAGCGCGCGGCGTTGGTGGTGGCCTCTTGCGCGATGCGATACAAATGCGTTGCCGAACCCTCATCGAGTTCGGGAAGTCGTAGCGATCGATCTTCGAAGCGACATGTGAGTCCGTACATATCGGTACAGCGGGCGGCGAGATGGCGCAGTGCTTCCGGCAATCCGCCGCGCTCCAAATTTACCGGCGCGAGTCCACGCGCCAGCGATCGCGTGCTTTGAATCGTATGCGCGAGCAGTTCGGTGATCTTCGAGAGCTGCGGCATATAGCGCGGCTGTTCGCGGGATAGTTGGACTTCGAGACTCTTGAGCAGCAGCGACAAGCCGGTGAGCTCCTGACCGAGGCCGTCATGCAAGTCACTGCCGAGACGGCGCTGTTCGCGATTGGAGATTTCCAGTATCTCCTGTTCCAATTCGCGACGCGCAGTGACATCTCGACTGGCACAGACCAGACCCACAACCGCGCCGCCATGATCGCGCAACGGAATTTTCGAGCTACTCCACCAGCGCCGTGTGCCGTCCTTGTTAAGTAGCGCCCGCTCGCGGTCGGTTTGCGAGCGGCCGGTGCGCAATAGCATTGCGTCGAGCGATTCGCTCTCTTCGTTGACATCCGCTAGCTCGGGGAACTGCGTTAGCGTCGCGCCGAGAACCGTCGAGCGTGAACGATTCACCAACTCGAGTAAGGCGCGATTGACGATCGTGAGTCGCTGTTCGCGATCGACGGCGTAAACCACTTCGGGTAGATTGTCGATCAATGTGCTGAGCAAGGCGCGTTGATCGTCGAGCGCGCGCTCGGCTTTGCGTCGCTCGCTGCGGTCGCGCGCTTCGCTCAGTGCGCGTTGCACCACGGTCGGGAGTCGCTGCAAGCGATCTTTTAGGACATAGTCCGTCGCGCCACTCTTTAATGCGTCGATGGCGCGTTCTTCGCCCAGCGATCCGGAAACGAATACAAACGGCACGTCGGGCCAGTTATCGCGCACCATGCGCATCGCCGCCAACCCGTCGTAACCCGGAAGCGTGTAATCGGCGAGCACTAGATCCGGCGCTTGATCGGCTATCGCCGCGCGAAAATCGGTTTCCCCGACGGCGTGCAGCCATTCGATATTAAGGCCTCGATTGGCGAGGCCGGCTTGAATCAGTTCTGCATCGGCGTGATCGTCTTCCAACAACACGAATCGCAGGGGTGCAGTGATTTTGGTGTCCACGTTGGTCCGCGCCTGGTTTTTGTAAGTGCCATTTGCCTATCGAAGGCCATTCCGATCCGAACGCGGGTACAAGTTATCACTCAACGGCGTTAATGCAAACGCTAACGCTTGTATCGGCGACTTGCCGGTGCTAAAAAGAAGACCAATACTTATTTGTGGCGAATGCGGCGGCAAACGCCATCGAAATTTGCGATCTGCCGTGACGATCCTCACATAGACATAAGACATTCACCGCACGTCGAGTGAGCGGGATGCCGAAATGCGCGGTGCAGAGACTTTGCGCGCGAATGAGTTCGAACGAGACGAATGGGAAAACCGCATCGCTGCGGCGGCTTCTTGGACCATTGTTTCAGTTGGTCGATTGCAATGAATAGGTTTTGCCAGAGCGGAATTTGCCAGAGCGGACACTGCTCGGGTCATTAACAACAACCGCGTCGTCACGACGCTTCACCGGGTAAGGAGTGATGGGGAATTATGGGCGAGAACTCCACGCGAATATTGATTGTCGACGATCATCCGTTTGTACGCGAAGGGCTCAAGCAATTGCTTGCCGGCCAAGCGGAATTCAATTTGGTCGGCGAGGCGAGTAATTCGCGCGAGGCGCAAGACGCTGCTGCGCGTCATCAACCGGAAGTGGTGGTCGTCGATCTGGCGCTCGGCAATGACGACGGTATCGAATTGATTCGATGGTTTCGCGCCGAGCATCCCGACATCCGAATCTTGGTGCTCTCCATGCAGGAAGAAGCGCTGTACGCCGAGCGGCTGTTGCGCTTGGGCGTGAATGGCTATGTGATGAAAAATGCTGCGGGCACCGATTTCCTCGGTGCACTGCGCAAGGTCGCGCGTGGACAGCGTCACTTGAGTCCGGCGATGGGCGAACGGCTGTTGGCCAAGGCCGTGCGTGGCCGCAATGCAAGTACCGATGAAGATCCGGTTGCCGGCTTAACCGATCGCGAATTGGAAGTGTTCCGTATGCTGGGCGGGGGCGTGAGCACGCGGGAGATCGCCGAGAAGTTGAAATTGTCAATGAAGACGGTCGATGCGCATCGTCGGCACATGCGCGAGAAACTCAATCTTCGCACCACCAATGAGCTGATTCGATACGCCACACAATGGGTTTCGGATCACGGCGCCTCAACGACGTGATTGGAAAACCATAGTTGGGATGGGCTGCGACTCGAATCGTATGTGTGACGGCGCGCCAAGTCAGACCGTGTCTTAGTTCGCATTACGATGCGCGCTCCGTTCGCGCAGTGGTTCGTTGGTGGAATGCGCCGCGAATTGGTCGGCAATTTATTTGCGTTCGTTCGCACGGAAAACAGCGCGCCAGCGCGCGCCTTCAAAACTTTAGGGGATTTGCTGATACCGCGCACTTTCCCGCTCGAACATCATGATTTTTAGCGTGAGTAGCGCGATCTTTCGATTTCACTCGGAGCGAATTGGGACGCTAACGCAACAGTGCGCCGGCGTGCGCACCGAAGCGATTTGGCCGAGTTCGCTTGCGTATCAATTAAGGTATTTTTGTTCGTGGACGCAGCGACTCAACATTCTTTATCGCAATCGGCGACTCCTGGTGCGGCTCCGAGTTCTACTCCGAGTTCTACTCAGGTTTATACTCAGGTTTCTACTCCGAGTTCTACTCCGAGTTCTACTCAGAGTTCCACGACGAGTTCCGCAACCGGTTCGGATCAGCGAATATCCGACAATGTGGCGTCGCCCCGCGATGCGACATCGGCTGAGTCCGAACGGCGTTTGCGTCTTGCCGCCGAGGCGTGCGCCGATTTGTTGATTTTGGTCGACCGCAATTTGCGCGTCGTCTTTGCAAATCGCGGCATCGCCAATCGCAACGCAGATAGTTGCGCGCCTCGCGAGTTGTGCGGGACACTGGTTGCCGAGTTGATTCCGGAGGACTATCGCGCGCGTGCGCTGCAATGTATGAACGGCGTTTTGCAGATTGGCGCGCCGGATCGTTTCGAATTTGAAACGCTCGGACCGTTCGGTACGCCTAGGCACATCGAGGTGCGCGTCGCGCCGGTGCGCGAGCAACAACAGATCGTGGCATTGACGCTTAACGGCAGCGACACGACGCAGCATGTGTTGGCGCAACGCGCGGTCGCGACGCAGGCCAAGATGATCGAGTCGATGTTGGAAGGCGTTGCGTTAATCAACGAAGCAGGGTTGATCGTCATTACCAATCCGGCCTTTGATGCGCTGTTCGGCTTTGCGCGCGGCATGTTGATCGGTCGTCCGCTTACTTCGTTGGCGGACGCGCTCGACTTCGTGGGTCTGCCGCGCACTAGCGCCGATGGCGCGGGACCGTGGCCATTGGAATTTGAAGTGCGTCGTCCCGATGGATCGCACGTGAGCGTTGCCGGCGCGATCTCGCGACTCGACGACGCCGAACGTCGTCATGGGTTACTGGTTCTGCAGGACGTGGGCGAACGTAAACACCTAGAGCGGGCGATCCTCGATGCGGTAAGTCGCGAACAAGATCGTATCGGTAACGACTTGCACGATGGCTTGGGTCAAGAGCTGACCGGCATCGCGTTGATGCTGCGTTGTTTGGCCGGACGATTGCAAGCTCAACACGGCGAATCGCCGCCGGAGATCGAAGGCATTACGCGTTTGCTTAACAATGCGGTGGAGAATACGCGATCATTGGCGCGAGGATTGTCGCCGGTGCATTTGGAACGCGGCGGATTGCGCGACGCGCTCGAGGGCCTTGCGATGCATGCGCGCGGCATCTACGGCATTAAAGCCGAGTTTCTCGATAAGTTACCGCCGGTGATTCATTTGGATACGGAGGTTGCCAATCACTTATACCGAATCGCGCAGGAAGCCGTGACCAATGCCGTCAAGCACGGTCAAGCCGGTGTGGTGCGATTGCACTTGAGCGCGACACAGAACAATGTGCGATTGACGATCGACGACGATGGTTGCGGGATGCCGCAGCCGTCGCCAAACACTACCGCTACGAACGCCAATGACGATCTAGCCAAGGGCATGGGGCTGCGCATCATGCGTTATCGTGCGCGAATCGCGCGAGGTGACATGCATATCGAACGCGGTGCGACGCGCGGAACGCGCGTGGTGTGCGAGTGCCCCATTGATAGTGCCATCAATCGCGTGTCTCGACAATCGATGGGGCGAGTCGCTGCCGAAATAGAATCGCGCGACGAACAATCGCGCGACAAAGTGAGTCGCGTTACCAAACCGCGGCGATCGGTCCATACTGGCAAAGCCAAAGCACAAAAGAATTTCAAATTGCGAACTAAAGGAGCGCGGACATGACTACCGGCCCGTCATTATTCAAACCACCTCTTAAACCGGCGATCAAGGAAACGACCGCAACCGGTCGCCGCCGCCGCGTTCTGATCGTGGACGATCATCCGATCGTGCGGCAAGGATTGCGTCGTCTAATCGAAGCAGAGCCCGATTTGGAAGTGTGCGGCGAATCGGAATCGGCGCGCGAAGCAAAAACGGCAATTCGCGATTTAGAGCCCGATGCAGTCATCGTCGACGTGTCCTTGAAACAAGGAGACGGTTTGGAGTTGGTCAAAGACACGCGTGCGCATTACGCGGCGTTACCGCTGTTGGTGCTCTCTATGCACGACGAGGCGATTTACGCCGAACGCATGCTGTCGGCCGGCGCGAACGGCTACATCATGAAACAAGCCGCATCGGATCAATTCTTGATCGCGTTGCGCCGCGTCCTTGACGGCGGCATCTACGTGAGCGAAGCGGTCGGCAATAGCATGATCGAAAAATTCGCCGCCGGTGGCGCGTACATTTCGGCGAATCCGATCGATAGTTTGACCAATCGCGAGTTGCAAGTTTTGCACATGATCGGCAAGGGACTGTCGACGCGGCAAACCGCCGAAGCGCTGAACTTGAGCGTCAAGACAGTCGAATCGCATCGGCAGCGCATCAAGCGCAAGTTGTCGTTGCGCACCTCCGCGCAATTGATGCAGTACGCCGTCAATTGGTATGCGGGGCGAGACCCGGCGCAAAAGGCATAACGAGCGTGGCGCGAGTCACTGTGTTCTTCTGTATTTCGGTATCGAATTCGCTAAACGCAGCTGCACCGTCGCCCTGAGCTTTTCCGCATGGGCTTCGTCGAATCACTCTTACAGCACGGCGGTGGACTCGCAGTCGTCGCGGGCGCAGTGCTCGCAGCCATCCCAGCGCTGCTGATAATCTTTTGGCTCTTGCGCTCGCGCGCAGACGATCGTCGCGCGCAAGTTCAGGCGAAAGCGAAAGCGCGACGCAACGAATCGATCGTCGAGGCATCCGGCGAAGGGATATTCGAATTGGATGCCACCGGCCGAGTGCGTTATGCCAATCCCGCTGCGGCGCGTATGTTGGGTTTTGCGGTGGAGGAGTTAGTCGGCGTCGACTATCGCAGCATCGTGACCAACGCCGAGAGCGAAGTGCACATTGCCGATCCCGCGCGACCGGTGCGTTACACCACCGATATGCGGCGCGGAGTCGGTGCGACGTTGAAGCGTAAAGACGGGCGCTTACGGCCTGTCGAGTATCGATTAGTGCCGCTGCTCGACGGACCGCGAACGATCGGTACCTTGATGACCTTCGCCGATATCTCCGAACGTGTGCGTCTGGATGTGATGTTGCAAGACATGCAAGCGACCGCGAAGGTCGGCGCATGGGAATATCTTCCCGACAACGATCGACTCATTTGGACGGATGAGGTCTATCGCATTCACGATATTCCGGTAGGCAGTTCGCTTGATTTTAAGCGCATCGAGGTGTGTTACGACGAGGGCGATCGCAGAGCTTACAAAAAATTGTGGGACGAGTCGCTGGCGACCGGCCGCGACTTCGAAGCGGAGATGCGAATCGCGACCACTCAAGGTCGCGCGCTGTGGGTGCACGTGATCGGCAAGGCGGAACGCGTCGACGGACGCACGCGTCGTATGCACGGCATCATTCAAGACATTACCGCACGACGCGTTGCGGAACAAAAGCTACGCGAGACTCGCGATTTCTTCGAGAAAACATTAGACGCGATGCCGACCATCGTGAACTACGTGAATGCCGACGGCATCGTCACCTATTGCAATCGCTTGATGGCCGAAGGCTGGGGCTTATCGCGCGAGCAAATCGTCGGTCGTCGGGTCATCGATCTCGTGCCGCCCGAGACTTACGCGCAGCTTCGTTCGCATCTGCACGCGGCATTGAACGGTGAGCCGCAAGCATTCACCGCAACGACGCTAATCGATGCGCGACGTAATGAGTGGCAGGTTCATTACGTTCCCGAGACCGGCGCCAACGGTCGAGTGCGAGGATTCTTTTCGGTGATGCACGATCTTACCGAGATCAAGCAACTCGAAGCGCGACTGATACAAGCGCAGAAAATGGAAGCGGTCGGACAACTGACCGGCGGCATCGCTCACGATTTCAATAACCTGCTCGGTGTGGTGATCGGCAACCTGCAATTGTTACAACGCAGTTTGTTTGAGCATCCCACTCACTTGCGCAAGATCAGCACGGCCATGCGTGCGGCGGTGCGCGGCGCGGATCTCACGCGGCGTTTGTTGGCGTTCTCGCGACGGCAGCTTCTCGAACCGGAAGTAGTCGATCTCAACCGTAATGTGAAGGGGTTGGACGATTTGTTGCGTCGTACGCTTGGCGACTCGATCGAAGTGAAGATTCTGCCGGCTGCCGATTTGTGGTTGAGCCGCGTCGATCCCAGTCAGCTTGAGAGCGCGATACTGAATTTGGCGATCAACGCGCGCGACGCCATGCCGCAGGGCGGCACGTTGACGATTGCTACTCGTAATCGAGTGCTCGATCGGCTGTTTTGCGACGATCATCCCGAACTATTGCCCGGCGAGTATGTTTGCGTGGAAGTGACCGATACCGGCGCCGGTATTTCAAAAGACATTCTTAAAAGCGTGTTCGAGCCGTTTTTTACCACCAAAGAGCCGGGCAAGGGCAGCGGCTTGGGGTTGTCGATGGTGCACGGTTTTGCCAAGCAATCCGGCGGAGCGACCTTCATCGACAGTGAGCCCGGTCGTGGTACCCACGTCACACTATTTTTACCACGGTGTTCCGAGGGGGTCGTTCTACGCGAAGAAACCGGTTTCAACCGCGTGGTCCCGGGTGGTTCGGAAAGCATTCTGGTCGTCGAAGACGATACCGATTTGCGGGAAACCTCGGCCGCGACGCTGACGCATCTGGGATATCGCATCATCCAGGCACCCAATGCCGATGCCGCGCTGCGCGTTTTAGCTAGCGACGAATCGGTCGATCTACTGTTTACGGATGTGATGATGCCCGGCGGCATGCTTGGACCCGCGTTAGCCCAACGTGCGCGCGAGCTGCGTCCGGGGATCAATGTTTTGTTTACCACCGGTTATGCAAATAGCGGCGCGCTGTCCAATGGCGCTGCGCTGGCCTACTCGGACATGTTGCCGAAGCCGTATCGCGCGGAAGATTTGGCGCTGCGCATACGAACACTATTGGATGGGGAGGTGCGTGTTGCTTGACTCAACCAATCGCTTGCTGGTCGTAGACGATCAACCGGACTTATGCGAATTTATCGTCGAAGCGGCGACCGCGCTCGGCTTCGAGACTTGTTCGGCCACCGAAGCGGACCAGTTTCGGCGTGTCGTTTTAGAGTTTCGTCCTACCGTCGTCGTGATGGATTTGCAAATGCCCGGCACCGACGGTATTGAGCTCTTGCGTTATCTCGCGCGGCAAGGATCGCGCGCGCAAGTTTTGGTCGCAAGTGGGATGGACGAGCGCGTGCTCGCGACTGCGGAGCAAGTCGGTCGCGCGCAAGGGCTCAACATGCTCGGCGCTTTGCGCAAACCGATTTTGTTGCCGGAACTTGAGGCGATACTTCGCAAAACTCTGCGCGGCGAATCGGCGCTGACACCGGCGGACTTGGACTTAGCATTCAAGCGCAACGAAATCGAAGTCTTCTATCAACCGAAAGCGGCGTGTCTCGGGCCGAAGCGTTGGATCGTTCAAGGCGTCGAAGCGTTGGCGCGTTGGCGGCATCCGCAGATGGGATTCGTGTCCCCGGCGCGCTTCGTGCCGTTGGCCGAACAGCATGGTCTGATTCGCAAACTCACTGAACGTGTGCTGGAACTTGCGATGACGCAAGCGCACGACTGGCAAGAAGCCGGAATCGAGCTTGGCGTGGCGATTAATTTATCGCCGCAATTGCTCAACGATTTGAGTTTTCCCGATCACGTCGATGCCGTGGCAGAGCGCTTCGGCGTCGATCGACGCCGCATCGTATTCGAAGTTACCGAGTCGGCGGCCATGGCCGATCCGGCGGCGACGATGGAAGTGCTCACTCGCCTCAGAGTTAAAAACTTCGGACTGTCGATCGACGATTTCGGCACCGGGTATTCGTCGCTCAAGCAACTCTATTTAATGCCGTTCGGCGAATTGAAAATTGACATCTCGTTCGTGCGCGATGTCGTCGACCACGACGAAGCGCGAACGATGGTGGAGACCATGGTGTTGTTGGCGCACAAGTTGCGCTTGACGGCATGCGCCGAAGGCGTGGAAACTCAAGCCGTGCTCGACTATCTCGAATCCGTCGGCTGTGATCGCGCGCAAGGCTACTTCATTGGGCGGCCGATGCCGGGGTTGCAGATACCGCCGGCCATTGCCGAATGGAACGATAAGCAAGGAGCCATCATATGAGCGCGCTGGCCACGCCCCTGCACCAACACGGGCAAGCCGCGAGCACCGAGTGGCGCGTGATGTTGGTGGATGACGAACCGACGCAACGATTGATTACCGCGCGTCTATTAAAGCGCGCCGGGTTTGTCGTTGAAACCGCGCAGAACGGCAAAGAAGCCCTGGCGCGACTAACCACCCCGCCGCATTTTCAGTTGCTGGTCACCGATTGGGAAATGCCGGAGATGGACGGCGTGGCGCTGTGCAAAGCGGTTCGGTCGGCGAATTTAGACGGCTATGTGTATACGATTTTGCTCACTTCGCGCGACGCCATCGAACACTTGGTGGCGGGATTGCAAGCCGGCGCGGACGACTACTTAACCAAGCCCGTGCTCGAACCGGAATTGCTTGCGCGCCTTAACACCGGCAAGCGCATCGTCACATTGGAGCGGACGCTGCGCGCATTGAACGAAGAGAATCGCCGGCTATCGGTGACCGACCCGTTAACCGGCGCATTCAATCGCCGCTATCTGATGGAACAGCTTCCGCATGAGCTCGAACGCTCCGCGCGCTACGCGCATCCGCTGTCGCTGTTGATGTGCGATGTCGATTACTTCAAGAAGGTCAACGACACGCACGGTCATCAAGCGGGCGATGAGGTGCTGAAGGCAGTCGTGAATGAACTGCGACAGAATATTCGCAGCACCGATTGGGTGGCGCGTTATGGCGGCGAAGAATTCGTCGTCGTGTTGCCCGAAACTCAAGCGATGAATGCGGTGAAAGTGGCCGACATCTTGCGCGATCGTTTGGCCAAATTGCCGATCAAGTTCAACGAACTTACGCTTGGCGTGACCGCGAGTTTTGGTGCTGCCGGATGGGACGCCGGTGTGCCGGTCGACGCGTCGCTCGATGCCTTAGTGGCGCGCTGCGATGCCTGCGTTTACGAAAGCAAATCGCAAGGCCGCAATCGCGTGACAATGAAATCGATGTAGTGCGACGCGGCAGGCGGTTACGCCGCGCCCGCCGTCTTGGTGTGCTTGTTATTGTGCTGCAGATAGTCCTGCGCACGCTGTATGGCGGCTGCAACCGACGCCAGGTGCGTTTCAATCTTGTCGACCGACCACTGCTGAGACTGCGATTCCAATTCGGCCGATAAGCCTTGTAGTTCGTGTGCGTGGATATTAGCGCTCGCGCCTTTGAGTTTGTGGGCCGCGCTGACGAGCGCTGTTCGATTGCCGGCGCGAAAAGCTTCGCGTAGTTCGTCGCGAATGTTGGCACAGCTGACCGAAAACGTTTCGATCAAGTCCTGCTTGAATTCGATGTCACCTTGAGCAAGATCGTCGATGCGCGTTAGATCGACCGGCGATGCCGCCGGATTTGAGAGTAGCGTTTCGACGACCGGTTCGTCGATGAATGGCTCTGCGGTTCCGAATTCCTTCGTCATTCCAAACTTGGTCAATACCTCGCGCAATCGCTGCGTATCGAGAGGTTTGGTGAGGAAGTCGTCCATACCGGCTGCGATGCAGCGCTCCATCTGTCCTGTCATCGCATTGGCCGTGAGCGCCACAATGGGAGTGCGTTTGCGCCAACCTTCGAAATCGCGAATGCGTCGCGTCGCGGCGTAACCGTCCATGATCGGCATTTGCAAATCCATCAACACCAACGCGAACGTTTCGACTTCGAATAGATTGACGGCTTGCTCGCCATTGTCGGCGATGACGACTTCACAGCCCAGGCGCTGCAAGAATTGCCGCGCAACTTTTTGATTGACGGCATTGTCTTCGACCAAAAGTACACGACCGTCGAATTGCCGCCTGGTCGCGCGTTCTTGCAATACGGTGCGCGTAACGAATTCCCCGGCATGGGTGGTCGAGTCACGCGCCAGCACGCGCGCAATGCCGGCGAGCAACTCATTGCTGCGCACTGGCTTCGATAAATATCCGGCGAATCCCATGGCGGCGAATTGTCGCATGTCGCCGTGTCGATCCATGGAGGTGAGCATGAGGGTGCGCGTGCGCGAAAGTTCGGCGTCGCCATTGATGCGTTCGCCCAGCATTGCGCCATCCATTTCCGGCATTTGAAAATCGATCAACGCAATGTCGAAGGGTCGCGCATCCGCCACCGCTTGCTGCATGGTCGCCAACGCATCGACGCCATTCGCCTCCGCCTCGACGTTGAACCCCGCTTGTTCAAGTTGGCCGAGCAACACGCGGCGATTGGTGTGATTGTCGTCCACGATCAAGATGCGTTTGTCGTGCGCATCGCCAAAATGCAGATCGATACGTTCGGGTGTCGGCGCCGCTTCTAGCGGCAACTCAAACCAAAACGTCGAGCCCACACCGAGTTGACTGCGCGCACCGGTTGCGCCGTCCATCAACTCCGTGAGGCGGCGCACAATCGACAGACCTAAGCCCGTTCCGCCGAAGTCACGCGTGGTCGATGAGTCGGCTTGCGTGAATGGTTGAAATAGATTGCTGAGAGCCTCGGATGCGATGCCGATGCCGGTGTCGCGAACTTCGAATCGCGTGAGCATTTCTCCGGTGGTCGAAATCACCTTGGCGACTTCGATGACCACTTCGCCCGCACGCGTAAATTTAATCGCGTTGCCCACCAAGTTGATTAAGCATTGCCGGATGCGTTGCGGGTCGCCGCGCACGAATCGTGGCACGTCCGGATGCATGTTGACGACCAATTCGAGTTTCTTGGCCGCGGCTTGGAACGCCATCATGTCGCCGACGTCTTCGACGTTGCTGCGCAAGTCGAGTTCCAGCGATTCGATGTCGAGTTTTCCCGCTTCGATCTTCGAGAAATCCAAGATATCGTTAATCACCGTGAGCAATGAGTCGGCGCTGGCGCGAATCGTCTCGGCGTAATCGCGCTGCGCGTGATCGAGTTCGGTTTCGATCAACAAGCCCGTCATTCCTAAAATGCCGTTCATTGGCGTGCGAATTTCGTGACTCACATTGGCCAGGAACGCGCTTTTCGCGAAGTTCGCCGCTTGCGCGGCTTCGGTCGCGCGCACCAGTTCTTCGCGCGCCAAACGCGCGTCGGTGACATCTTGCATTGAGCCCGACATGCGCAGCGGTTTGCCGGTGGCGTCGCGCGCAGCGACCGCGCGCGCTCGATACCAGCGATAGTCGTCGCTCTTGGTGCGCAGTCGCAATTCGATGTCGAACGGCAGGTTGTCGCGATAGTGAGCGACGACGGCGGCGGCGACGATTGCCAGGTCTTCCGGATGAATTCGATCGTGCATAAACTGGGTGCCTTGCGGCAGTTCGGATTCGTCGTAACCGAGCAGCGCCGCAAAGCGCGGCGAATGCCACGCGCTGCTGGCGTCGGCCTCCACTTCCCACAATCCATCTTGCGTCCCGTGAATGGCGCGCTCGAAGCGGTCTTGGACCAACCGCAATGCATCCTGTGCGAGTTTTTGCTCGTGAATATCTTGAATCGATCCGGCTACTCGAATCGGTTTGCCGTCGGATCCCAATTCGGAACAACCGCGAATCTTGAACCACCGGTAATCGCCGCTCGTCATGCGATAGCGCGCTTCGAACACATACGGTTCGCCGCCAGCGACATGTTGCGCGATATGATCGCGATGCTCATCGGCGTCGTCGGAATGTCGTAACAACGCCGTCGCTGCATCGATCGACAGTAGTAAACTGCCGGGCGCATAGCCAAGCAACGCATGAAAACTCTCCGAGTGCCAGGCTTGTTGCGTTTGCAGATCCAATTCGAAATGTCCTTCGGAGCTCGATAACGCAGCGCGTTCCATGCGGCGCTTGGCGGCACGCAGTTGCTCGGCTTGCTGTTGCATCTGTTCCGCCGCTTCGACTTCCCGGGTAATGAACCAGGTGACGCCGAGTGCGCGGATGAGCTTGCCGTTCGCATCGAAAAGCAAGCGCGCGTGATTTTGAGTGTGTTGCCAGTTGTTCTTGCCGTCCTTGATGCGATAACGGTACGAAGCGATGTCACTCTTCGCCTTGGAAGCGGCAATGACCGCTTGACCAAACGCGTTCCGGTCGTCGGGATGCTGACGAGCGATTACGCCCGGCAGAGGATCGTCATTGCCGTCGGTGATAAGGAGCGGATCGAAGTTGTCGTGCCACACTATGCGCGGCGGATTGAATTGCACTTCCCAACTGTTGATGTCGGCGGCCTGCGTGGCGATGGCGAAACGATCGAGCAACGAACGCTCTTGTTCCGCCTGTCGTTGCAGCATCTCGGTCGTTTGTACTTCGTTGGTGATATACCAGGTTGCGCCGAGCACGCGCTCCGGTTCGCCGCGCGAGTCGGTCACGATGCGCGCAAACGATTCCATGTGTCGAATCGGAAATCCCGGCCGCGCGAGTCGAAAGCGATAGGAATAAGTGTTCTCTCCGCGCAACAGCGTTTGTCGAACACTATCGAGCAGTAGCGGACGATCGTCGGGATGCGTGGCTGCGATGAGTCCCGCCGCTAAATCCGCAATCGGAACCATGTCGAGTCCGAACGCTTTGGGACGATTCATGTCCCACACAAAGCGACGCGACGCGACATCGAATTCCCATGCGGAGATATCGGCGGCTTGGGTGGCAAGCGTGAGTCGTTCCAAGATAGCGTGGGGTTCGTCGCGCGACTCCGGCACGGCGCCGGCCGCGGGACGTTGTCGATGGATCGCCCACGACAAGGCCGCCATGGCGACGCAACCGAGTGCAGCGCCGACGCCAAACAGCGATGCAACCGTTCCTGCTCCCGCAGCGAGCGCAATGTAGCCGACAACCCGCAGGCGTCTGTCGAAATGGGAATTTTTTGGCGGCAACGGTGTCACGTTTCGAGGGCGCTTATCTATCGAAGGTTTACCAACTTGCATGACCAAAGACGCCCGCTGTCCGGCTTCGGGACGGATTGGAGCGTATGGTTCTGTAACGGCCGCGCTCCCTGTACATTGAGGCTTGATTGAGGTGCTGGAATTAGGCGTGAATAGGTGGACATCGATCGTTAGAATCGCGTTCTGCGGAGCGCAGTAAGGGGAAAAGAGCATGCGACTAGTAAAGTGGGTGGGAATTACAATCGCCGGTTTGTTAGCGCTAGCGGTGCTGGGGATTGCGTTGTTCGCCGTGTTTTTCAATCCCAACGACTACAAGGCCGATATCGCGCGTTTGGCCGAGCAGCGCACGCAGCGCAAATTGACGCTACAAGGCGATCTCAAGCTCACCGTGTTTCCTTGGTTGGCCGTCAAACTCGGGCCGGCGCAACTCGGCGAGCGACCGGGATTCGGCGAGCAGCCGTTCGTGTCGTTCGAAGAGGCGCAATTAAGCATCCGCCTGATGCCGCTGTTTCACGGCGAGCTTGAGATCGGCGATGTGCGGCTCATCAAACCCAGTATTCGTCTGATCACCGATGAGCGTGGGCGACACAATTGGTCGGACCTGTCGGAAAACAATGCGAACGCGCCCGCGCAAGCGATCAACGCCGATTCGAAAGTGAACGCCAGCGTCGCCGGTTTACGCATTCAAGACGGCGTAGTGGTGATCGACGATCGCAAAGCGAAAACGCGCACCGCCATTCGCGATTTCAATTTAACGACGGGCAATATTTCCTCGACGAAACCCTTCGATCTTGCGGTCGCATTTGTCGTCGAACAAGATCGGCAACGCGCGATGCCGGTGAAATTGTCCGCCACCGTAACACCCGATTTCGATGCGCAACGCCATGTGTTGAAGAATGTGTCGTTCGCGACGCAGGTGACGACGAATAAAAATGCATCCAGCGTCCCGCTCACGCTCGATGTGCATTCGCTGGCGGTCGATTTGCGTCAACAAACCTTTGCGATGGATGGACTGAAGCTGTCTTTCGGCAATGCGAACATGACCGGGACATTGAGCGGCAAAGAGATTTTCGATGCGCCGCAAATCAGCGGACAGATCGATCTCGCGTCGTTCTCGCCGCGCGAACTCATGAGCAAGTTGGGGCTCGATGCGCCGGTGACGCGCGACGCGAGTGTGCTCAAACAGTTCAGCCTGCAAGCGCAAGTGCAAGCCACCAAGAATTCCGTGACGATGAAAAATGTACAGATGAAACTCGACGGCACTACCGCCGGCGGCGAGTTGGCGATCGTCGATATCGATGCCAACGCACTGCGTTTCGATTTGAATCTCGATCGGATGGATTTCGATCGCTATTTACCGCCTCCGGAAAAGCCGGCCGCCGCGAAGTCCGTTCAAGACAATGCACCGACGCCGACGCCGATTCCGGTCGAGGCTTTGCGCGCGTTGAACGCACGTGGCGATTTGCGCATCGGCGACGCGACCTTCGCGGGCATGCGTTTGGCGAAACTGCATGTGAGCGTCAACGCGCGCGATGGTGACGTGCGTTTTGCGCCGACCGATGCCGCGCTCTACGGCGGTCAGTATCGCGGCTCGATGACTATCGATGTGACCGGCAAGGTGCCGCGACTCGTGGTGGAGTCGCACGCCGACCATATCGATTTCGCGCCGTTGTTTAAAGATATGTTCGACACGAACAAGGTGTCGGGTCGCGGTCAAGCAAATATCAAAGCGAACGCCACAGGCGCCGACACGTTGGCAATGCAAAAAACGCTCGCCGGCAATTTGGATTTCAATGTCACCAACGGAGCATTCGAGGGCACGGATCTGTGGTACGAAATTAAGCGAGCCCGTGCGCTGTTGCATCGCGAAGCGTTACCGGAACGAATCGGCGCGGCGCGTACGCCGTTCACCACGTGCAAGGGAACCGGCGCGATTCAAAATGGCGTGCTGACCAACAACGATCTCGATATTGCCATGCAATATCTCAAAGTCGGCGGCAGCGGCAGCGTCGACATCGTGAAGAGCACATTGGATTACAAGCTCAATGTGCAAGTGCTGCGCATGGCCGACGATGCGAACGCCGGCGACTTGGTCGATGCACAAATCCCGGTGAAGGTTTCCGGTTCATTGGCATCGCCATCGATACGGCCGGATGTCGAAGGGTTGGTAAAGGCGCGCGTCAAACAAGAAGTGGAAAAGCAGAAAGACAAAGCGCGCGAAAAACTGCAAGAGAAGTTGCAGAACAAGCTGCAAGATCTATTTCGTCGATGACGATTTCGAAAGCGTTCCGGGGATTTATCGCTGCAATCGTCTTGTCGATGAGTTGCTCCGCTGCGCACGCGTTGACCGTCGAGCATTTGGACAGCAAGTATCGCGATCGACAGTATCAATTGACTCTGGTCGCCGTGATCGATGCGCCGCGAGAGCGTGTTCAGGATATATTGCGCGACTATGCGCACTATCCAAAGCTCGATGCGCGCATTGTGGAAGCGACCGTTATCAGCCGCGACGGACCGCACGAAGTGGTTTTGTCCACGAAATTGCGCGCCTGTTTTGCCGTGTTCTGTCGTACGGTGAAGCGCGTTGAGCGCGTGCAAGAACGCGACAATGAATTGTTGGCGAAGGTGTTGCCGGCGCAAAGCGAAGTCACCAGCGGCGAGACGCACACGCAATTGCAAGCTCTCGGAGAACAGACGCGCGTGAGTTACTCCACTAGTATCGCGCCGGGATTTTGGATTCCGCCGCTAATCGGCCGCGCGCTCATGTTGCGTACGCTGCGCGAGGCAAGCCTCGATCTTTTTCGACGGGTCGAGCACGAAGCGCAAAGGAGCGCGCGATGACCGCGCTTTCGCAACCCTTGCTCGCGTGGTTCGATCATGCCGGCCGCAAGCACTTGCCGTGGCAACAAAATCCAACGCCGTATCGCGTGTGGATTTCGGAAATCATGTTGCAACAAACGCAAGTGATCACCGTGATTCCCTACTATGAGCGCTTCATGCGGCAGTTCGCCGACGTTGCGGCGTTGGCGCGTGCGCCAATCGACGAAGTGTTGCATTTGTGGACGGGGCTCGGTTACTACGCGCGTGCGCGCAACTTGCATCGTGCTGCGCAAGCGATCGTCAACGAGCACGCCGGCGTATTTCCCACGACACTGCATGAAGTTGAGTCGTTGCCCGGCATCGGTCGCTCGACGGCGGGCGCCATACTCGCGTTGTCGAGTCAGCCGCGCCATCCCATTTTGGATGGCAATGTGAAGCGCGTGCTTACGCGCTATTTTGGTATCGCCGGCTTTCCCGGCGACAAGAAAATCGAAAATCAACTATGGAAATTAGCGGAGCAATGCACGCCCACCGATCGCGTAGCGCAGTACACACAGGCGATTATGGATTTGGGCGCAACGCTTTGCGCTCGAGCGCGACCGCACTGCGCCGACTGTCCGCTTCGCGAGCAGTGCGTGGCTTATCGCGATGATTTACAGGCGTCATTGCCGACGCGGCGGGCGAAACGCGAACGACCGAAGCGCCGAGCATTCGTGTTAGTGGCAATGAACGCGGCGGGCGCGGTGTTGTTGGAACGCCGTCCGCCGAGCGGAATTTGGGGCGGCCTCTGGACGTTTCCGCAGTTTGAGAACGAAGCGGACTGCGTTCGATTTTCCGGTGCGACCCACGTCGTCGGTAGTCCATTGCCAACCTATCATCACAGCTTCACGCACTTCGACTTGGAATTGCGGCCCCTTCTTGTTCAACACGCCGACTATATGCAAGTTGCTGATAGCGATCGTCACTGCTGGTACGATGTGAAACAGCCGCCGCGAATTGGATTGGCCAAGCCCGTCGCGGATATCATTCGTCAGTTGGCAGACTTCCCAATACCCAATGGCCAATACCCAATGGCCAATAGCCGATAATCTAGCGAAGCGTTGTCATGCCCCGAACCGTACAGTGCGTCATCCTTAAACAAGCAGCCGAAGGCCTCGACTATGCGCCGTATCCGGGCGAGCTCGGGCAGCGCATTTTCGCGAATGTTTCCAAACAGGCATGGCAACAATGGCTCAAGCACCAGACGATGTTGCTCAACGAGTATCGTCTTTCGCCTATCGAACCAAAGGCGCGTAAATTTCTGGTCGCGGAAATGGAAAAGTTTTTTTTCGGTGGCGGTGCGGATAAGCCGACGGAATATGTTCCGCTCGACGACGGCAAGCACTGAATAAATCCCTACACTCCTATTTGGGGCAATTCGTCGTTGCATGTTAAGGTCGTGACGTATGCATTCAAACGAACCAACTTTGGACATCACGCAACTCAGTGCGGCCGACCTGCAAGCGCGAGCATTGCAAGCGGCGGCAAACGGGATGGCGTCCGCGCTATGGGCGAAACTATTGGCCGACGAGCCTGCGGTGATTGCTCCTGCCGGACAACTAACGTATGGCGAATTAAACGCGCAGGCCAATCAATTGGTGCGCGCATTGCGCGCGCGGGGCTTACGATCGGGCGATGGCGTTGCGATTTTGCTGTCGAACCGTCCCGAATTTGCGGTAACCAATGCGGCCATTCGCCGCGCCGGGCTGCGATTGACGACGATCAATTGGCACCTCACCGGCGATGAGGCCGCGTACATCGTGGCGGATTGCGACGCCAAGGCATTCATCGCCGATGCACGTTTTACCGAGATCGCGTTGACGGCCGTCCAGCGCGCTTCCAATTTGAAAGTCTGCCTTGCGGTGGGTGGAGCTATCGACGGGTTCGATGATTTTGCGACAACGCTCGCGCGTGAATCGTCCGACGATATCGACGATCCTGAAATCGGTACGACGATGTTGTACACCTCCGGCACCACTGGTCGCCCCAAAGGCGTACAACGCGCCGGCGCTGCGCCTAGTGGCATTGCGGTGCTCGGATTCACCGATAATTATCACGCAGGGAAAAGCGTTCACCTCTGCACGGGACCGCTCTATCACGCCGCACCGCTATCGTTCTCGCTTGCCATTCCCCAACTGTACGGCGCAACGGTTGTCATGATGGACGGATGGGATGCCGAAGAAGCATTAAGGCTTATTCAACAGTATCGCGTGACGCACACGCACATGGTGCCGACCATGTTTCATCGTTGGTTGTCGTTGCCGCAGGAAGTGCGCGATCGCTACGATGTTTCCTCGCTGGAATTCGTGTTGCATGGCGCCGCCGCGTGTCCGGTACCGGTGAAGCAACGATTGATCGATTGGTTGGGGCCGGTGGTGTACGAATACTATGCGGCCACCGAAGGCACCGGCTGCGGCGTCGATTCGCAAACATGGTTAAAAAAACCCGGCACGGTGGGTAAACCTACAACCCCAGGACATATTCAAATCTTGGACGACGAAGGTCGCGAACTGCCGCCGAACGAAATCGGCACGGTTTATCTCGCCGCACCGGAAGTCGGCAAATTCAACTATTACAAGGATGCGGGGAAAACCGATCAAGCCTATCGCAACACGCATTACACGCTCGGCGATGTCGGATATCTCGACGACGACGGTTATTTGTTTCTTACCGATCGTAGCGCCAATCTCATCATTTCCGGCGGCGTGAATATCTATCCCGCTGAAGTTGAAGCGGTGCTCATGACGCATCCGGGTGTCGCCGATGTCGGCGTGATCGGCGTGCCGAACCCAGAATGGGGCGAAGAGGTGAAAGCAGTGGTCGAACTGCAAGCGGGATATTCCGCATCGCCGGATTTGAGCGAGGAGATGATCGAGTTTTGCCGCGCGCGGCTTGCGCGCTTCAAATGTCCACGCAGTGTCGATTTTATTCCTGGTCTGCCGCGGCACGATAACGGCAAGTTGTATAAGCACGCATTACGTGCGATGTATCGGACCAAGTGAGCGCTGACTGGCGAGAATTCCCGACTCATATCGCACCCGACCCTTGTAATAGAAAGCCGATCCCGGTGATCCGGTTTTGTTTTGGCGCAATGCGCGCGATTCGCCGGTCAAATAACGTCTTACCGGCGGATCGAACCACTGGCCATGGCGCCACGACCGCTCGACACGAATATCCCCTTGCCTCGATTTCAGTTGGCTACACTCCATCGCAATTGGATTGATTGGAGATTGTTATGCCGTGGTGGGCGTGGATCGTTGTTGGAGCAATGCTATTCATCTCCGAGCTCGCGTTTATCGACGCGCAGTTCTATCTCGTGTTTGTCGGTACCGCGGCGCTGCTGGTCGGTCTGCTGAGTCTGGGCGGCATCGCGATGCCGGAGTGGCTGCAATGGTTGGTATTTGCGGGCCTGTCGGTCGCCTCGATGGTGCTGTTCCGCCGCCAACTTTACGACTTAACGCGCCGACACAATCAGCATATCGATATTGGCCCCACCGGTGAGTATGTCGTCGTACCGATCGAGCTTGCACCGGGCGCGACATGCCGCGTGGAGTTTCGCGGTAGCACGTGGACCGCGCAGAACACCGGCGACCAGGCGATTGTCCCGGAATCGCAAGCGCGTATCGTTAATGTCGACGGTCTCACGTTGCAAATTCGTCCGACCAAGCATTCATAGAATCGTAAGCATCGAATCGTTTGTAGATTGTTATCGCAACAAGAAGGAGTACTGTCATGGGTTTTACTTGGGCCGTTTTTGCGCTGGTTATTCTGGTCCTCATCGTGCTGGCGAAGACCACGACGGTGGTGCCGCAACAAAGCGCTTACGTTATCGAGAACCTCGGTAAATACAGTCGTACTCTGCAAGCCGGGTTTCATATTCTCGTGCCGTTCGTCGAGCGCATCGCCTACAAGCATAGCTTGAAGGAATTGGCGACCGACATTGCC